>CAYMDJ010000030.1:0-11657 GCA_964389315.1 uncultured archaeon
CTGGGGACTCAATGACACCGTGTGGTTCACGAAGGATACGGAACCCCCGTACTTCGACGGAGAGAGCGTGAATGATTCTCTCCTTGGGGAGAACGAGGCAGCCAGGTTCAGCATAAATGTATACGATGACGTGTCTGACGTGGATTACGTGAACGGGACGATAAACTCTCTGACCCATGACTTCACTGACTCGGGCGGAGCGGTGTGGTATTACGACTGGGTCTGCACGTCAAGCGACTCCAGCGTGGGCTTCACCTGGGCAGGAGCGAGGGACACGCAGAACAACTGGAACGAGACTTCTGTGTCAGGCATCAGTCTGGAGTGTGATGCCAGCGCACCCTCCATATCCGGGGAGACTAAGAGCCCTGAGCCGGGATACAATGACGATGACGTAACGCTCAACGCAACCATAACGGATTCAGAAGGCAACCTGGATCATGTCTGGATATACGGGAACTGGTCAGGCTCCTGGGTATATTACTACACTGGCATAACCAACGTGGGAAGCACGTATTCTTACGTGATTGACAACTCTGAGCTCACCAACCAGGAGAGTGTAGGGTGGAGATATTATGCCAATGACACCGCAGGCAACAGCCAGGCAGGTAGCCTCCAGTTCTTCACCGTCCAGAACAGGGTCCCCTGGAACGTGACGCTCCTCGAGCCGGATAACGGGAGCGTCAGCGGGGACAACACCACGTTCTTCAACTGGACTGGTGGGTATGACCCCGACGGGGATTCATTCACATACACGCTGCAGGTGGATAATGACACTGACTTCCTCTCACCAGAGGTTGTCAAGACCGGACTTTCAGGCTCTGAATACATTCTCACGCCAGGGGAGGCGCTTGCAGAGGACGTATATTACTGGCGTGTCTTCACCAACGATACCTACTCGGACAACGTCTCTGGCACATGGCAATTCGAGGTGAACGCGCAGCAGGCAATATCCATCGCGATGTCCACAGAGCTGTCAGGGGGGATAAACTGGACGATAGCGACCGTGCCCGTGACAGACCTCGCGGCAGAGGACAACAACGGGGCAGGTGTAACCATGTACAGCGTGGAGGTTAGCGCGTCAGGAATCAACGTGGACGTATATATAAAGGCTGACGGTGACCTTGTGACGGCCGGTGATGACCATCTCGGGCTCGGGAACGAGACCTTCAGCTACAACGACACCGACAGCACAGTGCCCAGCCAGAGCAAGTTTGCCTTGACGACGGACTATTCTAGCAACCAGATCGGCTCTGACCTTCCGAACGGGAGCATAATATACCTGAAGTTCTTCCTGAGTGCCCCCTCTGGACAGGCAGCAGGGAGCTATACTAACAACGTGGACATAAAGGGCGTCCCTTACGGGCACAGCCCATAAGGCTGTAAACCAGCAAAACACGATAACAATTTAAATAAGTTCGCGACCAATATAATATACAATGGATACCGAAAACAAGATTCTCGGGCTATTGGCTGCTATTCTTGTCGTAATGATTGTTGGGACTGTATCAACCTTCATACCCCAGCTCCAGATAACAGGGGCACAGACCTATACCCAGCAGACAGAGTCTAATGCAACGATTCAGTATTACATTTCAATATCCAGTTCAGGAAACCTCAGTGACGGCATAAGCTTCGGGACGATAACTACCCTTCCGGCCACTGACGTCAACGCAACGAAGAACTACAACAGCACAGTAAACGACAACTGGTATAACGAGACGCTCTACTGGATAGCGGTTTCCTCTGACTCCAACACGCCCGTTGACCTCTGCGTGAAGGGTGACAGGTTCAACACGTCGGGTGGGGAAGAGATAGACCTCACGAACTACAACTGGTCTGACAATGCAACAACGAACAATTATACCTGGCCGGACCTCGCGGGTTCATACAACCTGACGAACGAATCATACCTTAAGGGCTCAACTGACGTGGCAGCCGGCGGGACCAACTACTATAGGTTCTGGCTGAGCGTGCCGGCTGCACAGGCAGCAGGGACTTACAACAACACAGTATACTTCAAGGCAGTCCAGGCAGGGCAGGCCTGCGGAACATAGGTGGGAAGTTGATGATGGGCATCATGAAGCTGGCAGCGATAGTATTGCTCTGTTTGTTGGTAGTCCCACAGGGGGTCCTGGCAGCCAAGGGTGTCGGAATCGTGTGGTCCACGCAGACAGAGGCTGTTGCTGAGAACGCAAGGCACTGCGTAACGTATGGCATATACAACCCCTGGGACGAGGACGTGACCGCGATGCTCAGCGTGTCCAGCGCCCTCAGGCCGGTGGTCGTTGGCGAGGAGAGCATACCAACGTTCCTTCCGGCAGAGACCATGCATGAGGATGCAAAGCAGATAAACCTCTGCTTTTATGTTCCAAAGGTCTACACAGACGACTGCCTTGTTGGAAATTTCTTGTTCTGCGAGCAGACCTGCTCAGAGCCAGAGGTAAGGTACGACGGTGAGGTTATCGTAATGGAGGCCCCCTCAGGAAGCGGTGGAGCAATGGGCTCAAGCACGTCAATGGGCGTGTCAGCACCACTCACCCTGAGGGTAGTGTGCAACAAATACCCGAGGGACTACACACCACTGGTAGTTGGTGTGATTGTTGTTATAGGAGCAGGCGGCTACTACTACTTCAGGAAGAGGAAGAAATAGGGATTTTTTCATGATGTGGGGGAAAAGGGAATTATATGGTATTATAATCGCTATTGTCCTTTTACAGGCATCGTTTGTTCTGTGGTCCTCCTCGGACAAAATAACAGGGGGCCAGACCTCCACAGAGGAAATCTATTCCGAGGCCCAGATACAGAAATACATCTCGATATCCATGTCAGGCAACCTCTCCGCAGGGATAGAGTTCGGGACGATAACCGCCCTCCCTGCCACCAATGCAAACGCTACGAAGAACTACAACAGCACAGTAAACGACAACTGGTATAACGAGACGCTCTACTGGATAAACGTTTCGAGCGACTCCAGCGTGAATGCCGACCTCTGCGTGAAGGCCGACCCTCTTACGACATCCGGCCTTGATGAGATAGGCCTCGGCAACTACACGTGGGCTGACAACGTGACCAACAACGAGACGTGGCCTTCAATAAGCGATGCCCACCAGATGACAACCTCATACGTGGTGGGCTCAATGAACATAGTCCCCGGGAACAATGACTATTACAGGTTCTGGCTGAGCGTGCCCGGGGGCCAGGCAGCAGGGACTTACAACAACACCGTCTATTTCAAGGCAGTGGAGAACGGGATAGGCTGCGGATTATAAATTACATCCGGTTCAATAATTAAAGGATGAGAAACTGGAAACTTAGGACTCTGGTAGCGACATTGTTCCTAATATACATATCCATGTGGGCGTTCAGGCCCCAGATACAGATGTTCCTGACCGGATTTGCTTCTGTCAACACCTCGGAAACGAGCATAAGGGTTGACCCGGACATAACCGTCATTTACACGGAATTCACGGGAAACACGACTGATTTCGGCAGCATGACGAACGATGAGCTGAGGAACATAAGCAACATGATTCTGGAGAATCCGTACGGTAGGATATGGTTCGCTGAGATTGTCAATATCGGTGATTCTGCGGTCAATTATATAGTGGACATGGATTACGCTGTCAACATATCGGCAAACCGGATTTTCGTGAACTCCAGCAACATAAGCGCACTGGACAAATCCGCGATGCTGTATCTCCACGGTCTCGGCTTCAATGACCCCATGATAATGAGGAACGGAAGTCCCTGTCCGGTGAGCATGTGCCAAGAGGTCAGCTATTCAGGAGGGACCTTCATGTTCACCGTGAACGGGCTTGACGGCGTCTATTATGCAGCAGAGACCCCCACCCAGCCGCCGGAAACTCCTGGTGGCGGAATAAGCGGGGGGGTTGGAAGGATATACAACTTCACTGTTGACAAGGACATAATCAAGGTAAAGCTGAGGCAGGGCGAGACCGTCCTTGAATACCTCGAGGTAACGAACAACGGGGAGGATGCCCTCGAATTCGGACTTGAGGTCATAAACGGAATAAAGGACTACATAACCCTGAGCGAGAGGAGCTTTGTCCTGGAGAGTGGGCAGAGCAGGATGATTACAGTCGCGTTCACCCTGGCGGAGAACGGGCACGTTGATGTCTACAGCGGGAGGATTGTCATAAGGGCCGGCCCTGTGGAGAGGTATGTCATCGCGATAATGGAGATAAGGGAGAGGGCGGCTTTGTTTGACATACAGGTGGACCTGGGCGACGTACCGCTGGTTGCATACCCGGGCGAGCAGGTCTCGGGCAACATATACATGTATAACTTCGGGGACCTCCAGCCGGTTGACGTGGAACTGTTCTACTCCCTCAGGGATTTTGACGGGAACGACATCCTCTTCAACCACGAGACCATGGCTGTCATGCAGCAGAAGGCTGTGATAAGGAGGATAAGGATTCCTGACGAGCTGGAACCCGGCTATTATCTCTTCTATGCATCGCTGAAGTATGACAACCAGACCGTCACCAGCAGCGGCCTCATAAAGGTCACCCTTCCCGGGGAGGGGGAAATCTTCGAGTATGACTTCACGGTCATCCTCATCGGGCTGATAATAATAGTGACCGCTGTAATCCTCCACATGTTGCTCAGGGAGAGGGAGAAGCGCCTATGGAGGAAGCTCCACTACAAGTGGAGGTGGTACATGCTCTCCAGGAAGCCCAAGCTTCCCCTGAGGAAGAAGAGAAAGGAGGAGGAATAACCTATCGGACCTCGCGTTTCGGAATCATTGCATATTACTCGTACCTAAGCGTCTCAACGGGGTCCAGGGAGATTGCCTGCCTCGCCGGGTAGAGCCCTCCCACGAATCCCAGGAACAGGGCGAAGCCTATTCCCGTTGCTGCGAGCCCGGGTGTCACCACAGCAGTGAAGAATCCTCCGAGCATGGCACCTATTGCCAGCGCTCCAAGGAGGCCGAGGAAAATCCCCAGCAAGCCACCCATGAGGCTCAGGACTGCCGACTCCGTGAGGACCTGCCTTATTATCAGCCGGTTGGTTGCACCGATTGCCTTCATCAATCCAATCTCCTTCCTCCTCTCCATGACTGACATTATCATGGTGTTCATCACACCGAGCCCTCCAACGACGGCGGCTATCGCGCCGAGGCCTGTTGTGTAGAACCTCATCTGGTCGACCAGGTCCCCCATCTGCCTTGCCATATCCGTTCCGGAAAGGGTGATGTATCTGTCGTCCGTGTCCTCTATCGCCTTTGCTATCTCATCCACCTGGGTGATGTCCTCGGGGATTACATACATCATCTGGAAGGAATCCGTCTCCAGGTTGTCCTGGAGGTCTTCTATGTTGAGCGTGATGCTCTGGTCAATGTCGCTGACGCCGGTCTCCTCGAATATGCCCGCTATCCTGTATTCAACGTCATTCAGTTCTACATAGTCACCGGCCTCTATGTTGAGTACGCCCGCTGCGTTGATTCCTGCCATCGCTTCCCCCCTGTCCTGCGGGGAGATAAGCTCCCCTGATTCCAGTCCTATGTTCTCGCCTATGAGGTATTGAATCTTGTCCATGTCTATGCCTATGAAAGAGACGTATCCGCTCAGGTCTGTGAAGTCTATGCTTCCCTCGAAATAGAATATCAGTGGTATGACCTCCTCCACGCCGGCGATGGAGGATATCACGTCCAGGTCGTCATAGGTCAGGTTGGAGGACATGTAGAAGTCAGCCATTCCCGCGCCCTCCTCGTAAACTATTATCTTACCTGCTATTATCTGGAGCTCCTCGTTTATCATGGTATCCATGCCCTCTGCGACAGAGCCGAGCGCGACTATGGCAGCTATCCCCACCGCTATCCCGACAAGGGTCAGGGTGGTTCTCATCCTCTGCCTGAGGACGTTCTTTACGGCAAGGTCATACATGCAAATACTTGTCGCGATGGTTTTTATTGGTGAGCTCCGGAGCAAACAGCAAGTTTTTTATATCAATGCCAAGAAATATTGATTGTGATTCCAATGAAGGCTGTGCTGGCTATGCTGCTTACTTTAACAATCGTTATGCCGCTGGCAGCTGCGGAAACTGATGTCTACTTCTTCTATGCCCCCGGATGCCCGCATTGCTCTGTGGTGTCAGACTTCCTTGACAGCGACATAAACGGGAGCTATCCGGTCACTATACACAAGCTGAACACGCTGGATGAATCGGAATTCTTCCTTCAGATTCAGCAGGACTACGGCGTCCCCTCAACGCAGTGGGGCCTTGTCCCCAAGGTCTTTGTCGGTGACTTCTATTGCATAGGCGACAGCCCATGCACAAGCTCCCTCGAGGAGGAGATAGAGAAAGCCCTTGGAGAACCCGGCCCCCCGGACAACACTGGACTGGTTCCGGAGATAAACTACCTCCAGCTGGCAGGCCTGGCAGCTGTGGACGCAGTGAACCCGTGCGCGCTCGCCGTCCTTGTCATACTCCTGACGGCAATCCTCACCAGGTATCCCAAGGAAAAGCACAAAGCCCTGTCGGCAGGCCTCTTGTTCACGCTCTCCATATACCTATGCTATTTCCTCATGGGTCTTCTGATAATCGTGGGGTTCAAGGCAGTCACGGGGATAACCCAGTTGAGCACCGTCTGGTTCTACAGGATACTGGGCGTTTTTGCCATAATAATGGGGTTGTTCAACCTCAAGGACTTCTTCAGGTATGGCGGCGGAGGGTTTGTCATGGAGGTCCCGACGTCATGGAGGCCCAGGATGAAAAGGATAATAGGCTCGACGACCTCTCCCGGAGGCGCCTTCCTCGTCGGTATAATAGTCAGCCTGTTCCTGCTTCCCTGCACAGCAGGGCCCTACTTCGTTGCAGGAGGAATTCTTTCAGGGGTTGATTGGACGGCTGCGTTCATCCCGCTCCTCATATATAATATAATCTTCGTCCTTCCCATGGTCGGGATAACCCTGTTCGTTTACATAGGGTTTGCAGAGATCGAGCACGTGGGTGGTTGGAGGGAGAAGAACATAAATCGCCTCCATCTGGTTGCAGGCCTGATTCTTCTGGGCCTTGGCATAGCGATGGTGACCGGCCTCATCTGATTTTTATAGAATCAAACCCAATTATAATCAATGCCAGCGAAAAGGAAGGCCGTAAAGAAGGTTGTTAAAAAACCTGTCACCCAACCAGTAAAGAGGCTTTACAGGTCAGGGAAGGAAAGAATCCTCGGCGGGGTGTGCGGAGGTGTTGGGGAATACCTTGGTGTTGACCCGACCCTGATAAGGCTCCTGTGGATTCTCTTCAGCCTCGCGTACGGGATGGGAATCGTCCTTTACGTGATAATGTGGATGATAGTTCCCAGGAACCCCAGTCACAAATGGGGCTGATTCTGCGGAAAGCTTATATCGGGGATGCTTACAAAATATCTGTATGGCCAGGTATTCTTACAGGCACAAGGACGGGGGCAGCCTTATCAGGCATGCCAGGAATCTTCTGGGAAGGATGAGGGAGCTTCTTTGGAGGATTAAACCAGGAAAGCTTGCGGCCGGTACCAGGAGGGTGACCAGTAAGGCAAGGAGTGTGAACGGGAAGTCCATACCGGATTTCGTGAGGAAGAACATCATAGAATCACTTAGCTTCAAGAAGATATTCCTCGTTTGGATAACCATCATAATAGCATTCGGCCTTATCTTCTCCTTCCTGGAACATGCCTCACCCGGGAACGGGCTGGAGGGCTTGTCATCAGAATCCCTGACCGAAGTCATCCTCAATTCCATATACTTCAGCTTCATAACCGCAACATCAACCGGTTTCGGGGACATAACCCCGCTGGGCATATCTAGGCTCATATCTGTGATAGAGGCTGTCACCGGACTCCTGATGTTCGGCATAGTCATCTCTAAGCTGGTCTCGTTCAAGCAGGAAACCATACTCAAGGAGATATACGACATATCGTTCGAGGAGAAAGTGAACAGGCTCAGGTCAGCTCTTTACCTTCCCAGGTCTGACATGGACAACCTGCTCCACAGGTTCAGCGAGGGCAAGACCCCGAGGGGAGCATCTGAGCATCTCTGGTCTGCAATGAATTCCGTCAACGAGGCCCTCATGGAGATACAGCGGGTCACCTGCATAAAGCACTCCAGAAAAAGGGAATTCGTGAAGAGCGTCGGGAGCTTCCAGATGGAGCTCATACTCAACAGCATGAACCTCACCCTAAACAAGCTGAACGAGCTTCTCGGTCGCATGAACGAGGTTTCCTATAACTGGAGGTCTGACAGGAACATGGAAGTCATAAGGCATATAATCTCCGTGACCGAGGGTATATACAACTACCACAGGATATCCCAGGATTCCCCGGGTGTTAACAAGAGAATCAGCGAGATTGAGGCATCGAGAAAGGTCCTCCAGAGCAGGCTTTCCCGATAGAGCGGAAATCATAGAGAAGCCGTAATCTTGTCTGCTATTTCCCTGAAAACCGACTCGTAATCCCTGTTGAGGGCTACCACGGGCTTCATCCTTATGGTTGATTCAACGAAATCCTGCCTGTAGGGTATCCTTCCCAGGATGGGGATTCCCTTCTTTCTGGCAAAATTCTCCACCTTCCTGGCAAATCCCCTGTCCAGGTCAGACTTGTTAAGGACGATTCCCCTGGGGATTCTGAAATGCTCTGCTATGTACAGAACCCTCTTCAGGTCGTGAAGCGCCGATGGAGTCGGCTCTGTGACAGCAACCACGAAGTCGGAGCCCTGTATGGACGCTATGACAGGGCACCCAACCCCTGCTGCTGAATCCACGATTATGAAATCGGATTTCTTCTTTCTTGCAACCTCCTCGCTGTCCTTCCTCGTCTCAGCGACAATCTCCCCTGAGGCAAGCTGGCCGAGCTTCAGCTCACCGGAAACAAGCTCAATGCCATATCCCTTTCCCGTATAGACGGTTCCTATCTTCTTCCTGCCCGTTCCTATCGCCCCTGCAGGGCAGGCAACGACGCAGGCCTTGCATCCAATACAGAGGTCAGGCACGAATGCAGGATATTTTCCCTTTACCGCGACTATTGCATTCTGCTTGCAGACCTTTGCGCATTCCCCGCACATCGTGCATTTGGAGAAGTCCCATTTCGGGATGGGCTGGTAGACGTCCCTGAATTTCTTTCTCTTCACAGAAAGGATTAAATGGTCGTTGGGGCATTCCACGTCAGCATCTGCCAGCAGGACCTTCCTCTTATCTGACATCACCACAGCCAGTGAAGCCGCTATCGTGGACTTGCCTGTCCCTCCCTTTCCTCCTGTGACTGCTATTGTATTCATTCAAACGAACCTCTTCTTGAGAGCATCAACCACGAAGCATGCACTGTGCATGCATTCTATCCCGTTCCTCCCGCAGAACTCAATGGCCTTCTTTGATTCAGAGCCCGGCTGCATCCAGACCATTCTTATTCCGAGTTCCCTGCATGATTTAACGACATCCTCTGTGACTTCCGGGGGCACGACCGTTATAACGACGTCCGGCTTTTCGGGGAGTGATTTCAGGCTCGCGTAGCACTTGTCCCCCACGATCTTCTTGTATTTGGGGTTGACTGCATAGACCCTTGGGAAGGATTCCCTCAGGGTCCTGTAAACTCTGTATCCCCATTTTTCCGGTTTAGTCGTTACACCAACCACTGCCATTACGTTCTCTTTTCTCAGGAAGCTTCTGACGTTCATTCTCATCCCCCATGGTTTTGGCAGTCTAACCAATATGCTTCTTCAGCATTTTCATGAGGGCATCCTTGGGTTTATAGCCGACAATCGTGTCCTCAAGCCTGCCCTTTCTGAAGACCAGGAGGGTGGGGATTGCAGACACGCCGAACTTTATCGCCATCTCCCTCTCAGTGTCCACGCACACCTTGCCGAAGACCACACTTCCATGAAGCTCCTTTGCCAGCTCTTCCAGTACCGGTGCAATCATCCTGCAGGGCGGACAGAATTCTGACCAGAAGTCCACCACGACCACCGGATATTTTCCCAAAGTTTCCTCAAAATCCTTGTCCTTTATTTCCAGGGGCTTCTCAGGAAAGTTCTGCTTCTCCATCAATTCTTTCATCTTTCTCTCCCTTATCTGCTTTAACTCTTCATCCATTGTATGCACCGATATATATCTCTTATTGTTTCGGGCCGGAACCAGTCATTCCCATGTGCCCGGGGCCGGTGGATTCATCAATCTTTTTCAGCTTGCCGGCAATGAAATCTTCCACGACACTCTTCACTGTACCTGTTCCGTGATAGATTTCCATGCCCAGCTGCCTGAACACGATGAATGCCCTCGGTCCCATGTTCACTGTTATTATTGCATCCGCCTTCATGTCAGCGACGGCCTGGGCAGCTGTCATGCCTGCGCCGCCCATCTGGTTTGCAGATGTGTTCTCAATGCTCTTATGTCCCTTTATCTTCTTGTCCTCCACCTCAACCAGGATGAAATAGGGACATCTCCCAAATCTATTGTCAACCTGGCTGTCAATGTAAGGACCAGAAGCACTTACTACTATATTCATTATTTACACCTCCTATCCTCTTGTCATTGGGGCTCCGCATTTAGGACACTTCATCCGGTAACATGGCATGCCTCTCTGATGCGGGACTTTATGTCCGCATTTTGTGCATGCGCATTCACCAGACGGTCCGGCAGCAAAGCCGCCCATTCTTCCTCTTCCTTGCATAATACCACCTCTTCCTGCTAACATGTAATTTCCGCCCTCTATCCTTATGGCCTTGCCATTGACAAGGGCATCGGCTATCTTCTTCCTCGCCGACTCATAGAGCCTCTGGAACGTCGGCTGGGATATCTTCATCTTCTTTGCAGCGTCCTTCTGGTCGAGGTCCTCATTATCCTTCAGCCGTATGGCCTCGAATTCCTCCACTGTAAGGACTACCAATCCCTCTGAACGCATACCCGCACCGGCCGGCCTGAAGAACGGGTATCCGGGCATTCCTGCAACCCTCCTAAATCTCATCGGTCTCGGCATCGTCTCGCCTCATACTCTGTTACGGAGGCGGCTTCTTTCAATCAATGTTAGCCGTCCTTCAAAGTTTCGCCTCATAATTTTTAACGGGCCTGTCTTGATGCATACTCTCAATGACGGTCAGTTATGTTTCGCCTCGCGATTGTTTACGGAATCCGAGCGTTTATTTCTTGGATTCCAGCTCTTTAAGCCTTTCATCTATCTGTTTCAGCTCTTCCTGGATGGATTCCTTCTCTGCCCTGAGGTCAGCTATCTCCTGCTCCCTCGTGGGCCGGTAACCGTAGGAGGAGCCCCATGCAGGGGCAAACCCCCTCCTGAAACCCATTCCTCTGCCAAAGCCTCTTCCTGCTCCTCTGCCAACACCCCTGGCGTAGCCCGCACCGCATGGCCCCATCCCTCTTCCTGTCATCGGACCATATCCAAGGGGTCCTGTCCTGTCAAATCCTGACATATTTCTCACCTCTTTTTCTTGAACGTAATGAATACTTATTCATTACTATAATGAATATATATTCATTTGGATATTTAAAGGTTTCTGTCTCGGCGGCTTTGCCTTAAAAGTATCGACTTTTTGTGAGAAACAAACGGTTTTTGTGAGAACGGGCATTTTTAAGGCAAAGCCTGTCTCGGCGGCTTTGTGTATAAAGTCTGTAGCTGGAAGGATTATGTCACAGGTCTGTCAAAGTGTCCCGAA
>CAYMDJ010000031.1:0-11498 GCA_964389315.1 uncultured archaeon
GATTATATTAATCTTCCAATCAACTATATTCATGAGATTCAATAAGTTAATTCCTGAACTTGCCGTATCAGATTTTGATAAAAGCATGGATTTCTACGAAAAAATAATTGGTTTCAGGATTGAATACAGGAGAAAAAAGCCAAGGTTTGCATTACTATCATTACAGGGCTCACAGATAATGATAGAGGAAGTCAACAAAAAATGGTCAACAGGAAAATTGGAATACCCGTTCGGGAGAGGGATTAACCTTCAGATTGAAGTGAAGGAAGTAGATAGCATATTCGAATCGTTAAAGAAGAACAATTTCCCTGTCATGATAAAGCCCCAGGAAAACTGGTATCAGAAAGATAATGTTCTACTCGGCAACAGGGAATTTCTGGTCAAGGACCCGGACGGATACCTCTTAAGATTTGCCCAATGCATCGGAACCAAACCAGCAAAATAATGCGGCTCTGTGTTAACCTTTAAATTTCAGCGGGGCTTATTATTATCATGGCGACAACCGTCGGGACGCTGAAGGAATGCAAGCCTGGTTCTTACTTAATGATTGACGGCGAGCCATGCAGGGTAACTAACTTCACCAAATCCAAGCCAGGGAAGCACGGTGCCGCGAAGGTCAGGCTGGAGGGCGTCGGCTTGTTTGACAACAAGAAGAGGGTCGTGATGAAACCGGCTGATTCTAACGTCGAGATACCGGTAATAGAGAAGAAGAAGGCTCAGGTCCTCTCTGTTTCGGGTGACATAGCCCAGCTAATGGATTTAGAGTCATACGAGACGTTCGATGCATCCGTCCCTGACGAGCTCAAGGGCATAATTGATTCCGGGGTGGAGGTCCTTTACTGGAAGTTCGATAACAAGCTCCAGATACGGGAAATCAGGTAGTTTTTTTTGGTTAAGCTTTTTGTAATCAATTAAAATTCGTTAAAGTTACCTGCCAGATTTAGTTAGCCGCATTTACCCTATTGGATTAATGCGGCCTTCTGGTGGTTACCGGCGAATTGGGTAACATTAAAAAGATTATCTCCATAATTCGCACGCTTTGCAGACCTTTCTCGACCCCGGCTCAGAGCATTTGCTGCAGAGAACCAGTTCACCCTCCCCCCTTCTAGATACCTCCCTCACGCAGGGGTTTATCTTGTCAAAGGTGTAGAGCATCGTATACTTTATCCCCGGATACTTGTCCTCCATGCTGTTGATGAAGTCCCTGGCATCGAACCTCACGCCGCCCGCATGGGGGCACTCGTCCCATCTTATGTCATATCCCTTCAGAAGGACGTAAAGGGCAATCTCCTTCTCAGGAATCTCCCTCAGGGGCTTTATCCTCGGGACGAACCTCTCCCCGAGCCTCTTCCTCCTTGACCAGTCCGTCACGGGCCCCATCCTCGACGCCCTCGGTAAATCTCCTCTCATGTAATTGAGGAGGACCGACTGGACCTCGTCGTCAAGGTTGTGCCCAACCGCGAGCTTGGTCGCCCCCAGCTCCCTTGCCTTCCTGTTGAGGATCCACCTCCTCCCGACGCCGCAGTAAGTGCACGGCTCCCTTATCTCGTCGGAGGGTTTGATTCCCTTTACCTTCCTGTCAAGGCTCTTCCCGAGCTCTTCCTTGAAGGAAAAGACGTGGTGCTCTATCCCCAACTCTTTGCAGGCCTGCCTCGCCCTCTTAAGGGTTTCTGGCCTGTATCCCCTGATGCCCTCGTCAACGGTTATCACAAACATCCCAGAATCCTTCCATCTGCTAACTATCTTGTGGAGTATGTGCAGGAGGGCGGTTGAATCCTTCCCGCCTGACACAGCAACGGCTATCCTGTCCCCGTGCCCGAGCATCTTCCCATACCTTATGGTCTTCCTCGCCTTCTTGTCAACAGACCTGACAAAGCATCCGGGGCAGAGATGCCTCCCCTCGTATCTCCTGAAGAAGACCGCTCTCTTTCCGCAACTGCACTTCATCCTAACCACGTCATATCCTGGAAACCCTCTTTATCGCTTCCGGAAGCTCATGGAATGTCTTTATGGCAGCATCCGGTTCCTGTGGACCATAATCATGCTCTTCATCCCTCTTTATATGTATCACCGGGATTCCTGCCCTCCTTGCAGCAACTACGTCCTGGTCAGAATCGCCGACCATGACAGAGTCCTCCCTTGTTGCACGCAGCCTTTTCATCAGAAGCTCCACGCCAAGGGAATCCGGCTTTGAGAGCGTCCCTGTGTAATGGCCGCATACCATTGCCTTGAAAAAATCCAACCTGAATCTCTTGACATACCTTTCTGCCATGACCTCTGGCTGGTCCGTTATTATCCCGAAATCAAAGCCGTTGCTGGACATCTTCCTCAGGACGCTCACATCATCATAGAGCCTTATGCTCTTTCCATAACGCTTCTCCCTTTCCTCACAGTCCTCTTTCGTTACCTCTGCCCAGAACCTATCGGGGTCAAGCCCGGCCATCCTTAGGTTCTTTTCACTGTTAACGTAACCGGATGCCAGGAAGCTGTTGTAAACCTTACACATATCCCACTTCCCTATATCAACACCCATCTTCATCGCGACCCTCTTGACAATATCATCGAAGACTATCACATAATCTCCCAGTGAAGTTATTGTCCCGTCTATGTCAACAAGAATCTTGTTCCTCACCTAACCACCTGAAACTATCTTCATTGCTTCGAGCCTGTCCCTGTCCTTAACGGCAGCGTCGTCCGGGACAATCTCGCCCTTTCTCCTGACAAGCACGACGTCAGGGTTCATCCCCGCCAGGCGGAGGATGTCCATCACACTCTTCTTTCCGCTGAAAGACACTTTTTTTGTTTTTCCATCAAAAACAACCCTTGCCTCGGCCATGTTGTTATTTGGTCCCGTATATTTAAATCAAGCTTTCCGTCTATTAATGGTGCCAGGGTGGCGGAATGGCTAGTTCATGGCCGTCAGTCCTTCGGACTGCAGGTACCCGTTGGTTAGGGGGGCCATGTGCCCGTAAAACGCGCCAGTCTCGAAGCCCGGTTGTGATGATTCCCTGCGGGGAAGATGAAAACGGGACAACTGGTTCCCGAAAGGGATTGTAGGTTCAAAAGAAGCCTCTTTTCAAGAAAGAGGCTTCAGCCAGAAAGGAGGCTGAGGCCTTCCAACCAAAAGAGGTTTGTGAGAATCCTGCCCCTGGCGCTAAACCCCTTTGGCTTCAAGCCCAGGAACAATGTAAACAATCCTGGGGACGAAACCAAAAGCGCTTCCGGAAAGAACGCTGCCGCAAAATGAAGGGCAAGTTTATATCAATTTAATACAACCACTTGTTATGAAACTTCCTGACAGGGAGGGGAAACCCGGAAGGATAGTCGTTGTAGGGACCTCTCATATTGCAGGGGAGAGCGTGAGGATGGTCAGGGAGGTTATAGAAAGGGAGAATCCCGACTGCGTGGCAGTGGAACTGGATCTAAGGAGGCTCCATGGAATGAGAGCAGGAAGAGGTTCCATGCGGGACGCGTTCGCCATCCTGGGCCCTGCGAATTTTGTCTTCTTTGCCATGATGAGATGGGTCCAGGGCATGCTCAGCAAGAGGACGGGAATCCTTCCCGGGGAAGAGATGCTCAGCGCAGTTGACGCCGCGGAGGAGAGAGGAATACAGGTCGCCCTCGTGGACAGGGACATAGCGATGACATTTGACAGGCTTCGGAGCGTTTCCTCCGCAGAGAAGTTCAATCTTATACTCTTCCTCATTGGCGGGCTGGTTTTAGGTCCAATCCTGGCCCTGTTCGGAAAGGGGAAGAGGATAGACCTGAACAGGGTCCCTGAAAAGGAACTTGTAAGGGAGGCGACAGAAGAGATAAGGAAGAGGTTCCCTGGCATATACAGGGTCCTGATAGCTGAGAGGGACAGTTACATCGCGTCAAGGCTCATCGTGATATCAAAATCCTATGGAAGGATAGTGGCATTCGTCGGCGCAGGCCACACTGAAGCCATTGAAGGAATCATCCAAGAATCTCGAAGACCTTAGACAGGTCAACGTCGGTGTTTATGCACCCGTCCCTGCTGAGTTCTATTCCGCATCCGGGGACCTTTATCTCGTCAAAGGCCATGCTTATCTCCTTTATGCACGCGACCCCTATGACCGCCTTCGGCCTGTGCTTCTTTATTATCTTGATTACCATGGAGCCGCCGGGGCACACGAATACCCTGTGACCCTTCTCCTCGGCCTTCTTCTTTATCTGGTAGACCTTGCATTTCCTGTGGCCAGAGCACTTCATGCATTTCCATCCCTCCTCGCCCAGGGTTGCCTTGCAGGTCTTTGAATTCCTTAAACACTGGGGAAGGAAGACAAAAACGTGCTCCTTATTCAGCTTAGAAATTGCATCCTTTCCCATGGAGTTCTTCAGCTCCAGGTAGAGATGGTCTATGTTCTCGGGGGAAATCCCCAGGAAGTTAATCGTGTTCTTGAGGGCCCTCTTTGTGCTGAAATCCATTCCCGCGTTTATTATCTTCTGGGCAAGCTTCTTCATATTTTCTCACCAACGTCCAAATCAACCAGCCGTTTTATCCTTTCCTCTGTGTCCGGGTGCGTTGAGAACAGCCCGTTGAACCAGTCTGGCTTCAGGGGATTGACTATCCAGAGGTGTGAGGTTGCAGAGCCCCCCTTTATGGTCATCGGCCTCTCCCTTGAGAGCTGGTCAATCTTCTTCAATGCAGAGGCGAGCGCTCTGGGCTTCCTGCTCAGGTGCGCTCCGGTATAATCCGCGCCGAACTCCCTGTTCCTCGATATCGCCAGCTTCAGGAGGATTGCAGCGATGGGGGCGAAAATCACGACAAGGATTACAGAGAGGATGTTGCCCCTCCCACCGGAATCATCGTAAACGAAAAGCGACCAGTATCCTATCTGCGCGAGGTATGAGACCGCGCCCGCTATGGTCGCTGCCATCATCTGGACCAGCGTGTCCCTGTTCTTTATGTGCGCCATCTCGTGTGCCATAACCGCCTCTATCTCGTCATCGTCTAGGCTCAGCATTCCTCCTGTAAGGCATATCGAGGCATTCTCAGGATTCCTTCCGGTCGCGAACGCATTGGGGACCATGCTAGAGGCCTTTACCATGTAAATCCTCGGTGCAGGAATCCCCGCCTCCTTTGCGAGCTTCTTTGCCATTCCTGTCAGCTTGTAGTCATTGGTAGGCTCTGCCTTGTAAATCCTGAGAACGATTCGGTCTGAATACCAGTATGCCCAGAGGTTTATTCCCGCTGCCAGGGCCAGGCCTATTAAACCTCCCCAGATTCCTCCAATCAACCACCCCGCACCGACGAGTATCATTACCAGGGAGAGGAAAAGGAGCATCGTATTGAACATGGCTATATTATCCCTCCATTCCTTTTATTCTTTTCACGATTTCCCCTGCAACGGATTCCACCTCCTTCCCAGTGGTGTCAATCTCCACCACCCTTTGCCCCGCCTCAATCGCTTCCTGGAGGCATATCCCCATTATTTCTGCCTCGACGTTCTCCTCTGTCTTCTCCTTCTTCCAGCCCTTCATTCTTCCTCTCTTCCTGAGCTCCCGGGGGTTTACCCTGAGGACGAACACGATGTCAGATGGTATCTCATGCGCATAATGGGATTCAATGACAAGGTTCCCGTCAATACCCGAAAGCTCGCGCCTCATCCCCTCTATGTCAACTATCTTACACTTTCTTTTCTCATCAACCCCGCAGAACAGGTTCCTCTCCTCTGCGAACTCGTTGAGCTTCATGAGCCTCCACCCGAGCATTGAGGAAACACTCTCCGAGACGGTTGTCTTTCCTGACGCAGGGGTCCCTGTTATTGCGACTATCATCCGAAAGCGCCCCCTATAGTCAGGACAATCCAGAAAAAGAACGCCTGTATCTGGTTTATCAGGGACTCAAGGAAGCCCTCCTCCTTGACCACCCTCAGGGAACCTGAGAAACCGGCCTCATACCTCTCCCCTGAAAAGACGTCCACCGAAAGGTCTTTCCTTCCCTCCCCGCCCGGCTCAAAGATTAGAAGGAACGTCTTCTCTTCGTCCGGGGCTATCGTGAATTCCATCCCCTCCTTCTCGCCGTCAAGGGAGGCTGAGAGCCTCCCGGCTCTCGGCTCACCAGAGCCCCTCAGCGTCACGTTCACATGGACGGCATCGCCAAGGTTAGTCTCCGCGGGGTATGTTATGTTCCTGATGTAGATGTTCTTGACGTCCATTACGGTCACGTTCTCCTCGGCGTAGTCTCCTGTGGAGGAAAACACGCCGATCGTGTATTCTCCAGGTGACTGAGGAGCCTTCAGGTTCCATACAAGACTTTCCTTCCCTCCGGAGGGGATAACCGGGCTTTTGGTATAGACCTTTTTGTCGAGCATGAGGTATACGCCTATTTCCCTGCCCATGAACCCGTGGTTTTCGGCGAGGGCAGAGACGTTGAAATCCTGTCCCGGAAGGAGGGTCTTCCTCATGCTTATGGCTATCCCTCCCTCGTCAGCTCCTGCCATCGCAGGGACCGTCAGCCTCTCATCCAGCCCCATGCCATAGATGCTTACGGGGCACTCATACCCAACACTCTTCTGAAGGAAGGGCGCAAAAAGAATCCAGAACACCCTCCCGTTGCCGCAGAAATATACCTCGTTCTCTGGCCACTCCGGGGAGAAGAAGTCATCGTCACCTGACTTGCAGCTCTGGATGCTCAGCCTTCCGAGCACGCATTCCTGGCCAGTCTCCGGGGAAATATCCGTTATTATCATCCCGTATGAACCGGACTTGATGGTTCCTGGAACGACCATGTTCTCTATGCTTATCCTCGGTCTCTCCCTCTTGTCCATCATCGTTATCGTTGGCTCGTGCCTCTCCCAGTTGAGGCTCACCCTGCTCGCCAGCATCTCGACATATTCCGTGTAGTTCGAGTCCGGCGCATTCGCGAACTTTATGTGCGTCGCGTCAACGGGTGACTCTGACCACGTGGGGTCTATCGTTACAAGCTCCCCCTCGTGCTCCACCTCGACCCAGCCATGTGGACCCCAGTAGTTAGGATTCACCGGGTCCAGGTTCTCCTCTGTATACGCATAACCTATCACGTAATACGCGTTGTATCCCAGTGCCCTGAGCATGGATATCAGGAGGTTGGAGTGCCCGTCACAGACGCTCTTCCTGTTGTCATATACCCACCATGCAGAGCTTTCGGCTCCCTGGTATGCCATGTCGTAATCAACCCAGTCATATACCCAGGAGCCGAGCCTCATCATGCCCTCCTTCTCCCCGAGGCCTTGGACTATCTCATGCGCCATCTTTCTCATCTCGGGAGTCGCCTTTACCATGTCGGTCATTGGGAAATCCTTTCCCGTCGGATTGTCCTGAGAGTCACTAACCACGACGTCAAACATTAGGGTATAGTTAAGGTAGGTGTTGAGAGGGGGGTTGCTCCACACGACCTCCATTATTTCATTCCCGAAATCATCAACCGAGTATTCATAGCTGTCCGGCCCCGTTACAGAGACCAGGTTGGCTCCCTGCGTTCCCGTATTCTGAGGAACCGATAACTTTATCCTGATCTCGGCAGCGTTCGCCCCGAAGCCCTGGGATTCCAGGTATGCGCTCCCGGTCTTCGTGACCCTGGCTTCCAGGTAGCTGACCCCCTCTGGTGTATTGAGAAGCTTTGCCTGCGACACCGGCATCGCCAAAACCACCAGCATTATCACCAGCAAAAAGAGGATTTTCCCCATGTTTATTATAAGTCATTAATCCTTATTACTCTTTCCAAGCGGCCGCGAACCCTTTATATATCATCCCGATTTATTATAGATGTGGATTGAATGGCAGGACTGGAGGTCTGGACAGAGAAATACCGTCCGCAAAGGCTGGACGAAGTCATAGGGCAGAAGCATGTCGTGGAGAGGCTGAAGGCCTGGGTGAAGGGGAAGAACGTACCCAACATGCTCCTTGCAGGCCCGGCCGGGGTAGGCAAGACGACAATCGCGCTGGCCCTTGCCAGGGAACTATACGGGGAGCACTGGAGGCAGAACTTCCAGGAGACAAATGCCAGCGATGAGCGCGGCATTGCCATCGTCCGGGGAAGGATAAAGGATTTCGCTTCAATGAAGCCAATCGGCGCTGACTTCAAGATAGTCTTCCTGGACGAGAGTGATGCCCTCACACCCGAGGCGCAGCAGGCCCTCAGGAGGACGATAGAGAGGTATGCGGGCGTCTGCAGGTTCATCCTTTCATGCAATTATTCCTCGAGGATAATAGAGCCCATCCAGTCAAGGTGCGCGGTCTTCCGCCTGAGGGGACTCGGCATGGAAGGCGTGATGGAATACCTCAACAGGATAGTCAAGGGAGAGAAGCTCAGGGCAGACCAGGACAGCCTCAAGGCGATATACGAGGTCTCAGAGGGGGACCTCAGGAAGGCAACCAACATCCTCCAGGCATCGTCCGCGCTGGGGAAGATAAGCAGGGAGATTGTTTATGAGGTTGCTGCCCAGGCAAGGCCCAAGGACATAAGGGAAATGGTTGACCTGGCTGTCGCGGGAAGGTTCCCTGACGCTAGAAAAAAGTTATACGACCTCCTTATAAACCAGGGACTCTCCGGGGAGGACGTCATAAAAGGCATCCACCGCTCCATATTCGAGCTTGACGTGCCAGAGGAGAGGAAGCTCTTCCTCATAGACAGGATTGGCGAGTTCGAGTTCAGGCTAAACCAGGGCGGCTCTGAGGAGATTCAACTGGAGGCCCTCCTTGTCCAGTTCCTCAACGCAAGGAAATAAATTCTGCGCGAAAGATTTATAAGGTTCTCGCTGCATTTATTAACAAAACCCGGAGTGATTGGAAAATGAAATTCATATTCTTGGGACCCCCCGGCGCTGGAAAGGGAACCTATGCTTCCAGGGCAGCCCCCAAGCTCGGCATCCTTCACATATCGACAGGCGACCTATTCAGGGAGGAGGTTAAGAAGGGGACAGCGCTTGGAAAGACTCTGAAGAGGATAATGGACAGCGGGGAACTCGTCCCTGATGACGTCACCATACAGGTCCTGAAATCCAGGCTCTCCCGGCCTGAGGCAAGGAAGGGCTTCATACTGGACGGCTTTCCGAGGACAATCCCCCAGGCAGAGATGCTGGACAGGGAGATGAAGATAGATGCCGTGATAAACCTCTTCCTTCCGGAAGAGCTCCTGGTAAAGAAGATTGCCGCCAGGAGGGTCTGCAGGAAATGCGGGGACCTTTACAACGTGGTCACCATAAAGAAAGGAAAAATTTACATGCCTCCCATGCTCCCGAAGGCAGAGGGAAAATGCGACAAGTGCGGCGGGGAATTGTTCCAGAGGGATGATGACAGGGAAGAGACCGTGAAGGAGAGGCTCGTTGCATACAGGAAGCAGACAGCGCCGCTGATAGACTACTACAGGAAGAAGGGAATCCTGAACGACGTTGATGTCATAGGGAGCCCTGAGGTAATGGTCCCGATAATAATCAAGGTTCTTGAAAAATACGGATAGCCTGGATATGAAAGGAAAGATGGTGGTCTTCGAGGGCATTGACGGCGCAGGGACAGAGGTCCAGTCAAAGCGCCTGCTCCAGCACCTCAAGAGCGGGGGGATACCCTGCGAGAGGCTTTACTATCCCAACTATGACAACCCCACCGGGAAACTAATCCACGAATACCTGCATTCTGATTACAATCTCTCGCCTGACATGCAGCTCGTCCTCTACGGGGGAGACATGCTCCTTGACAGGGAGAAGATTCTCTCCTTCCTGAAGGAAGGAAAGATAGTCATCCTTGACCGCTATTTCACATCGACCCTTGCATACCAGACCCTTGACGGCCTGAAGCAGGAAACGTGCCTGAGGTTTGCCAGGATGTTCAGGCTACCCAAGCCGGATTACGTCTTCTACCTGAAAATCTCTCCTGAAACCTCGATGAAGAGGAAGGCCATGGAGAAGGGAGGGGACGTTGACAGGAACGAGAGAAACATTGACCTTCAGGAGAGGCTTGCCAGGAAATACGATTCGGTTTCCAGTGAAAGTGTATTCGGCAGGTGGTTCACCATTGACGGGGAGAAGCCCGTCGAAGAAGTTTTCAGCCAGGTCAGGAAGGTCCTCAGGGTCTGACTACCACGGCGTCTTCTTCACCCCAATCTTGTAAGCTATCACGTTCGCGACCACATGGAAGACCAGCGTGATGATGGTTCCCATGATTATCCATTCCCACTTCACAACCACGACCAGCGAGAGCATCAGGAAGGAGCCTGCCAGGAAATCCAGCTGGTCGAGGAGCGGGACAGGCGCGCCCCTCGGCCGGCCCATCCTCCTCTTGAAGAAGCTCGCCACGACGTCACCCGCCATTGCGCCGAAGCCCAGCAGGAATCCAATAAATGGGGTCATTGCGATTATGTTAAGGCTGACGGGAGACAAACCCCAGGGTAGGAACGGAAATGCAAGCATCTCAACCACCGCTATAACTATCCCCATGAACGTCCCGAAGAACAGGCCCTCCCACGACTTTCCGTCGCCCAGGATACGGTTCTTCCCGAGCATCCTCCCCCCGTCGATTGGATGCCCCTTCAGGAACCTCATAACCACAGGGGTCAGGCCGTTCGCAGCATATATTGGAAGAAGTATCCAGGTCACCTCTACGAGCGTGTAGACGTCAAAAACCATGCTTAATTATTAAAGCCGGATTTAATATAGCTTATATACACCCATGATGCAACCACACAGATAATTGGTGATGGGCCGGTAGTCGAACGGTAAGACGCCTGTTTCGCATGCAGGAAACTCCGGGTCCGAATGAACCCTTTCGGCCAAGGTAAACGTCCGAAAGCGTTCGCGGAAAAACCGCTACCGCGAACAAGGTTCTGAAAATCCCGGCCGGTCCATCCAAAATCAGCTTTTAATGTTTTCTGTTAATTAGTCAGGATGACAGAAGGACTTCCGGATAAAAGGTTTCTTGTATCGTGCAATCTCCCTCCCTCTAAATACGATTACATAACAACCGGTTCGGTTTATTATCCAGGAGAATCTCCAGGAAAGGACATTTACCTCCCAGCTTATTTGCTTTCAGAGCAGAAAGCATTGCAGTCAATACAAGAACTCGGAACAGGAAAGGTTGTCATTGACCTCCGGGAGATACCCAATTATCTTACTCTTAAACAGAACGATTATGCGCCGCAAGATGGGTTTAAAGCGGCGAGGGAGGAAAAAAGGTACATGCTTTGCGAAATGACAGACAGAGGAATCTGGACAGTCGATACATTATCCTATGCTTTTCCACACACAAAGAGTTTGGTGTTTGCCGAATTATATGTCCAGTTTCATGACAGCACCATCATTCTTGATGCCGGTCAGATATTTAGGTTCTTCAACCGGGACGAAAAAGGAAAATTTTGCCGAAAGGCCCGAAGACGAGACAAAAACGAAAATTTTGCCGAAAGGCCTCATGACTGATATCCCATGACCCAAACAATTAAACCAGCCATGACAAATATAATGCATGAGCAACTTCAGGAAGAGGATGTTCTTTGCGTTCGTGCT
>CAYMDJ010000032.1:0-11494 GCA_964389315.1 uncultured archaeon
TCATGCAGTTTTTACCAACCTTAATCCTTCCTGTCCTCCACTCCTTTACAAGGAATTCATGTCCCAGCAGCGTCGCACCATACCCGATTACGGAATTATCTCCTATCTCTATGTTCTCTGGAAAGAATATGTCAAACATCGCATCCAGTCCTATGGAGACGTTCTTCCCTATCTTCATTCCCGTCCTCCTGAGCAGCCAGTTCTTGAACGAAAGGGACGGCGTAATCTTCGAGAGCGTTATCAGGAGCCAGTTCATAGTCACCCTCGTGGGTGACACGAAGGCGGGCCACATCCTGAGGGGATTGACCGCGCCAGCCTTCCTGGCTTCAGTCTTTCTTCCCTTCCCTTTTCCAGATTGTCCTTCCATCCTTCCTCACTTCCCTTATCCTGTGCAGCGGGATTTCCGTAATCCCGTAAACAAGGTAGGAGCGCTTTATCTCCGTAACCTCATTTCCCATAATTACCTTCCTGTTCCCGGGCGCTCCCCTGTGGAGGATTATTATCTCAACCCCACCAAGCCCGTCCTTCCACTTCAGCCTGTTGAGGACCTCGAACACCATGAAAAGAATTAACATTAAGGTTTTTATTCCAGGCCCCTGATTTCCTTCTCCAGCCGCTTCATGAACTCCTCGCTGAACCTGAACCTCTCCCTGAAGACCTTCCTCGCCTTTTCTGTGTGAAGCCTCTCGCCGATGTGCCTCCATTTCGTCTCAAGCTCTATGTTGGTGCTGTGCTTTGTCTTGTCCTTTATTCTCCCGCTGATTTTTCCACCCTCAAGGTTCTCCTTTGCATACTGGTTGATGTCATCTATCTTGCGATATATCATTGAATTGTTCCTTCCAACCCACATGAATGACCTCGCAATGCCCACTGCCCCGATGATGTCGAGCTTGTCAGCGTCGAACAGAATCTTGGCTTCAATGCTATCAGGCTCCCTGCCTGTCCTGTATCTGTGGGTAATTATGCAGTTCTGAACGTGCTTAATCTTTCCTTCCGGAAAACCCAGCCCCTTAAGGATTGGCGCGGCCATGCTGGCCCCCAGCGCCGCATGGTCTGTCTTTCCGGAGTGGTCATCATCTTCCTTAACCCTCGCTATGTCATGGAGCAGGGCAGCCGCCTTCAGGACCTTCATATCGACCTCCTGTCCCCCCGCGAGGTTCATGCAGAGATTGTATACCCTCTCCACGTGGTCCATGCTGTGCGCAGAGCACGAAAGCTCCTCCCTGACTTTCTCTCTTATCTTTCCAAAAACATCCATATACAGATTCTGGGCACAGTGAAATAAAAACTTGCATGTTTCTTTCGGAAGCGTTTCTTTTGGAAGCGGTAGCTCCTGTAAAGAAAGGTTTAATGGACCGGCCGGGATTTTCAGCGCAGCTGAAAGCGCCTGCATCAGCAGCGTGTTCGAACCCGGAGCTTGTGGTCATTGAATCAATAAATTCAACAAACTCCACCAATCAGAACCTGCGGAGATTTTGTTTCCGGTTCCGATACCTCCACGGGTTTGCCAAGGTGGCGATCTTTAACGCCTCAGACGTAAGATGTCTTACGTGGTGAAGTACCATTGATCTACCGGCCCATTGTTTGTAAGCTGCATTTATTCAATTGTTTCAATGCAGCAGTCTGACACTAAGTTTGCCGCATTTGTTTTATTGATTCAATGCAGCTGTCTGTGTTAAAATATCCTGTTAAGGCTTTATTAACCTTGATGGGCCCGGGCGGAGTCTCTGAACCATTTCGTGCCCAGGATTGTTCATGTTGCTCCTGGGTGCGAAAGTTCTTTCCGCGAACGCTTTTGCACGTTTACTGGGCAAAAGGGTTCATTCGAACCGCCGATCTTTGCCGTGTGAGGGCAATGTCCTAACCAACTAGACCACAGGCCCATCATTAATTTCTGTGACACGCATACTTCATGACCATCCAACATCTCACCCCTTCGGGATAAGACCGCTTACTTAATCAGCGAAGTATGTAATCAATATAAATAATAAGGCAATAAAAATGTTCATGCGAAAGCTGGTTGCCCTGATTGCCGTTGTCCTTGTTGTTGCAGCCAGCGGATGCACACAAGCGGGTGATAATGTGACAGAAAAGAAAAGCAACAGGTATGTTGTCTTTGACACGAGCATGGGAACGTTCAAGGCCGAACTCTTCGAGGACAAGACCCCGATAACCGCCGGAAACTTCATCAACCTCTCCCAGCAGGGTTTCTATGACAATCTGACTTTCCACAGGGTGGTTGATGGCTTCATGATACAGGGTGGCGACCCGAACGGAGACGGGACAGGCGGGCCCGGATACACCATAAAGGATGAGTTCCATCCCTCACTCAAGCACATCTCCGCGGGAATCCTCTCAATGGCTAACAGGGGGCCTGATACAGGAGGGAGCCAGTTCTTCATCACCCTTGCCCCGGCTCCCTGGCTTGACGGGAAGCATGCAATCTTCGGAAAGATTGTCGGCGGCATCGAAGTCGTGAAGGCTATAGGTGGGGTAGAAACCGGTCCCATGGACAAGCCCATAGAGGACGTAGTCATAAACAGCGTCAGGATAGTGGATTAATCAGCTTACGGACGCCTCCTTGGACATCTGACCTGCCGGTCAGCAATTACCGGCTTGGTTAAACCAACACAGTCGCAAGCTGATAATCAACAGGCAACATGTTCTTCGTACACGTCTTTTGAGGAAGTATGTATCCTCCTGTAAGAATAAAGCGCCGGGGACAGGATTCCCAAACCGCGCCGCGTTCTGTGCGGCAGCGTTCTTTCCGGAAGCGCTTTAGCGCGTTTACAGGCGCTAAAGGGTTTTTTGAACCTGCACGTCCTTTCGGACACCAGATCTCCTGGCAGACCAAGGTCCTCCAGGGCTAACTCTTCATATTCCGCCGTATCCGAGTCAAGCCAAGTAATCATCACCAGACCCCTCGAGAGGGGAAAGGTTCTTAAGATCTAGCGCTCAAGTCTGGCGCGTTTTACGGGCGCCCCAACCTTAGGTTGGAACCTAGCCGTTCCGCCACCCCGGCACTGATTACCTATAGCTATATCTGTATTTATATTTATAACTTGTTTTGGCCTGCTCACAGGAAAAAAATAGTGGGTCCGACCAGATTTTCAGACTCTCTTTACATTTTCTTTCGCGGACGTTTCTTTGCAGAACGTCCTTGGACTCTCGTAAAGAAAGGTCCTTTGAACTGGTGATCTTCGCCTTTCCAAAGCCAATTTCCTTTCGGAAGGCCTCAGCCTCCTTTCTGGCTGAAGCCTCTTTCTTGAAAAGAGGCTTTGTAAGGGCGACGTCATAACCAACTAGACCACGGACCCAATTCTTAATTCCTGTGACAGATGATTTATATGCTTTTTGATAAGAGGGAGGTGCGCCGTGCGGGAATCGAACCCGCGTCTCAGGCTTTTTCCAAAAAGCTTTCGGAAGCTCCTTATATTGGAAGCGCTAGCTCCTTTTGGCTTGAGCCTTTTCTTGAAAAAGGCTCATTGGGAAGCCCACGTTCTACCACTATACCAACGGCGCAATTCCTAGAAATATTGTAGAGTGTTTATAAAACGTTTTTTGGAATCAATCAATATTCGTTATAGTTAACTGCCTTGTTGTTAGATAGCGATGAACTTAACAGTAAAAAGGTTAGGCGCTGGGAAGGGGATTCGAACCCCTGAGTGCATACGCACACAGGTTCATTGCGGAAAGAACTCCTTAGCAAACCTGCGCCTTAACCGCTCGGCCATCCCAGCACTGTTACACGCAAACCTTATAAACTTTAGTTATATATTAGTTTTATAATTTGCAACTTAAATCAGGAGGGGTGATATAGATGGCTATCAGGGTTGCTAGCGTTTCAAACACTTGGCAGAAGGATGTTTTCACGGACAAGGGACTCTACTGCGGCAAGGTAGAGGACGTCGAGTGCGATCTCAAGAGGTTCAAGGTGAGGTCCCTTGTGATAAGGGCAGAGAAGGGCTCATACCTTCTTAACATGCTTGGGAACAAGAGGGGACTGATAATCCCTTTCCCGATGGTTGATGCCATAGGGGACATAATAATCGTCAAGCACATATCAGCGCCAGTAACTGATGAGGCCGCCGAGAAGATGGCAGCCGAATCAGACAAGAAGCATGCGGCTTAATTCCTCGAGAGGATCCTGCATCCTTTCCTGGTGACGGTGACCATATCCTCTATCCGGCAACCACCCCTCTTTTCTTCGTATATTCCTGGCTCCACCGTCAGGACCATCCCCGGCTCCAGCACGTCGCCCTGTCCCGGCCCCTCGTGGACTGACAAGCCGACGCCATGCCCGAACAGGTGGAAGACTTTGTAACCACATTTCTTCATCAGTTCTTCATACCTATTCTGGATGTCAGAGAACCTGGCTCCCGGTCTTACCATGTCTATCAGTTCCCCCTGGATGCTTTCAACATCCCAGTAAACCTTCTGGTGGAATGCGCTGCCGGAGGAAAGGAAAGTCCTCGTGAGGTCAGAGCAGTATCCTCCGACCCTTGCTCCGCAGTCCATTACTATAAGACCTTTACCTATCCTGCTCCTGTCGGGTATGTGGTGGATGAATCCGGAATTGCTTCCTGATGAGACTATGGGAGGGAATGCAATCTCTGCCCCTGATTTCCTTATAAGGCTCTCTATTTCGTATGCAACCTTCATTTCCGTCCTTCCCTGCATCTTCAGCCTGAAGCATCGGAGGGTCACCCCTATGGCCTTATCCATCATCTCTAGTTCTCCGCTGTCCTTGACCTGCCTCGGCTTCTTTATCCCTGCAGAGAAAGGTTTCCAGTGGCCAGTCCGCAGCTTGCGGTAGAGATGGACAGACGTGTTCCTCTCGTCGAAGCCAATCTTCTTGTGTTTGGAGAGCTCCTTCCTGAGGACATCCTTCCCTGTAATCGGCTTCACGAGGAGGTGCTCATCTCCTTTTATCTCATTGCTGAGGGCAGACGGGAAGAGCCTGGGCTTTCCCCTGACAGGAACCAGGAGGAATGCAACGTCCTCCTTCCTTATGGCCTTTCCTGTGTAGTAGAATATGTCATGGACACTGTTTACGAGGACTGCATCAATCTTTCCTTCCGATGCGATTGACTTCAGTTCATTGAGTCTCTTCTGGACTGACATAATTAATTAAATGGTATAGACCAATTAAATATCATGAAGCTCGTTGAGATGGATGAAATACTCGCAAGAAAGCGGCTCAGGGCAGATATCGTAAATAAAATCAGGGACGGGACTGTTTTTCTTTACCCCACCGACACCCTGTACGGGATAGGATGCAATGCAAAAATAAGTGACGCCGTGAAACGGATAAGGCAGATAAAATACACGGGTCACCCATTCTCCGTGATAGCCCCTTCAATGGAATGGGTACATAAGAACATGGTCGTGACAAATCCCAGGCATCTAAAAAAGTTACCCGGTCCCTACACCCTGATAATGAGGATGAGGAACAGGCCTGTGTGCAGGGAGGTCTCGGAAAGGAAGACCCTTGGGATAAGGATACCTGACCACCCCTTCACAGAACTTATCCAGGAGGCAGGCGTTCCCTTCGTGACCACCTCTGCGAACATGTCAGGGGAGACCCCCCTCTGGAGCACCTTTGGCATCCCCGCGGGGGTGAGCAGGCACGTCGACATAGCGATACACGAAGACATCCTGAACAACCCGGCATCAACGATAATAGACATAACAGGAAAGAGGGCGGTCGTGCTCAGGAAACCGACAAGGAAATGGACCCACATAGATGCGTTCGAAGAAAGGAAGAAGTGAACCTATTTAAGACAGCTTCACAATTAATAATTAACTTCTGGAACGATATTATGACAAAGATAAAGGTCTTTGAAAAGCCAAAGCTCAAGAACCCCATCCTGATAGAGGGACTTCCGGGCGTTGGCAACATAGGAAGGGTCGCAGCAGGATACCTGATTGAGGAGCTCGGTGCGAAGAAGTTCGCCCAGCTATATTCAAAGCACTTCTTCCCGTTCGTGATGCTCCACGAGAACTACCAGACACACCTCCTGAAGAACGAGTTCTATTACTGGAAGGCAAAGAAGAAGGGCCAGAGAGACCTCATATTCCTCATAGGTGATTGCCAGTCCCTTTCCACCCAGGGGCATTACGAGATAATAGAGGCCATCCTGGACTTCATCGAGGGCTTTGGCGTGAATGATATGATAACCATAGGCGGCCTCGCGACAGGTGAGATAGAGGACACACCAACAGTTTATGGCGCGGTTTCTGACAAGGAACTCGTCAAGAAGTATAGCAAGTTCGGGATAGACTTCAGCGCCGGCGAGAGGGTAGGCTACATCGTGGGCGCCTCTGGTTTGTTCCTGGGACTCGGGAAGGAGCGCGGAATGAAGGGCATCTGCATGCTTGGCGAGACATCGGGCTTTCCCATAGTCACTGACCCCAAGGCAGCGGAGGCTGTCCTGGACATCCTGAACAAGATACTCAAGATAAAGGTTGACATGGGCAAGCTAGAGGGAAGGGTCAACGAGATGGAGAAGTTCATAAAGAAGGTCGAGGCCCTCCAGAAGAAGGCAATCATGCAGATAAGCAGTGATGAGAAGGGCCAGCCAGAGGCAAAGGAACAGCTCCGCTACATCGGATAGTTATTTAAATACACGTTTGATACTGATACTATGCCTGAAACCAAGTACAAGACGAGGTACGAGAAGACGAGGATAATATCAGCGAGGTCGCTCCAGATTTCCCAGGGCTCTCCTGCAATGATAAAGGTCCCCAAGGACGTGAGGGAGCCTATAGACATAGCCAGGCTGGAATGGGAGCAGGGCCTGATACCCATAGACATAAAGAGGCAGGCCAGGGAAGATATTAAGGAAAAGAAATAAGCATTTTAACCACCGGGCCAATTATTCTATATGATAAGGAACCTAAAGATATATCCTCTTTTTAATAACCGCGGAGAGCTAACGGTGAAGATAAAGGTATCCACCGAGAGGGGTTCCTATTACGCGTCCATACCCTCCGGGGCCTCGAGGGGCGAGAACGAGGCAGTCGAGCTTCCCGTGGAGAAGGTGATGAGGTTCTTCACCAGGATAAGGCCCAGATTCATGAACCTCGATGAGAATGACTGGGAGTCTGCTGACATTCTAATCAGGCGTCTGGATGGGACAGACAATTTCAGCAGGATGGGCGAGAACCTGTCGCTCGCGCTTTCCATAGCGATAGCGAGGGCATCCACCAACGACGAACTCTGGAAGCTCAACTCACCAGGCATCTCCGCTTCCTTCCCTGTCCCTGTCTGCAACATGATGGGAGGGGGAAGTCATGGAGGAGGGACGGACTGGCAGGAATTCCTGGTCATACCGCACCTCGCCAGGAATCCTTCCGATGCCGCGAAGACCATGATAGAGATGTGGACGGAGATAGGCAACGAGCTGAAGAGGAAGAAGCTCCTCACCGGAAGGAACAGGGAGAATGCCTGGATGTCTTCAATGGATGACATGAAGACGCTGGATTTCCTTTCTGACTTCGCAGACGACTGGAAGGTCAGGCTTGGAATCGATTTTGCCTCTTCAGAGCTCTTCAAGGTAAAGACCTACAGGTATCCGAAGTCCGGGAAGGAGCTCACCCCTGCAAAGCAGGTGAGCCTGATTGAGGAGGTCGCGGAGCAATACAACCTCTATTACCTCGAGGACCCCATGGAGCAGAACGACTTCCGCCACACCAGAGTCTTGTCAGAGGGAATGAGGAAGGGCAGGCTGGTTATAGGAGACGACCTCTACTGCACCAACCCAGAGAGGGTGAGCAGGGGAGCGAAGATGAGCGCAACGACAGGGATAATCATCAAGCCGAACCAGGTGGGGACCCTCCTCCAGGCATCCAAGGCAGTGGAGATAGCGAGGAGCAACGGGATGGCAATAGTCCCCAGCCACAGGTCAGGGGAGACAGAGGACTTCTGGCTCGCGGACCTTGCCGTGACGTGGGACGCCCCGATGATAAAGATAGGGATGTCAGACATCCCCAAGCACAACCGCCTGATAGAGCTCTGGGAGGAAATCCCCAAGGTGAGGATGTCGGAGCTCCCGTGACTTGTTTTTGAGGCCGGTTTCACAAACATTTAAATACCTACTGCATTAATCTATGATAGCTGAAGTGGTAGCATGAGCGAATCGATGCTGGTTGACAAGAACGAATACCTGACTGCAGGGGTGCACATAGGGATGAAGTCCTGCACGCCCTACATGAAGCAGTTCGTTTACAAGATAAGGGACGACGGCCTCGCCGTGTTCAACCTCCAGAAGGTTGACGAGAGGATAAAGGTAGCCGGGAAATTCCTCACCAAATTCAACAAGATCCTGGTGGTGTCAAGGAAGGACAACGCGGCCAAGGCAATCACCAAGTTCGCCGAAGTTGTCGGCGCGAAGGCCGTTGCCGGAAGGTTCTCCCCGGGGACCATGACCAACCCCCTCTACAAGGAATTCTACGAGCCCGACGTGGTGTTCGTGGTTGACCCGCTGGTGGACGACCAGGTCATAAAGGAGGCAAGGAAGAAGCGCGTCCCGATAGTCGCTCTCTGCGACACCTTCAACATAGCAAAAGACATCGATTTATGCGTTCCCATAAACAACAACGGAAAGAAATCCCTCGCCCTTGTTTTCTGGATACTCGGAAGGGAGATACTCAAGGCCAGGGGAAAGATAAAGAAGAATGATGATTACAAGCATGACCTGAAGGAGTTCGGTTCGGAGTGATGATATGAACACGTCTTCCCAGAAGAGGATTGCTGCGCAGGTCCTGAAGTGCGGCACGTCGAGGGTAAAGCTCAAGGAGAGCCAGGAGGTAGAGGAAGCCCTCACGAGGCAGGACATCAGGGACCTTGTCCAGAAGGGCGATGTTTACAAGAAGCAGAAGAAGGGAACCTCCAAGTTTGCTTCAAGGAAGAGGCTTTCCCAGAAGAAGAAGGGAAGGATGCGTGGAATGGGAAAGAGGAAGGGAACTCTCGGCGCCAGAAAAAATGACAAGACCAAATGGATTGAGACCGTCAGGGCCCAGAGGAGCCTGCTGAGAGAGCTCAGGGACAATGGGAAAATCGACGTCTCCCTCTACAGGAAGCTCTACATGAGGGTGAAAGGAGGATTCTTCAGGAACAGGTCCCACATCATGATGTATCTCAAGGAGCACGAGCTGCTCAGGGGTATGAGGGCAGAAACAATAAAGCCTGTAAAGAAAGCTGCTCCAAAGAAGATTGCCAAGGAGGCTAAGCCAGCACCCAAAAAGGTCGTTAGGAAACCCGTAAAGAAAGCAGCAAAGAAGCCGGCAGCAAAGAAGGTTGCCAGGAAAACCATAAAGAAGAAGGCAGCAGCAAAGAAGCCTGCCCCGAAAAAAGCAGCAAAGAAAGCAGAAGTTAAGAGCACGCCAAAGAAGGCATCTAAGGCCAAGGCAATGAAGAAGTGATTCTTATGGCAAGAGGAAAAATCAGGATTGTTGCCCACCGGAGGAGAAGGGAAGGGAGAACAAACTTCCGCAAGAGGCTTTCCCTCGTGAAGTCAGGAAAAAGAAGGCTCGTTGTCAGGAAGACTGCTAACGGCATGGTCTGCCAGATAGTTGATTACAGGCACAAGGGCGACGTTACCCTGGTTTCTGCAACCGCGAAGGAACTCTCCGCTTTCGGATGGAAGGGAGGGACAGGAAACCTCCCGGGCTCCTACCTGGTCGGATACCTCTGTGCTGTCAGGGCAAAGGAGAAGAAGATTGGCGAGGCAATCCTGGACATCGGCCTGCAGAGGTCAACGAAGGGCTCGAGGGTTTATGCGGCCCTGAAGGGCGCGCTTGACGGGGGGATTAACGTTCCCTTCTCAGAGGACATCCTTCCCTCAGATGAGAGAATCAGAGGGTTGCACATACAGGCAATCGCAGAGAAGAGCCCTGCAATGTTCTCAGGTCTCAAGAAATCCGGCCTCGACGCGAAGAACATGAGCGCTCATTTTGATGAGGTGAAGGCAAAGATATCAAAGGCAAAAACCTCTGCAAAGAAACCCGTGGAAAAGAAGGCAGCAAAGAAGCCGGCACCAAAGAAAAATGTCAAGAAACCCGCCCCAAAGAAGCCAGCCAAGAAGCCTGCAAAAAAAGCTGCCAAGAAGGCAAAGAAATAGCCGCTACCTATTTATAACTGAACGTTCAATTGATTGTTATGAGGAGCAAGGAATTCCCTTCAGCGCCCCTTGAGAGGATAGCAAGGGAGGCATCCGGCAAGAGGATATCAAAGGGAGCCACGAAAACCCTCAGGCAGCTCGTTCTGGACAAGGCAGACATCAAGGCAAGGGAAATCGTGGAGATAACAAAACATGCCGGAAGGAAGACCGTGATGAAGGAGGACGTGGAATTCGCCTCCAGGAGAAACCCTCCAATCTAATTCTCAGATGACCAGTAATATCATTGGTTGTTCATTTTCTTCAGGTGGTTGGCATGAAAAAAGTTTCAAACGCAAAGGATGCAGTTTTCAAGGAGAGCAGGCCCGTTGAGGGGCCTGACATAGAGGGGTATGATTTCGACAGCGAAGCCAGTCTCGAAGGGCTGCTGGAAAAATACATGAGCACCGGTTTCCAGGCAACCAACCTGGCAAGGGCGATAGAAGTAGCGAAGAAAATGAGAGAGGAGAACGTCACCGTCTTCCTCGGTTATACCTCGAACATGGTCAGTTCCGGTCTCAGGGACATCATAAGATACCTGGTAAAGCACAGGATGGTTCACGTTATCGTGACCTCTGCAGGAGGGGTGGAGGAGGACATAATAAAATGCTTCAAACCCTTTGTCCTGGGGACGTTTGACTCAAAGGGTGCGGAGCTGAGGAGGAACGGCATAAACAGGATAGGGAACGTCTTCGTTCCGAATGACAGGTACATAAGATTCGAGAAGCTCATGAACCCATTCCTTGGGAGGATGCTGGAAATGCAGAGGTCCCTTGGAAGGCCCCTCGCGCCATCGGAGCTCATCCGCAACTTGGGGAAGGAGATAGACAATGAGAAATCCATATGCTACTGGGCGTACAGGAACGACATACCGATATTCTGCCCTGCCATTATAGACGGCTCTTTCGGGGACATGTCATATTTCTTCAAGAAGGACAACCCTGACTTCAGGATTGACATACTGGATGACCTGGTAAGGATAAACGAGATTGCGATGTGCGCGGAAAAGACCGGCATCATCCTGCTCGGGACAGGGGTCATCAAGCACCACATATGCAATGCCAACCTCTTCAGGGACGGCGCGGATTACGCGATATACATAAATACAGCACAGGAGTTCGACGGCTCTGATTCTGGCGCGAGACCCGATGAGGCAGTCTCCTGGGGAAAGATAAAAGGCGATGCGAGGAGCGTCAAGGTTTACGGGGATGCCAGCATCATCTTCCCCCTCCTCGTCGCCGGCGCCTTCAGGAAACCAACAAAGGCCGATTAATTCTTTGATTATATTAATCTTCCAATCAACTATATTCATGAGATTCAATAAGTTAATTCCT
>CAYMDJ010000033.1:0-10817 GCA_964389315.1 uncultured archaeon
GAGGAACATAGAGGCCACCCTGGATGCGTATGGCATCGGTTCCTTTGACGAGAGGATATTCCCGATATCCTATGACCTGAAGCAGCAGGACCTTGAGGACAATGCAGGGACCATAGACAACATAAGGCTCTGGGACTGGCGTCCTCTGACCAAGACATACAACCAGCTCCAGCTGTTCAGGACGTATTATGACTTCAATGACGTTGACATAGACAGGTATCTCCTTGACGGGGATTACAGGCAGGTCATGGTGTCAGCGAGGGAGATGAACATCATGGATTTGCAGTCCAATGCTCGGACCTGGGTCAACGAGCACCTGGTCTACACGCACGGCTACGGCATCGTGATGAACCCCGTGAACATAGTGACCCCGGAGGGGCTCCCTGACTTCTTCGTCCAGGACATACCGCCGAAGTCCGAGTTCGATTCGACGGAGGTAGAGAATCCGGCAATATATTACGGCGAGGACACCTTCAGCTACGCGATAACAGGGACCACGACCAACGAGCTCGATTACCCGTCAGGCAACGAGAACGTCTATACCACATACGCAGGGACGGGTGGAGTGAGCCTCAGTGATGCGCTGAGTAGGTTTACCTTTGCGGTCAAGGAGGCCTCTCCTGAAATCCTCTTCTCGGCCTCGATACAACCGGAGAGCAAAATCCTTCTCTACAGGGACATAGCAGACAGGGTAAGGAAGCTCGCTCCCTTCCTGAGGTATGATGCCGACCCCTACATCGTGGTGTCAGAGGGGAGATTGTTCTGGATTTTGGACGCTTACACCATTACTGACTCTTACCCTTACTCTGAACCCGTCTATTCCAGCAACCAGAGGGCGGTCTTCAACTACATAAGGAACTCTGTGAAGGTTCTGATAGATGCCTACAACGGCAACGTGACGTTCTACGTGATTGACCAGGAGGACCCTGTGATAAGGACATACATGAAGATATTCCCGGACGTATTCCAGCCCTTTGATGACATGCCGGATGATTTGAAGTCGCACATAAGGTATCCTGAGGATCTGTTCTCTGTGCAGGCAGAACTGTATGCCACGTATCACATGAAGGATCCGAGAGTCTTCTACAACAGGGAGGACGTATGGGTCGTCCCTGACGAGATATACAGGACAGGGAGACAGCAGATTACCCCATACTACGTCATAATGAGGCTTCCTGGTGATGACACAGAGCAGTTCATGATGATGCTCCCCTTCTCGCCCAGGGGCAAGGAGAACCTGATTGCCTGGATGGCTGCGAAGTCTGACATGCCTGATTACGGGAAGATTGTGGTGTATGCCTTCTCCAAGCAGGAGCTGGCGTATGGACCCATGCAGATAGAGGCGAGGATAGACCAGAACACGGACATTTCCCAGCTGTTCACCCTATGGGGTCAGGCAGGCTCCAGCGTGATAAGGGGGAATACGCTGGTAATCCCTGTCAAGAATTCCATACTTTACATAGAGCCGGTCTACCTGGAGGCAACGGAGACAGGAACCCTTCCCGAGCTGAAGAGGGTCATCGTCTCTTACGAAAACAGGGTCGTGATGAGGGAGACCCTCCAGGACGCTCTGGCAGAGATATTCGGCTCTGCCCCCACCCAGCCGGGACCGGGAGAGCCATCAGGAGGGACTTCGGAGGAGACGCTCCAGCAGATTGCGGAGCTCTACCAGAAGGCACAGGAAGCGCTAGCTGCAGGGAACCTGGGTCTTTACCAGTCATACGTGGACCGGATGGGCTCGCTACTCGAAGGTTATTAGAATGCGTGTTTTGCCCTTAATGGTTAAATATAAAGAGAAATAATAGTTAAGTGGGTGTGTTGTTTGGATATATTGGATGGCGTTAGCCTCATCTTCAGGTTACTGTCAGTGGTAATCGGGCCCCTGTTGGCCGTGGTGGTTTACAGCATATACAGGAAGACCCGCGGTGGGTCAGTCGGGTGGCTCTACATATCAATAGCGTTCATATCGCTGGGTGTGTGGTCTTTATCGCAGCTCTTGTTCCTTGTCGTTTTCCCGAATTTCATGGCAAGGACCATAATAGGTGCGATGACTATCTTCCTGATAACATTCTTTATCCCGATGGCTGCCGTGAAGCTTGCAAATGACATGAAGTGCAAACTTCCGGGGTGGATGACAGAGGTCAACGTGATTATCATAGGATTCGCCTACTATTTCATCATGTATCTGTATAACATCATGGCGTCCCAGGATTTCCTCGGCTCTGTGGCATCAATATCCCTGATAGGGCTCACACCCATGTTCATCCTTGCGTCAGTGGGTTATCTGGCCATAGCAAGGGAGACGGGGGTAAAGTTGTGGTCATGGTGGGTCGTAGGGATGGTCTTCTGCTTCGTGGGGGCATTTCTGATAGGAGCAATGTTTACCAACTGCTGCGGAACAGGAGCACCTCTGGAATGGGACCCGGGCTGTATCAGATGGATGTATGATTATGCGCCCGCAATCCCGCTGCCCTGCGTCGGGGCTGCGCTGCCCATTACCTCAGACGGTGCAGTAATCCTTTCAATAGGACTGGTGTTTCTCCTCTACTCAATGGAAAGGATGAGAAGGCTGATGACGTTCAAGACCTCAGGGTAGCCTTATCCCGGAAAGAAGATTCATGTATCTCTCCAGCCGCTTTATCTCCTTCTCTAGGATTTCCAGCGTCTTTTCCATCCTCTTCCTCTCTGCCGGGGAGAGGGACTTGAGCTCTTCCCTGCTCTTATCAAAATCAGTCAAAGTGGACCTTATGGACTTCTGGACCCTGATTGTTATGGCGCTCTTCAGGGCGCCGAGGAGGTCTCCCTGCAGAGAAATATATAGGTTCCTGTCCCCGGGCTTCTTGACCTTCTTTATGACGCCAAGGAGCTCCAGGAGGTCAAGGGAGAGTGAAATCATGGAAACAGAATATCCGGTCTCCTCAGCGAGGTCCTTGAGCGAGAGCTCGGGCCCCCTGACGAGAAGGGCGCCTATTATCTTGCCATGGACAGGGGAGTAGCCTAGCGTCCCTGCCACCTCTGCAAAGGTCGAGTAGACCTTCTCCTCTATTCCCGTGCGTTTTTTCATTTGAGCACCAATGATAAATATTTAAACCTTTGGATATAAATATTTAATACATTTAAAATCTATTAAAAGTTGGTGTGAATGGCAGCAAAAAGGCCCGGTGGGAATGAGGGTGACGTCCTGATAAGGAAGACTGCATCGCTCTGTCCCGAATGCAGGAAGGTCATACCCGCAGAGATTGTGAAGAGGGGAGAGAAGGTCATCATAAAGAAAGAATGCCCAAAGCACAAGAAATTCGAGGACGTCTACTGGTCTGATTATCAGATGTTCAGAAGGGCCGAATCGTTTGAGAGGGACGGTCGGGGACTTGACAACCCGCACGTGACAAAGGAGAATCCGCTTTGCCCGTTTGACTGCGGTATCTGCTCCCTGCACAAAAGCCACACAGCCCTGGCCAATATAGCGGTTACCAATAGATGTGATTCAAACTGCTGGTATTGCTTCTATTTCGCAGAGAAGGCAGGGTATGTGTATGAGCCCTCCCTAGGACAGATAAGGGACATGCTCGCTTCACTGAGAAGGGAGAGACCCGTTCCCTGCAACGCACTGCAACTGACTGGCGGGAATCCTGAGTTGAGGGATGACCTGAACCAGATAATAAGGATGGCAAAGGAGGAGGGCTTTGACCACATCCAGGTCAACACACAAGGGACGCACAGGCTGGCGTTCGAGCCAGGCTATGCAAAGGGGTGGAAAGATGCGGGCGTGAACACGATATACCTTAGCTTTGACGGGGTGACGCCCCAGACGAATCCCAAGAACCACTGGGAGATTCCGGGAATCCTGGACAACTGCAGGAAGGCAGGGCTCGGCATCGTCCTCGTCCCAACGGTCATAAGGGACAAGAACACCCATGAGCTGGGCGACATACTCAGGTTCGGCTTCCGGAACAATGATATAATAAGGTCTGTCAATTACCAGCCAGTCTCCCTGGTGGGAAGGATGCCGAGGAAGCAGAGGGAAAGGTTCAGGGTGACCATACCGGACGCCATAAGGCTCATAGAGGAGCAGACGAACGGGGAGGTTTCGAGGAACGACTTCTACCCAATCCCCGCCGCGCTGAGGATAAGCAACTTCATAGAGGCTCTCACGAAGAAGAACGAGTATGGCCTGTCCTCGCACTTCGCGTGCGGCATGGCAACTTACGTGTTCAATGACAACGGGAAGATGATTCCCATAACGAGGTTCATTGACGTGGACGGTTTTCTTGAGTATATTGACGGGCTTGGAAATGAGATAAAGGAAGGGAAGAAGAGGAGGGTCTCAGAGGGGATGAAGATGCTCTTCAGGATAAACTCCTTCGTTGACAAGGAGAAAACTCCTGAGGGTTTCAACGTCGGTAGGATAATATGGAAGGCGCTTGTCAAGCATGACTACAGGGCGCTTGGAGCGTTCCACGAGAAGAGCCTTTTCGTGGGGATGATGCATTTCATGGACCTCTACAATTACGACATAGAGAGGGTCAAGAGGTGCTGCATACATTACGCCATCCCGGGTGGGAAGGTCATACCGTTCTGCACGTTCAACGTCATCCCTGACATCTACAGGGACAGGCAGCAGAGGGAGCAGAGCCTCTCGTTCTCCGAATACACGAAGAGGACTGGCAGGGACATCACGAAGGAGAAATACAAAAGAGATATAGAGAAGCTTGAGAAGAGCCCTCTATACATGGAGACTTACAGGGGTTTCCTGAAGAAAACCTGATTTCATTATGAGAAGGACGGTTGTTTCTGTCTTCATCAGTGACCGGAAACTCCTGGTAGGGCAGAGGAGAAAAGACAAGATGTTTACGCGGGGTTTCTGATGTGCCCGAGCGGTCACATTGAAGAAGGGGAGTCTCTTAAGGCTGCTTTGGTTCGGGAGATGAAAGAAGAGCTGGGAATTGGGGTGACGGGAGCAAGACATCTGTTCACCATTGATGATAAAGACCCGGCATCGAAGCTGGATTTCAGGCACAATTTCATGCTGATTGAATCCTTTGGGGGGACAATATGCGGTTCCAGGGAGGCAGAGGGATTGTGCTGGAAATCCTGCGGCGAGCTGGCTAACACCGAGCTTGCCCTGATAGTAAGGAAGCTCGTGGACAGGCTGCGTGGGATGGAGATGCTTTGACCTAGACACTGACATCGAAGGGTATTGAGTGTTCCGTGCAGTAGGATATCTCTGTCCCGTTGGTCTTGCACATCTCCACGTAGGCACGGCAGTAGACATTGGTTATGACGGGCTCGCCCTTGAAGGACATGTCAGTCCTCTCGAAGGTGACCCTCCATGAGCCTGACTTCTCGAGCCCCTCCTCCAGGAGGGAAGAGAGTGAGGAGGTTATACCTATCTCGTTCTCCTGGAATTCCCTCTGGCAGAGGTTCTGGTAATAGGAGGAGTGGAAGCCTGAGAGGAACAGGAAGGCCATGGAGACTGCCAGGACTATGAAGCAGAGCACAATCAGGATCTTTATCGTCCTCTCCATGATTCATTCTTGGGAGGAGTATTTTTAAAGAAGCCGGCAATATATATATAGGATAAGCAAAGCTGGTTGCCATGGCTGACTTGACACTGACCGTAACTTATTTTGCGATACTCCTCGGATTCGGCATAATAGTCGCGAGTATCATGAAGAGATACAGCATGCCGGACACCTTCTTCCTCCTCCTCGTGGGAGTGGTGATGGGGCCGACCCTCTACCTGAATCCCTACATCATGCAGTACGTGAGCATAGAGCTGGTTAACGTCTCGGTGATGGGAAACATACCGGACTTCCTCAGGATTCTGGCCCTGATAATGGTGGTGTTCACTAGCACGTTCAGCCTCGGGTTCAAGGCGTTCAAGAAGTTCTCGCACGTCTCCATAAATGTCGCGATAATAGGGGTCGCTTTCAACACGGTCGTTCTTGGCCTTCTGGCGCACCTGATATTCGGGATAAATCCCGTGTATGCGCTGCTCCTCGGCGCGGTCATCAGCGGCACAGGGACCGGTGTCCTGTTCGCTTTCGAGGATTCCCTGAAGAGGATGAAGAACGCCTTCAACATCCTGAAGATAGAGTCAATTCTGAACTCTCCGCTGAGTGTTCTTTTACCTCTCCTGTTTATTGATCTGGTTTATCTCGAGCCCGGAGCGCTGATAGAGCCCATGAAGTACCTCTCGCAGTTCTGGATAATGATCATAGGGGGCATAGGAACCGGAATAATCGTGGGGCTGGGAATATCCAAGATAATAAAGGGCATGAAGGGGAACTACACGGTCCTGATGCTCTTCGCGATGGCCCTCATAACGTATGCCCTGGCTGAGAACGTCGGAGGGTCGGGGATGCTGGCCGTAGCGATATGCGGCCTGATAGTAGGGGACATGGCGTTCCCTGGAAAGAAGGCTGTCCAGAGGTTTGACGACCAGTTCTCAGAGATGCTCAGGATATCCGTCTTTACCCTTCTGGGGGCCCAGGTGATGCTCTTCCTGAGCCTTGAAGAATTCCTGATGATTTTCGTGTTCTACCTGCTGGTCTTCCTCACGAGACCGCTCATATTGATACCCCTCCTGGGAAAGATGAGGAACGAAATCAGCAGGAGGGACTTCCTGCTCATGTCTTTCGTGGCGCCCAGGGGCCTCTCCGCAGCGGCCATGGCGCCCATAGTCGCCCTCGCCATACTCTCCGTGGGCGAGCCCGAAGCCGTAGCGAGCCAGGTCATTAACATCATATTCATGGTGATACTTCTCTCTGTCCTCTTCAGCACCATAGCAGGGAAACTGCTCGGGAGGGGGGCATGCAAGGAGACGGAAGGGAAGCAGGAGTGCATAGAGGACGCTGTGGAGAAGCAGACCGAGAAGAAGAAGGTGAAGTCAAAGGAAGAAATCCTGGAAGAGGTAGAGGATAGCAAGTGATTCCGCAGGCTATTTATTCCCAAACCCTGTTAAATAAACCATGGAGCAGTTCGAAAGGGTAGCAAATCATTATTCCTCAATGAAGAACATCAACGAGCCGAACAGGATTCTGTATGTCAGGTGGCTCAAGGAATGCGGCAAAATCAAAGGAAAGAGGGCTCTTGATGCAGGATGCGGTGGCGGATACAGTTCAAGGAAGCTGGCTGAGAAAGGTGCCATTGTTTCTGGTTTTGATTCCTCAAGGAGAATGATAAAGCTCGCGAGGGAGGAAGAGAGGAAAATGCCCATGGGGATAAGGTATTTCCTGGCCGATGCATCCAGACTCGGGAAGGTTGGTTCTTTTGACCTGGTGACAGCAACCTTTGTCATATGCCATGCAGTGACAGAGAAGAAACTCCGGCTTTTTTTCAGGAACTTTGCAAAGAACCTGAAGAGTGGAGGGAGGCTGGTAGCGATTGACTGCAACCCTGAAACCCCGACAACAGGATACCAGAAGGGCTCATTCATCTCAAGGGAATGGGTTGACAGGCCGTTTGGCAATTGTTCCAGGATAAGGACGTTCTTCCACGATGCAGAGGGTAAAAGGGCATGCAGCGTGATTAACCACTATTTCTCCAGGAAGACAACGGAAAGCGCGCTGGAGGATGCTGGCTTCTCCGGCATTGAATGGATAGATTTCAGCGGTGTCAAACCAACCAACGGGGACATGGCAACTGCTGTAATACTGAAGGCGAGACTGGAATAAGAAAATGTTTGTGATGGGACCGCCGAGATTTGAATTCCCGGCGCCTCTCTTAAGAAACGCTCTCGGGTCTGGAGCTCTCCCGAAACCCTTTCCGTTTTTTCCGCAAACGCTTTTTGCATGCTCGCTCTGAAAAAGGGTTTTCCCGAAGCTCCGATGCTGCCAAGCTACACCACGGTCCCATCGTTCGAATCCCGACTTGGTTATGTGGCACAATGTCGGGCGGTTGCTTGTAGATTTTGTATGAAGGTTATAAAAAGGTGAATCCACTAAACCCATCTCTGGACCGGGTTCCTGGGGATTATTATCCATGCAAACATGTAAGCAATGACGCCGAAGCCCCAGGCAAACGTGCCTATGACCCACAGAAGCCTTATCAGGACCGGGTCCACGCCGAGGTATTCCGCTATCCCCCCGCAGACGCCGCCCAGTATCCTGTCCCTGCCTGACCTGTAGAGCCTGGCCTTGCTGTATGGAACCCTGCGTGCTGGAGACTTTCTTGCGGGGATGGCAGGTTCTAAGTAGCCTGTTGCCTTCCTGGCCAGCACCAGGACGTAACCGAAGATCAGGGTAAAGCCGAATATCCACCAGAAGCTGTTCTCGATATAGAACACGATGCTGGAGAGCACCTGAATCCCCAGGGAGAGGTTGGCTATGCTTATTGCGTTGCCTGCAACCCAGAATCCCAATGTCACTCCCCCCGCTATGACGAATGGCCAGAAAAGGGAATATCCCTTCGGGGAGATTCTGGAGAAGTAGGAGGAGTAGGAGAAGAACATGAATATCAGGAAGAAGAGCCCCAGGTTGGTTAGTATGAAAGCGTTAATGCTCGCCAGGAAAGTGCTCATCACGTGCGCGCTCATGAGGGTTATCGCCCATGAAGCTAGCGAGAGCAGCAGAAGGCCGAAGATGCTGGATATGAAGGGGCCGATGATGCCGAAGGTCCTGTGGAACCAGCTGTCCCATTCATCACCCCTCTTCTCGATTTTCTTACCTATCGCTTCGACCTCCTCTGAGAAATGCTCCACCCTCCTGTCCTTCCCTCTCATGGGAGCCTTCTTTGGAGCAGCCCTCTTTGAAGAAGCTTTGGCTTTCTTTGCCATGCTAGATATTTAACGGGATGGTTTTTAAAAGAAGGCGGGGACAATAAATATTCATGGACATTCTCTCTCTGCTCCTTCTGGGGTCAACAGGCTTTCTTTTCTTCATGGCAGCTTACTGGGACATAAGGACGACCGAGTTTCCTGACTGGCTCCCCTATTCCATAATAATCATATCGCTGGGTCTTAGAGGTCTGATGTCCTTCATTAGCGGGGATTTTTCATACATACTGAATTCCGCACTGATGGGTATACTGTTCCTCGGTTTCGGGATGGGGCTCTATTACAGCAGGCAGTGGGGAGACGGGGATGCATGGCTCCTGGGCTCGCTGGGCTTCGCGTTCCCTGACCCGGCGGGGTTTGCATACGCATCCTTCATTCCTTTCCCGGCAGCCATCCTCTTCAACTTCTTCTTCATAGCGTTCTTCTACCTCCTCGTCTATTCCATTGCCCTTGGCCTCAGGTCACCGGACACCTCGAGGAAGTTCATTGGAGAGATGAGAGGAGACCTTAGGAGAGTTATTTACATGACTGGCGGGTTTGCAGTGGCCTGCGCGATAATCATACTCTTTGCAATGTCGTATTATGCAATACCTGTTGGGCTCTTCCTTCCAGTCATCCTCTCGCCGCTGCTGCTCTTCTCTGTAATCGTATTCATGAGGTACGGCAGGTTCGTTGAGGCAAACCTCTTCAAGAGGAGAATCCCTGCGGCCAGGATAAGGGTCGGCGACGTCCTTTTTGAGGGGAAATGGAGGGGCCTCACAGAGAAGGAAGTCCATGCAATAAGGGACAAGGGAAAGCCTGTCTGGATAAAGGAGGGCGTCAGGTTCGCACCCGCCTTTGTGATAACTATAATGTTCACGCTGTTCTATGGAAACATACTCTCCCTGTTCATCTGAACAAAACATTAGCTGTTGGTTTTCAGGTGCCTATGACCATTGCGGTCAGCTTTACAGAAATAACGGAGAGCATCATAACCAGCACTATCAGGACGACGATGACACCGAACGCCCTCAGCTGGTTTTTCATTACTTTATTATTGGATGAGGTAATATAAATACTTTCACAGGAAGGCAGTGAACCTTGGGAGAGCAAAGTCCTTGAAATCTTTATTCTTTGGGAGGGGTTGCTGGATGAAATGACCCAGAAAGGCTTAAATAATTTACAACAAAGCTTTGACATGGGCAAATCCTCGGCGCACATACTTATAGATTTTGAAGCACACGAGCATCAAGCACAGGATGCTCTGAGGGGATTTTATGAATTCCATACCGTTCCATGGGATGACCTTAAAGAAAGGTATAGATTCATGAAAACGATGATTGTTATACCCAACTATCCACTTGGTCAGGAGCCAACCCTCTCTGAACTTGAAATTCAGTGGTTAAGGGACCAGGGATATGGCCTGTAGAATTTAAACCAATTATTTATATGTATGATGGTTACCTTTCGAGGATGAAGTACCTCTCTTCCTCATCGTCCTCTGGTATGTCTGCCAGGACCATCTCATATTTCTTGCCCACGCACATGACGTCCATGCTTCTGACTGTTTCAAGCGCCCTGTTGAGCTTGTAGAGATGCTCTGAATAGACCTCGAATATCACGTCGCCCTTATTAACTGGCTCGTTGAGCTTCTTGTGCATGACGAGTCCGGCCCCCTTGTCAAAGGGAGCTCCGGCTGCCCTGGCAACCTGGATAACTGAAACGTTGTCTATCCACCATACCTTTCCTGTCTTCGTTGACCTGACCTTCACGCTATGGGTGCCTACGGGTATGTCCTCAATCCTGAGCTTTGGGTTGCCGCCCTGGGCATCCATTATCGCTCTCAGCTTCTTTCCTGCCCTGCCAGACCTTATAATCTTCATTGCCTTCTTCTCGGAGTTGGGGAATCCCCTGAACTCAAACAACACTCCTGCGAGGTGGGCCACCTTGTTTATGAGGTCGTCTGGACCTCTGCCAGTGTCAGCTATTTTCAGCGCCTCCCTGGCCTCCAGGGCAGGGCCGACCGCATATCCGATTGGCTGCTCTGCAAAGGTTGATGAGC
>CAYMDJ010000034.1:0-8202 GCA_964389315.1 uncultured archaeon
CAGTGGCGTTGAAGAGCTGCTGGTAGGCCGGAACCTCCAGGTTGTTGAAGAGCTGGCCATGGACGTAAAGCGTGTTGTTGAATGCGTATCCTGCTTCCTGGTAGCATGCATCGTTGTCTATGTATGCCTTCCATTTCTGGCTCCCGAAAGTGTGGTTGCAGTCAGAGTCAAAGTAGAACACGAGCTTCCCGACGGAATCGGTCTGGTTCGTGTAGGAGGGTCCCCAGTCGTTGCCATTCGTCGTGACGTTAAGCGTCCCGTTGACGCCAGCGGGAAGCGGGGAGTTACCGGTGTCCGTGTCAACGACGTTGAGCGAGAGTATGGTGTAGTTCGTCCCGAATCTGTATGAATCCTCACCGTCACCCTGGTCCGCGGTGTAATCCACGGTGTCCTTCTGTATGTTGAAAGTCCCCCCGGGCTGTGAGGTTGAGGAGAAATTGAACTCGTCTGTTGCATTGAACTTGTACTGGGAATTGTTCACGTCCCCGCAGTCGAACTGGATTTCAAAGGTGTGGGTATCGGGGCTTCCCGGATTGTCAGAGCAGTCGACGCAGGTCCAGTTGTCAAGGAGTTCCCATTCATTGGCACCGGCACTCTGCGGCTTCTTCCAGAGGTAGACCGTGACGTTGTTCTGGTCAAGGTCATATACCCTGACAGTGAAGTTGAACGGGACTCCCCAACCACCGTATGAGGGGTTGACGCCAGGGGTCCCGAGCGACAGGACGGGCTGTGATGCGAGGAAGAAGGTCTGGCTGAGGCTGACGTTCTCATAGGGGTAGTAAGTCCTGGATGCGTTCATCTCAACGGTATACCAGCCATAGCTGAATTCCGGGAGGCTGGTATCCGTTATGTTGACCTTATACCAGCCGCTGCCGTTACCGACCCCTGCGTACGAATAGCTGGTCCCTCCTATGTAATATGTTACGGTCGCTCCGGTGACGAGGCCGCAGGCAGCGTCGTCGGTTATGTTGCCCCAGAGCGGGACCTGCTGGGTATTCTTCAGCCAGGCCCTCCCGTGCGGGGTGTTGTCCTGGGGGGCTATGTGGGGGGTAAGTTCAGATGTTATCGTTATGTTGAAATCAGTAAAGTTGGCCGGCTTGAAGAAGGTGGAGCCCTCTATTATTCCTGACTTCCACTGCTGGACGCCCACGTCATAATTGCAGTCCGGGTTGAATATGTATTCAATCTGGCCTGAGCTGTTGGTGTTGTCCGGGTGTCCGCTGTCCCAGGTCCCTGTTCCATACCCCCCTGTGGTTATCCAGAACATACCCGGTCCGCTCGTTCCCGTGACTGCCCTGTAGGTCGGGGCGTCGTCGTTGTCGTAAATGTAAACCATGAGCGACTGGGTATCCGGGTTTATCCTGCTCACGGTGGTGTCGTTGCCCGCAAGCACCGTGAACCAGACGTCGTCCCTCTCGACTGTTATGTTTACCGGCGTGGTGGTGAAGTTCCATATGTCGTCCTCTGTGGCAGTGAAGTTTATCGTGACGTTCTTGTTTATGTAGGTCGGGCCGAACTCGTCTATGGTATAGTTGGCGTTCCACGATATGCCGGAGTCCGACCTCGTGGTTGGGTGGCTCTGCCAGGCCATCCCCTCACCGAGGTAGTTCAGGTTGACGTCAACGTCATCGAGGTCGTAGTCAGTTACGTTGACGCTGAAGAAGAAGTCCTCCCTCCAGCCCCCTACCATGGGTGTTATGTTTATAGAGGTGTCATTGAGCCATGGGGCAGTCTCTATCCAGAAGGATGAGGTTCCGTAAACATAGGCCTTCGAGACGGTCCCGCTGTTGTGATAATCCCTGCTGGAGTTGACGACGGTTGTGTATCCCCTGGGCGACATGGGCGTGGTGTTGAAGGAGCAGTTATACCATCCAGAACCCTCCTCGCTCTGGTAATCGCACGTGTAAGTGTAGCCTGTCTCGTTCGTCATCTGGTATGTCAGGGCCGCGGACGTAACCGTGTTCGTGCAGTCATCCGTTACGTTGACCCTTATTGTGACGTTCGTCCCCCTCAGGTGCTCTGTCCCGGCTGGTATCTGAATCTGATTGGTTAGGTCTCCCCACACGGAGACGATTAGGTAGTCGGTCATGTTCGAGGGCTCATACCTTGAGTCGGTCGTCCCGGCCTTCCAGCTCTGGTTGCCTGTGAGGTATTCGGGTGAGCATCCGGGGTCGAACGAGAACGTTGCATGACCCGTCCCGTTGGTGGTGTTTAGCGTCCCGTTGTCAAATGCCGAGCCGGACGTCGTTACCCAGAAGGTGACGTTTATCCCGCTGGAATATTCTCCCCTGTCATCATCGTATAACCTGACGATGAGCTGGGTCGTCTGGCTCCCGCTTCTGTTGACCCTACCTTCTATCCCTCCGGTGCAGTTGCCGTAGTAGAATGTCAGGGTTACGTTGTCCTCCTCAAGAACCGGTCCGGTGAAGTTGTCCGTGTCAAACGAGTTGAAGGTGTCGTTAACATAGAACCTGTACTGGGTCGGTCCCATCTCAGCGGAAACGAAGTCACTGACCTGTATAGAACAGTTGCCTGTCCCCTGGACCGTATCAGTCCCTCTCTCGACCCAACCCGAGTCCGTGGTGTTGGTATAGAGCGTGCACATCACTTCGTCGCCCTCAGGGTCATCGATGGAGAGGTTATAGGTGAAGGTCGCTCCCCAGCCGTCGAGGGCTGGTGAGGCAATGTTGTCAGAGGCGTTTGGCTCCTTGTTCTCCAGCCAGAACCTGTCTGTCCACTCGCTGTAGTTCTGGTTGTAGTCCGTCAGGCCGGAAGTTATGTTGATTGACCAGTTCCCCTCGCCATGGCCTGTGGAGTTCCAGGTGCAGTTGTATAGCCCGCCGCCCTCGTCATAGGGCCCCCAGGTGCATGTTGAGGACTCGCCGGTCCTGTTGAGGCCGACCGCGTTGTTGACTCCTGCGAGATAATTTCCGCACTCGTCAGAAACCGTGAAGTTTATGAATATGTCATCACTCACGTTGAACTCCATTCCCTCCGCTGGTTCGTCAAGCAATGTCTTGAGCTGTCCGAGTATGTCGAAGTATTCTGTCCAGGACATGTTATTGTCATCGTAACAGGTGTCGTTATACACCCCTGCGAACCAGTATTGGGAGCCGACCTTATAGTCGCACGTGGCATTGAAGCTCAGGTTGAGGTAGCCAGAGGAGTTCGTGAGGCGCTGATGGCCATCGTCCAGCTCAGCCAGCAGGTTGTCGGTGCTCACCCAGAAGGAACCATTGACTCCTCCAGGAACAAGCTCCCCGTTCTTGTCAGTGTCGTTGACTGCAATAGAGAAGTTTATTTCCACATCACCCTCCCTGGCGACAGAGGACGAGGACGTATACGGGTAATAGAAATCCACGTTGTCCTTCTCCAGGCCGAAGGTCTGCGGGGTGGTCTGGTCCCCGAAGCCGTAGGAGTCGTTTGCCATGAACATGAAGTAATCTATGCCATCGAGGTAATCCTGGCAGTTGAAGGTGTGGTAGAAGGTCACGTTGTTGTAGGAGCAGCCGCTGGTGTTCTGGGAATCGACGTATCTCCAGCCTCCTCCTGACTGGTTGGAGACCCAGAGGGAAACGTTGACGTTGTCCTCTATATCAGAGTCGCAGAAGATGGTCTTGAACGTGTAGTTGTGCCCCCACCCCTCCGAGTTCCCTGTGCCTATGTCTATGTAAGGGTTCGTGAGCTCGGGGCTGACAACAAGGATGAATGCATCTCCCTCCTCATCAAAGCCCTCGGGGTAGTAGTCCCTGGTAGCGTTCATCGTAACGTTGTGCCGGCCTATTCCTGACTCGCCGCTGCTCCAGCTGGTGTTGTAGCTGCCGTTGCCCCACTCGTATGGGGAAGGTGGTGAGTAGACGCCCTCTATCATGAAGTCGACTGTGACGCTTGGGTTGTCTCCGCAGTCGTCCTCCACGTCGCCCCATATGGGTACCTGGCTTCCCAGCAGGAATGCCTTCAGGCCGGTCGGGTAGGTTATGTTGGTGTAAAGATAACCTGTTACGTTGATGTCGTATTCTGTCGTGTTGGTGTCATAGTAACAAATCAGGGAGCCAGTGAACGTTATGCCTGCCTTCCAGTCCTGCGCATTGGCATAGTATTTGGGGGAGCTGCATCCGGGGTTGAAGTATCTCGTGAGCATGCCGCTCTGGGTCGTGTTTATCATCCCGGGGCTGTAATCAGAACCGGTTCCGTCAGTGGTCACCCACACGTAAGCGGTCCTTGCGCCTATCCCGGTGGTCTGGTTGGTGTAGTTGTCGCGGAACTCCACCTGGAAGAAGGTCTGGTTGCTTCCAACCCTGCTCACGCTGCTGTCGTCGCCGTAAAGGACGCTCCATGTGATGTTCCTCTTGGTGACGTTGATGTAATCGTTCCCGTCTGTGGTGTCGGACATGGAATAGAAGTCGCTTGTGTTTATCTTCCAGTAGAATCCCTCGACCGTGTCGTTGCACGATGAGTATAGCCGCGAGAGCGTAACTGTCTGGTTCATGCAGTCCTGGCAGGTGTCAGTGTCCCTGAGCACCCAGCTTCCCGGCGCTCCCTTGGATTCCCACAACTGGAGAGTGAGGTTGTCGTCATCGTCAGAGACATCCACGTAGAAATATATGGTGGATTTTGAGGTGTTGGTGCCCCACTCGACGATGCTCGGTGAAGAATACTGGCCGTAGAGGTAGGGGGCAATCTCGTGGAAGAAGGCAGTGGCGTTGTTGTAATAATCGCTGTTGTGATACTGCCTGGATGAGAACATGTGGACCTGGTACCAGCCGCCATACGTTCCTGCAACAGGCCAGGAGCAGTTATAGTAGGAGTTGCTCTCGTTCTCCACGGGCTCGCAGCCTGACCAGAATGAATCGTGGGAAACGTTGAAGACGACGTCAGAGTCGTTTATCGCACGGGAGCAGTCATCGAGGGTCTGTCCCCTGATGAAGACTGACTCACCGTCCTCGCATGCCCCCCCGGGACAGGTCACGTTGGTTATGACGCTTTCTATGTCGGCGTATATCGTTATTGCCGGGCTCGTTGATATGTTCTCGTTGTCATAGCACGTGTTGCTGAGGGTCCCTGCCCTCCAGTCCCATTCTCCCGGGTAGTAGTCACATTCAGGGTTTATCCTGTAGAATGCATATCCGGTCCCGTTGGTGGTATTGAGCTCCCCTGCGTTCCATGAGGAGGCGTTGTGCTGGACCCAGAAGCTCACATTATAGCCAGAGGGAACGTCCGTGAGGTTGTCCGTGTCATAGACACTCACGACCATATAGCCGGACCACTGATTATCAGAACGGTTCACTGCCGCTCCGTTGCCACCACGGACGGTCAGTGTGACGTTGTCAGGCTGGACCTGGAAGGCGGTCGCCGGGGTGGAGGCCGTGCCTCCCTGGCCGTCTGTCGCGTTGAACTTGTAATATTTCGTCCCGACGTCGCCGCATGTGTGGTAGCTGGAGAAGTTCAGCGTCTGGTTCGGGAAGCAGTCCTGGCAGGTCTGGTTGTCTACCTTTGTCCAAGGGCCTGTGGGAGAGTTTCCTTCCCAGAGCGTGACGCTCACGTTGTCAAAATCCGGGTCTTCAACCTCAATGCTGTAGTTTATCTCCACGCCCCAGCCGTCCTCCTCCACGAACTCGTTCATGAGGGTGGGGTTGTTGTTGGTGTAGGAGAGGAGGAGGAAGTCATTGTCAAAGATCTGGCTCTTGTTGTTGTAGTCAGGGAGTTTGACTGCATCAACGATTATTTCATACCATCCTGTGGGGTCCTGCTTCGTGGTTGACCAGTTACAGGAATAGTTTCCGGCAGACCACTCATGCATGTTGGTGCAGTTGTATTCAACTGTGTCATTGTAATATAGGGTCACGTTCAGGTCAACCCCGGAGAGGTTGTTGCCGCAGTCGTCCTGGACGAGAATGATTACAGTTATGTTATCCTCCTGGTGGTATGACGCGTTCTCTGCGCTTGCGGATAAGATGAAGTCCCCGATTATGGTTATGTTCCTGGCCTGCGAGGTGTTGGTCTTGTAGCATGAATCTGATGTGTAGCCATGCCAGCTCTGGTTGCCTACAGAGTATGAGCAGTTGGGGTTGAAGTAATAGTTAGCATGGCCGGAGGAGTTCGTGGCGTTCTGGCCGTCTATCATGAAGCCCGCCCCGTAGACTCCCTGGGTCGTCACGTTGAACCTTACCGTTGCGGCAGGGCTCGGCGCGTTGCCAGCGTCAGTATCGTTTACGAATATGACCAGAGGCGTGCTTCCCGACGACCTGTTTACCGTTCCCGCATCTCCTGAGAAGTAATCTGCGGAGACATCGTCCTTCTCCAGTATGAAGCTGTCCTGGTTATTGACGTAATCCCCGCTCACGACGCTCGTTGTGTAGCCGAGCGTCCCGTCGCTGGCGTTCATCTTGAAATACATGGTCGTGGTCGTTCCGGTGAGGTCAGAGCATGTATATACCTGGCTCCAGTTGAGGGTTGTATTATCGCAGTCCGTGCACGTCCTGTAGGTGTCTACCTGCTCCCAGTCACCGGACGCTTCCCTGTGCCAGGCATAGACCGTGAGCGTGTCGTCCTCCTCGTCGCTTGCGTTGACGGTGAAGTTCCTGACGTATGACCATCCGTCCTGCCTCGGTGTGACATTGGCCTCCTTAAGCCTTGGGTATATGTCAAGGTAGAAAGCATGCAAAGGCGAGGTCACGTTAGGGTAATAGTAGTTCCTCTCGTGGTCGTAGTAGGTGTTGGTCGTCTTTTCCGTGACGTTGACCGTTATATTGTACCATCCGCCAGGCTTCCCCCCTGTTGTCGGCCAGTAGTAGTCGTAGAAGTTTCCGGATGCGGCATTTGACGTGACAGGGTATTCATATGGCCCGTTCCAGGGGCTGAATATAATCTGGTTTGCGAACCCTGATAGTGGATTATCGCAGTCGTCCTCAAGGTATCCGAGGAAGTAGACGTTCTGCCCCTCTGTATAGTTGGTCTCGGTCGGGAGGTTGAGTGTGAAGTCGAACTCACCCATGACATAGAGTATATGTGACTCTGACTTGTCATAGAAGCTGTCCACGACGTCGTAGCAGGAGTCAATTGACCTGAACCTCCAGTTCTGCTCCCCGACCGCATAGCTGCACGTCGCATTGAAGGAGTAGTTCCATTGGCCGGATGAGTTGGTCGTGACGTTGTAACCGGAGTCCCAGGTCAGTCCACCGGCTGTGGTTATCCATATCGTTCCGTTGACGCCTGCCTCAACGGTCTGGCTCCTGTCTGTGTCATTGACCAGTATCATGAGGGTGTCATATTGCGTGCCTGACCTGTTGGCTATGCTGCTGTCTCCAAGCTGGACTGTGAAGTTTATGTCATCGGTCTCTATCGCGAAGGTGTGGGGGACACTCTCGTTCATGTTAGGGCTGGTGTAGTTGTCATATATCCTGAACCTGTAGCTTGCAGATGAGTTTATGTATGAGCAGTCAAAGCTCGGGGTGAAGTTAATCATCCTCCAGTCCGAGCATTCGGTGCAGGTCTGGTTCTCAATTATCTGGAAGCCGCTGCCAGTGTCAACCTCGAGGCTCACATTGAGGTCGTCGCCCTCTATGTCCATGACAGTCACGTTGAAATACCAGTATTCTCCCCAGCCGCCTGAAGCTCCTGACGTCACTCCCTTGACCTTCTCGTTCTGGTAAAGTGGCGGGAAGTTGACGTCAAGTATGACTGTATAGTTGGTCGTGTTGGTCGGGTAATAACACGAATCCGTACTCGGTATGTAGGCCTTCCAATATTGTGTCCCGTTCTGGAAGTTCGATGTCGGGAGGAATGAGACGTTGGAATATCCCGTCCCGTTCGCATAGGATTCGTTGATAAAGGTATAGGTGGTCTGGTCTGTTGTCACATTGAACCTCACGAGCGGATACTGCCCTGCAGAGAAGATGGTCGTCCCGTTGTCATCGTCGCTGACCTGGACCATGAATTCGGCAACCTGCTTCAGGGTCGCTGTCGAGAAGTTCCCTGATACGTAATGTATGGTCGCGTTTGCCTTCTGTATCTCAAAGGTGTCATCGTTTCCGACGTACTGGCCGGGGTTTATCGGGTCGCTTATCTTCATGTTGCCCTCGGTGTCCGTGGCGTTGAACCTGAACTTCATCCACTGGCCCGCGTAGCCAGAACAGGGGAAGGTTATCCCTGTCCAGTTCAGCACGGTGTAGTTGAGAGCCCCGTTGTCAGAACAATTCGTAC
>CAYMDJ010000034.1:8302-9589 GCA_964389315.1 uncultured archaeon
GGTCTGATGTCCTGTTGGATATGTTGCCGTAGCCGCCCCATATCGACTCGTAGGTTACGTCGTCCTCCTCTATGGTGAATGCGTGTGGGTCTGTTATGTTGGAATTGCTGTTGTTGTCCTCTATAACGAACCTGTATTCCTGTATGGTTATCACGTTGCTGCAGTTCATGGAAACGGTGAAGTTCTTGGTCTCCCAGTCACTGCATTCTGTGCAGGTCTGGTTCTCTACAACAATCCACTGGCTCCCGTTGTAGAGCTGCAGGGAAACGTTCACGTCATCGCTCTCAGGGTCCTGGACAGTGACGTTGAATGTCCAGCCCTCTCCCCATCCCCTTGAGAGGGAGCTGCTAGCGTCGCCAACGTATCCCTGGACGGTCTCGTCTGCATAAAGGGGTGGCCAGTTCACGTTTACCGTGACGGTCAGGTTCTCGCTCTTGTTGTACTTGTAGCAGTTATCGGTGGTGTCAACGTATCCATACCAGGTCTGGTTGCCTGCATAGAAATCCTGGGAGACGTAGAAGGAAACGTTAGCATTCCCGCTGGTGTTGGTGTAGGATGAGTTTATCATCTCCAGCGCGGAACCGGGACCGTCAGTGGTGACGTCAAACTTGACCAGGGGCCTCTGATAGCCGGAGAAGACGTAGCTGCCGTTGTCAAGGTCGTATATCCGGACCTCAAACTTTGCCGGCACGGTCGGCGTGGCAGTTGACTCGTTCCCCAAGACGTATGTCACGTTTACATCGGATTTCTGGAGCTGGAAGGTGTCGTCATTGTTGTAGTATTGGGAGACCGTGTCTGTGTAGATTGTGTTGCCCTCACCGTCCTCTGCCCTGAACCTGAACTTCATCCACTGTCCGGCATAACCGCTGCAGGCATAGCTGTTGTTGAATTCCATCAGGGTGTAGCCATCGACGTTGTCAGAGCAGTCGGTGCAGTTAAATGATTCGACGTCATACCAGCTCTGCCCGAGTATCTGCTCCTGCAGGGTGACATTGACCTCGTCCCCGAGGTTGTCCGCGACCCTGACTGAGAAGTTGTGCTCGAGCGCCCAGGAATCCTGCCTCGGTGTCACGTTTGCGACGGTCATCGAGGGCGACGTCGTCATGTAGAATATGTCCTCCTTGATTGATACGTTCTCATAATACTGGCTATAGTTCGACCACATGGTGACGTTGTAGTACCCATAGGGCGTGTCCTGGGTTGGGTCCCAGGTGCACTTGTAGACGTTGGCACCTATCTTCTGTATGGGCGTGCAGTTCGTCTCATAGCTCTGGCCCTGGTTCGAGA
>CAYMDJ010000035.1:0-8570 GCA_964389315.1 uncultured archaeon
GGCAGAAAAGAAGGCGTTCGCAGGAAAGAGCAAGGGCAACGAGCTGGGCGGCATAGCGTTCGTCGGGTTCTTCTTCGTCGGCATGGCGCTTGGGGCGCTGTGTGGCAGGTGGGATGTCGGTCCCTTTGCCGGACTCGCAATGGGATTCGTGGCGATGCTGCTGGTGAGGATGAAGTTCTAGAGGCATGGCATATTATAGTCATCCCCCTTCCATAAGCAAGTAATTTCCAACATGTGGTTTTGTGATTGTCCATTCAATAAGTTTGGATTCTATTATTCTGAAGTGAGGATTGAATAGTTCTTTGATTTCATCCATTGAAGAGAAATAGAGCCTAGTTCCAGAAGGCATCCTTGCACCATGGGGGACGGTTCTGATTTTTTTGCCGGGCTTACCAAAATGAGGGCTTTTCTCGTTAAAAGAGACTGATAGATATTTTCCACCCTTGTTTAATATACTTCTTATGCCTTCTACGTATTTTTGCCTTTGCGGTGGCATTATGTGATGCATCAGTGTCCATTCAAGAACAAAATCAAATTTCTCATTCAGCTTATCCAGATCCGAGACATCCATTTTCATGAATCTTATTTTCAAACCACGTTTTGACGCATTTTCTTTTGCATACCCAATTGCCCTTTCTGATAAATCAATCCCCACCACATCAAACCCTTTCGAAGCCAGATAGATAGAGTAAAACCCCTCACCACACCCAACGTCAATGGCCTTGCATGGCTTAACCTTTTCGCTTTCAATTAGTTTCACCAATTGTTCTGGCGGCTCGGTTTTAGTCCAGACAGTACCCGGCTTTTCATATACCTTCTCAAAAACGTTTTTATCCCCATACATGGTTGATATAATAGCGCCGTATTAAAAAGGGTTTCGTTTGATGGCTTGTTGAAAAACAGCACTTTAAAAAATCAGGGCCCTGGGGTTTATAGAACACTTTTCCAAGTTAGGTGGTTTCTATCAGATTAAACGTTATAAATCTCTTGATAATATAGTTTTTAGATGAATGATAAACAAAAAGGTTTAATAGAATTGCTTCATAAAAATGGAATCTGGTTACAGGATACATTATCAGTAATTAATGATCTAAGACCTTGTATGCGCTTTGCTATAGATAAAGAAAGATTCTTATTATTGAGAAAAGTATTACCAAAACTTAATCTGAAAATGATTATTTACAATTACAAGGCAGTTGGCAAACCTGTTTGCGTTGTTGGCAAAGATAGTTCAATTTTAAAAAAAGCATATTTATCTGATAAAGATAATCAATCTAAACTAGGAGAGTATCTGGGGTATCCTTCCTGCTGCATTGAGTCTTTTCAAGAAAATAAGAAATCCGTCAACACTATACCTATTTTAACCAAGCAAAACTCAAAGAAGAATGATTACAGGCTAAACTACTTATTTAATTTTGATACGAGAATCCAGACTTGGAACTTAGGTTTTCTGAATAAAATAAAAAAGGAGAGGTATTGTGATTATGACAAATACATAATTCCTCATATCCCATGCTCCTTTGATTGCAAACCTTCTTTAAAATATGCAAATTCGCTCATGAAAATTATGAGCAGAGAATTTACAGAATATTCAAAAGAGCTAAAAACATATCTAAACAGAATATTCCTTTTCTTGGACAACTATAAGTTCCTTGCGTTTGAAGGAAATACAGCAAATTCAGAATTGAACTATTCAAAGGTTATGCATTTCAACACACTTTTTGACAAAGAAAAATTGGTTAAGATTAGAGCAGGCAATAGAATCAGATGGAGTAAAGATAAAATTAGCATATTCAAAGACAATTCAAAAATTAGTGACTTCAGAGTATCCTCAGAGATTATTGGTTTTGAGTAATTGGAATTGGGTTTTAGAGCCTCGGGAGGGATAATCGGAACCCTTTCACATTTTATGCAGTAGCGTTCTTTCCGCGAACGCTTTCGTGCGTTTACATGCGCGAAAGGGTTCAGTCGAACCCCCGACCTGCTGGTCTCCTGCTTTCACAGAGACTAAGTCTCTCAACAGACCATGTTACAAGCCAGCCGCTCTACCAACTGAGCTACCGAGGCTTTTCAGCTATAGTTATACTGGATAATTTATAAATAGTTTTTCCATTGACGCTTTTGAATAGAATATAAAGAAAAGGGTCAGTCGCAAGCGGTGGGAGCAACATGCAAAAGACAGCAAACTTGGGCTTGCTGAGATTAGTTATATCGGGTAATTTATAAATATCTTTTCCGTACACGCTTTCCCGGATTACAGACGCTTCCGCCTGTCATGTCAGTTCAGTCGCAAGCCGAGGAGCAACACGCAGAATCTACACCCGTTTTTTCCGTACACGCTTTTTGTCAGAGTGCAGAGAAAAGGGTGTTTTTCCGTGAACGCTTTTGTCAATAAGCAATACTCGTTCCAGTTATCTGCCTTGTGGTTATTTGGCGACACCCTTAACATTAAAAGGGTTCTGCTTTATTTTATCGAGGATTTCGTCCAGACTCTTCTCAAGACTTTGAAGGTTTCCGTTGTTGTTGATTACGAACTTGGCGTATTTTTCTGTCTCGAGGAGATTTCCAAGGCCGCGCTCAATCTCTTTGCCGTCTCTCCATTCAGCTGCCTCCCTGTCCTTTGGGTCCCTCGGGCCACCCCTTCTAATGAGGCGTTCGTGCCTGACATTCTTTGGCGCCCGGATCTCGACTAGGAATATCTTTCCCAACCTTTCCATGTATTCGGCCTCTTCTATGTTCCTGAAGCCTTCTATGCATATTATGTCAGATTTCTCATTTTCTATACTGTTTGCAAGAAATCTTGCAGGCGCATCCATGCCGTGCTCCTTCCTTAGCTGCCTGGCAATGTGCTCTTCGCTCTCCACTGTCAGTTCAAGGCCTCTCTTGATGACTTCTTCCTTTATTATGTGGCTTGAATTGTATGCAGGTATCCCCTTCCTGGAAAGGAGCTTTGAGGCAACGGATTTTCCCGAGCCCGGGAGGCCTATTATCACAATAACCTTCATTTCTTCACCTGAAAATAATGGTTTATTATTAAGCCGCCTACAATATAAAGCAGGTAGCATGCTGGAAGAAATCTTGGGAATGCTGGCAGGGGAGCTGGCGAGCGCGAGCTCCATAATACTGGTCCTGGTATTCATAATATTCATAGTCATCGCGTTCAAGCTGTTCAAGACCCTCATCAAGGGGATAATGGTCAGCGTGGTGGCCGCGATTTTTCCTCTCGTGGCTATTTATTTCGAGATACCTCTACCGGGGTTCTTTGCCTCAATGGGTCTCCTCGAGAGGATGGTCTGGTTCGGTGTCCTGGGGCTTGCCCTGTTCCTGATTTACAGCACCATCTCAGGCGTCGCCTCGATAATGAAGATAGTCACATGGCCCTTCAGGAAGCTCTTCAGCGGAAGCCCGAAGGAGAAGAGAAAAAAGGAAGATTAGGCAACTATCTCCCTCGTTATGAGCTCATTGCCCCTGCTCAGGGAGAGGTAGCAGAACATGTTGTGCTTGTCCCTCTTTATATTGAGGGTCTTTTTAGCGGCGCTGAAGCCGACCTCAAGGGTTGGTGAGCTTCCAGTCCCTCCGAAGGTTTCCTGATTGGTTGAGGAGTCAGAAAGAGTGAAGCTCCTCTCCTCGGAATTCAGGGTGAGGATGACTGATTCCTCCGTTCCCATGTAGTTGCCTGTGGTAAGAACCATGTCCGTGCCAGAGGGTTCGGAATATACCCAGAATATTGAGAGGTTTATGTTCCTCTCGGCCATCTTCGAGCGGAGGAAGAGCGAGAAGTCCTCCAGGTGTGAGGTCCCTGCGGAGGGTTCCAGGTTAATCACGACAGGAATCTCCCGCACCATGTTCTCTGAGAGGTATTCCATGTCACTCACGTCCGGCGTGACCAGGTTGACCGCAGAGGGGATACCTATGAAAAACATGACCGAGAGGAGGATTGCCCCCAGGATGAAGAACTGTCCCTTCATGATGAAACCCTCCAGACGTAAAGCCTGACCTCCCTGGGCGAATAAGAATCCAGCCCTGCGAGGAAGTGGCTGGATACCCAGACATTATCCCTCATCCCGGGCCGGTTGCCAATGCAGTTTCCGTTCCTGTTGCATATCTCCACCGCGTCCTCGAAGCCCAGTATGCTTATCTCTGACTCTATCCCCGAATAATCATTGCTATCTGCAAGACCCCTGAGGATTTGCATGTCATCGAGCTCCACCAGGACATCGCTGAACCTCAAACCAATATCAGAGGAGGTTGCCCTGTTGAACGTGGCAGCTATACCGAGAAGGAACATGACCAGTATAAGGCCAGCGAACACCACCTCCAGCATGTGTATGTAACCCTTCATCCCAAGCACCAACATCTATCCGAACCTGAACTTCTTTCTTATGGCCAGTATAACGAACCCGTGCTTTTCTATCTCCTCTTTCTTGTGGAACCTCTCCATTTCCTTTGTATTGAACTTATAAAGAACCTCACATTCCATCCTTTTTCCGGTAAGTTCTTTTGCTCCCTGTTTTTGTTCCTTGAGCACCAGAATGTCTCCTGGCTTGCACCTGAAATCTGCCAGCCTTACCTCAAAGCGCTTCTTGCCTTCTGTGGCTGCCTTGAAATATTCATGCTGGACCTTCTTTTCGATTCTCATATAGTTTTAATTGTCATGGTTCTATAAAAAACAGGCTTCATTTTCCAGACCGAGACGGTTCCTGGATTATATAACCCTCCTCTGACAATATAATAGAATGGACTGGAGGTCTGTTGCTTCGTATATAGGGACGCTTCTTGAGATACTGGGCATACTGATACTAATCCCTGCGCTGATATCCTGGATATACTCAGACGGCCTGTATCCTGCCTTCTTTGCCGCGGCCATAATCTCCTTCATTGCGGGAACGCTCCTTGATAAGAGGTTCCAGAAGGCTGACCTCACGATAAGCAGCGCCATGGTGATATCGGCGCTCGTTTTCCTGCTGGCCTCGCTGATTGGCTGCATACCATTCATGTTCTATGCGGCTCCTCTCGATGCCTTCTTCGAGGCATCCTCAGGGTTTACAACCACCGGGCTCACCGTGCTTAATCCTGAGATGCTTCCGCCATCCCTCCTCTTCTGGAGGGCAATGACGCAGTGGATAGGCGGGATAGGTATCATCCTCATATTCATACTTCTGGTCGCGTCGCCGGGGATATCCGCAAGCTACCTCTACAAGGCAGAGGGAAGGACAGAGAGGATAGAGCCGGGAATAAAGAACACGGTAAGGAAGATGTTCGTTATATACGGAATCTACACTTTCGCGGGCATCCTCCTCCTGACCGCTGCCGGGATGCCTGCCTTCCATTCCATAATGAACACGTTCACCTCCCTCTCCACAGGCGGCTTCACTCCCACCAACCTCTCGGTGGCGGCTTACAACAGCGTTTTCATTGAGGCCATTCTAATCGTCCTTATGGTCCTCGGCGCAACCTCTTTCTTCATCCATGACATGTTCCTCAGGAAGAGGTTCAGGGACGTGCTCAGGAACCCCGAGTTCAGGCTCTTCTGGATCCTGATTGTGGCGTTCACTTTGCTGCTCCTGCTCTCAATGATAACCTTTCCCGAAGGCTTCAGGTATTCGGTCTTCTATGCGTTCTCGGCCCTGACTACGACCGGCATGACCAATGCCGTGGTTGACCCGGGCGGGATGACAAAGCTCCTCCTGCTCCTGATGATGATAATAGGAGGGTATGCCGGCTCAACAGCAGGCGGTATAAAGCTGATAAGGGCCGCTGCCATAGGGAAGTCAATCCCCTGGATAGGCAAGAAAATCTCCCTCCCGGAGGAGGCGGTCGTTCCCTTCAAGCTCGGGAACAAGGTCTTCAAGAACTCTGAACTGTCAGTAATATCCCTCTACGTTTCCATCTACCTGGTGGTCCTGGGAGCGAGCTCTGTCGGCCTGACAATCCTCGGATACTCTCCCGTCGATTCAATCTTCCAGGCCGCCTCTGCCGAGGGGACGGTCGGCCTGTCTGTCATGGACACCACCACCATGCATCCGGCAGGGAAGCTAATCCTCATCTTCAACATGTTCATAGGAAGGCTGGAGATATTCCCGTTCATGGTCCTCGTATACGTGGTTTACAGGGGGTTGTCCAAGAGCTTCAGGAACAGGAAACACGAAGAGAGGGAGTAGGATTATAGGACCACCAGATGATAGTAATATTTATAAAGTTATGATTTATCTCTAATTCCATGGATAAAGATATTGAAGATAGCACCTGGGATGAAAAAAGTATTGTGATTTTAGATGATTTCGAAAATAATAGAAATCTTGTTCTGAGAGCCACAAAAAATCTGCTTTCAGGTTTCTATAGACAGAATTTTCAGGGCAATGAAAGGGTTCTGGAGTTAGGAAGCGGGACTGGTTTTTTGAGGAGAAGCTGGCCTGATGAATTTCAGGGAGAGTGGATACAATTAGATTCTCAGCCTGCTTTTCTGGAGGAATCAAAAAGAAGGTTTCCAGAAGGGACTTATGTCAACGCCTCTGCTTATGATCTACCATTTCCAGATGAAAGTTTCGACGTTGTCTGTGGTTTTGGCTCATATGACGTTCTTATGGATTTAGAGACGGCTATTGCTGAGGGGTTTAGGGTATTGAAAGAAGGCGGGTTGTTTTTCCATATGCTTGATTTGCTTCCATGCACAGAACCTATAGAAAATGACCTGAAACATAGAAAAGTCGACATAAAAACAGAAGGATATATTATGAGCGACGGATATACTAGAACGAAGTCAATATTTTTTATTCCAGAAGAAAATCTAGAATTATATTATCAAGCGATTAAAAGTATTAGAGATGATGCAGATGATTTCTTTGAACAGGAAGATAAGATTCGGATGAGATATTCGAAGGAGATTGTAACAAAGGATTATTTTGAAGATAAGCTAATGCGGGTATTATCATATTATTTTAACGCAGGAAATGTTAAGAATGGAGAAATATCAGCAAAGTATAAGGGCAAGTTAACAAAGCAACAAAGACAGGAAGAAAGAGGGCCTTTTGTATTCTTTCGCAATGCCGGCTTGCAATATGAATATAATAACTCACTTCAGTATGGCGTTCATCAGTTACTTAGCAACCATCGGTTAGTGCTTCCATATATTCTTAATGTGTTGCCATCTTTTCATGACCATGTTTATAGAGTAATAAAGCATCTATCTCCTAAACTGAGCAAAAAAATGGAACCATCTTGCCTAGAGATTTCTGGTGCCAGATATGTAAAAGCAAGGAAATAATCTGTCATTTTTTCAAAAACAAAAAATGCGACAAAACCCAATCATTTATTTCTTCCAGCCAATTATTCCCATGCTGGAAATTTACAAGACTCTCCTCAGGAGGTTCGGGCCGCAGGGGTGGTGGCCCATGAGGAGAAGATTCTCCCCTCCGGAGTGGGAGGTCGAGGTAGGGGCGGTCCTGACGCAGAACGCTGCCTGGGCGAACGTCGAGAAGGCGCTGGACAACCTGATAAGGGAGGGGATAACCAGCAGGAAATCCCTCCTCCGGATCCATGAGAAGAAACTGGCCGAGATGATAATGCCTTCTGGCTACTACAACCAGAAGGCAAGGAAGCTGAGGATTCTGGCATCGTTCTCCGGAAAGTCTTGTGCATCAGCGCAAGAGATGCAGCACATCTCTCGCAGCAAAGCTGCAAGACCCACCCGGGAATCCCTCCTTTCGCTCTGGGGGATTGGACCCGAGACCGCGGATTCGATACTTCTCTACGCTTATGGCGTCCCCGAGTTCGTGGTGGACGCGTACACCAAAAGGATATTCACGAGACTGGGCATTCTTAAAGGGAATGAGAGTTACGAAGAGATTAAACAAAAGATGGAAACCCGTATACCAGCAGACGTGGAGCTATACAAGGAATTCCATGCCCTGATTGTCAGGCTCGCCAAGGAGAACTGCAAAACAAAACCGGAATGTGGCGGGTGCCCTCTGGAGGGGAGGTGTGGTTACAACAGACGGGACTTGAAGGGAACATCAAAGAATTAAAAGATTGCATATAAGTAATACACAATAATCATGTCAGAAGAAATTTCAACACTGGAGGAAGGAAAGGTAATAACATCGTTAGCTGCTTTTGGGGAATATCGTCTCGCTGTTCATGATAAAGATAATGTCCCGAATCATTTTCTTTTCATCGGCTCTGATAAGGCATACGGTTATGAGGAATATTGTGATGTCTTGAGAGCATTGTGGGAGGGTTTCGTAGACAAATGCGAGAGGCCTAAGCTTTTGGGTTTGCCAATCTCTGATTATGGTTTTGTAGAAGAGACACTGCATTGCATAGCTCCTGGAGGCTGGGGTTCTCCATCAGCACCCCCGCTTGCGCCTTGCAGGGAATCCTTTGTATATTGGTTAATATCAAAATCCCCTGAAATCCAGGCAACAATAGGTCAAAACGAATTCGATTATTTGAACAGAGAATTAGAGAGTATCCTACAAATACATCTTGGAAGCAAGCAGAAACTGGAATCCAGAGTCTAATCCCTCTTGTCCTTTGAGTGCTTGCCCTCGGGGTTCTCTATCGCCTTGAGG
>CAYMDJ010000036.1:0-8549 GCA_964389315.1 uncultured archaeon
GCACCTGCAAGGATGGCTGAAAGGCTTCCGATGACACCGAGAGCCCCTTCGAGGCCTTCGGCGCCACTGAGGAGCGAAACCGCGAGGGACATAGAGGATAGCGCCGGTTCACCGCCGGTCTTCATAAAGTTGGACAAGTACACGGACATAGTCAAGCATCTCCAGAAGCTCAAGGGATACTCCCTTAGCCTTAGGGATGCGCTCGACGCGCTTTCTGACATAGAGAAGGAAATCAACACAGGGATAACCATTGCGCACAGGGCGCTGGACGATTTCAACACGATAATATCGGTCCTGGATTCCAAGATAACCAAGGCTGACAGCACATCGGACATAGACATAGACTCCTCTGAGGACGTTGACGAGTACGTCAAGGGAATCTATGAGCAGATGGAGAAGATAAAGGCCGAGCTCAGGTCAGTCGAGAAGTGAGCCAGCCATTAATTCTGAAAAAATTGACCACAACATAGTAGCTAATACAAACCTTTATAAACCTTTGTTTCAAGAATTAGTGAGTGATATCATGCCAGCAGCACAGACAGCGCAGGTAATGGAATACAAGAACCTTGCAGAGATGCCGCCCGTGGAAGTCTGGACACCGAAAGGCAGCTATACTGCTCCGAGGCGCATTGACAGGGAAGAGATGCCAACCAACACAACCTACATCCAGGTAGCCCTTGAGGCAAATAACAGAAAGCCGAGGCAGAGAATCCTGACATCCGGGGAATGGTACCAGATAAGGGAGATGCTACATGAAACAGACCCCAAACTGGAAGAAAGCATGATTAACGGCAATTACGAAAGGAATTCAACGTTCCTTGACTTCACCCACGGAAAGAGAAAAAAGAATTATTATGATGGCCTCCTAATACAGGTTCCGGAGATGGACGAGGAGGGGAACATCCTGACAGACAGGGGGATACTGAAATTCGACAAGGAAGGCAACCCCGTTCCAGAGAGCGGGATAATAAAGGCAAAACACGTCTTTGAGATGGCCTTGCCGCTTGAATCAGGATATGTAAAGGAAATGCACACGAGGTTCAGCCCATTTAGGGACACCATATACGGGATGAAGGACTCGGAGAAAACCCTCCCCGATTACGCTTTTGTTTCCATAACCTCCGAGGGGGTGAGGAACCTGCTCCGTGGCTACGGGGGCTGGCATTACCGCGAGGACGGGCGTGTCGGCGTCAATGGCCTCTGGGGGCCTCTCGACCCGGGTGGGAATGTGGCCGCCCGCGCCGCAGCGGATGCCAGTCTAAAATACGAGCTGGACGTCACTGATTTTGAGGCAGCAATCAGAACGCTGAGAAGCATGAAAAGCACCCCATTGTCAGAGGTGCAGTCGAAACTGAAGGAACTGGAGGGAATCCTCTCTAGGGCAACCGCGAGAGAGGAAGACATATAAGCAGCAGCAACCCAATAAATAAAATGATTGATGGCCTTCAGAATGTGCAGATTTCTTTTCCTGTTCTTAACAACCCCCCGCTTCATTGTCCCGGTGATGAGCTGGCTACATGCCTTTCTATAGCGCGCACAGAATCAGAATATATTGCACCAACTCCTGCTTCAGTATCTGCTGTGAGTAGGAGAGGCTGTGCGCCATGAAATACAGCAGCGATAGCTGGTAGTTGTAGGGCGCAACGAAATCTAAAGCTGCAGTGTGCCGACCGGCATTTGGTAGAAAGGCTACAGAAACCTGCTCCGTGGCGACTGGAACTGGCATAACCGCGAGAACAGGCGTGTCAACGTCAACAAGCCATACCTTGGCGTAAATGGCAACTGGAGGCCTCTCAACCCGAAACCCGGAAGATTCCGGGCGGGACTGGGAATGTGGCCGCCCGAATAGCTGAGCGAGCCGGGACTCCATGAAAACGCACAAGAATCTTTACGGAAAACTGTGCTCTACTGAAAACCTCAACAAGGCCTTCATGAAGGCGAGAAAGAGCAAGGAAATAGGGCATATGTAAAGGAATTTGAGTCGTGCCTTGAGAGCAACCTACTGCAACTGAAGAAGGAGCTGGAAACCCTGACATATGTTCCAAAACCCCTGAAGACGTTCGTGATAAGGGACCCTAAAACCAGGGTAATATCCACCTCGCATTTCAGGGACAGGATAGTCCACCACGCCTTATGCAACATCATAGAGCCGATATTTGACAGAACGTTCATTCACGACTCATATGCAAGCAGGAAGGGAAAGGGCACGAATAAGGCCATTGAAAGGTTTGACTGCTTCAAGAGGAAAGTGACGCAGAGCGGCAGGAACGTGAACAGAGCGAGATATGGCGGCATGGTCGTTGGTTATATACTGAAGGCGGACATAAGACATTATTTCGCTTCTGTTGACCATGAGGTAATGATGGCAGCAATAAGGAAGAGGATTGCGGACAAGAAAGTCCTGTGGCTGACAGGGAGAATATTGGACAACCACGACTCAAGAACACCCAATAAAGGGATGCCAATAGGAAACCTGACAAGCCAGATATTCGCCAACATATACCTTAACGGGCTCGATTGTTTCGTGAAGCATGAACTGAGGGCAAGACATTACATAAGATACCTGGATGATTTCGTGATTTTTGACAAAAGCAAAGAAAAACTGGAGGAATATAGAGAAAGGATAGAGCAATTCCTAAAAACGATAAGGCTGGAGCTTCACCCGGAGAAGTCCAATGTAATCCCCCTTCGCAGGGGCATCAGTTTCCTGGGTTTCAGGATTTTCTATCATCACAAGCTCCTGAAGAAGAGCAACATGAAGCTGTTCAGGAAGAAGATGTATGAACTGGAGAAATCCTACAGAAAGGGGGAAATTTCAGAAGATGTTTTATGGGAGAAGATTAACGGATGGATAGAATACGCAAGGCACGGCAATACACACAAATTGAGGTTGAGGATGACAAATAATCTGGTAATCCGGCTGCCTAATTTAAATACCCCTTTGAAATAATACTTAGCCCTGCGGGGGTTCCCGAGTGAACCTTTTGGAAAAAGGTTCAAGCCAAAAGGAGGCTTACGCCTTCCAAAGACAATAGGTTCAGGGAATGGTCAAAGGGGCAGGACTCAAGATTACCAATCTTAAGATTTGAGGCTTTTGCCGTTGATAGGAAATCCTGTGGCTTAGTGCCTTCGCCGGTTCGAATGAACCCTTTAGGACATGTAAACGCCCTAAAGCGTTCGCGGAAACACCGCTTCCGCGGTAATAACTGCGAACTGGGTTCAGAGAATCCGGTCCCCCGCATATAACCTTTTACGAGAGGCTGCTGCCTTCTGCAAAACGTTAGCGAAAACACGCAAATTTTACAAAGGCGTGTACTGAAAAAAACTGAAGCCTTTTAAAACTTATTGAAAACTAGTTCTGTGATATCATGAAGAGGCTCGTTATCATCTCAATAACAGACCATGAAAAAGGAAATGGTTATGTTGAAGAGGTGAATGAAAGGCTTGATGAGTATGGGGTAGAGGGGATGGTTCTCGCGCTGGAGGCACTGAAATCTTACAGGAGACGGGACGGTATATGGAAGCATGCAAAGGGAATGGGAATGAGCGTCATTCCAATTGATTCAAGGCTTGCCAGGGACATTGTTGACCCCTGGCTTAAAGAGGAAGAAATGTATAGGTATGCATGCACGGGAATCCCGGAGGTCAGGGCCATGAAAGAACAGGGAATTTATGAAGAGGTCATGAAAGAGCAGAGGATGAATAAAGCAAAACATGAATACATAATGTGCGACCTGAGGAACAGGAGCATGGTCAGAAGGGTGATGAAGGAAGAGCCTGACATTATAGTCTGCGGGGCATTCCATGCAGATGCAATCGCTAAGGAAATTCCGGCAGAGGAGTTTATTCAGATAGGGGAATATACGGGGGCAATGAGGTACTATGACCGGGAAGTCCGCGAGAGGATAGACTGGATGCTTAAGGAAAGGGCAAGGATTAGGGAAGAAAACATAGATGCGCACGGAAAACCATAAAAAGCTTACATACAATCCCTTTCATGGACACCCTCGCTGCCGAAGAAAGGATTTTGTACAGGAGTTCCAACGACCCGGCAGGAAACAGGACAGTTGATTTTCAATACGCGCTCTTCAATCCCGACACGGGTGACAATGGGTTATGGGTTCCTGTGCGCAAGCCAACCCTTCCGGGTGAGGTATACAGGGACATGGCAAAGATGACATATGGTGAGTCTGCTTTCCATACGCTGAGGCCATGGTTCACTGAAAAGGAGATTTCTTCCAGAGACCTGAGAAGGATGGCAGAAGAGACATATTACTGGAACATTCCAATAAAGAGTGTTGGAAACAATTATGTTGCCGACCATGGCGTGTGCCCTTCATTGTCCTTTAAGGACGGAGGGACATTCGGCAACACGATGTTTGTGATTCATTTCACACCAGAAGGTTATATAGTAATCTGCCTGGATTCCACTTCAGGAGACACGGGGCCATCAAACGCAATGGGCCTGCACAACAAAGGAATACCTGTTTTCACAACCTTCCCTGTTGAAAACATAACAGACCTCCAGAGGAGGCAGATGACAACATTGTATGATAATATCTATCCTATAGGGATAGAATCAGATTTTGATGCATGCCAGGACCTCAGGGATTATCTCATGGAAGAGTTTGCAAAAGACCCTGTAACCAAGAACATACGCACGATTACAGGAAACTCAAAAAGCATAGGCAGATTCCTTTCTATGCTGACATTCTGGGACCACCTTTCATCAAGGCTTTCATACGAAACAGGTTCAGAGAAGGTAAACGTATATCCCGGGATAGGCAACGGCTCCCATTTCACTTCAGCCTTATATTCAAGGGCCGTGGGCGCTCCAATAGGAATGGTATGCCCAATTTCAAATGAGAACAAGGTCATCCCAACATACTTTGAAACAGGAGAGTATAAGATAATGAAATCAGTAAAGACCATTTCCCAAGGTCGTGAAAAGGGTTCTTGGTATAGAACCAGAACTCCCTGATGGATACAAAGACTTTTACGAGAAGAAAGAAAGATACGAAGTCATGGGACCGGATGATGTAAAGAAAGCCAAGGAATTCATTATGGGCATCATTGGCATATGAAACCCCCGCAGATTCTCATAAGCTGATTAACGCTTATAAAGCCCCTTGCTTATTATTTTTTGTCCTGAAAAGGTAACTTTGCATGTTGCTTCCCGGCTTGCGACTGAGAACATATAACAGGCGTGAGCGTCCGTAAGCCGAGCGAAACATATTTAAATGCAAACATGACTATTGTATTAATCAAAACCGAGCAGGTTCAGATGAAAGTGAGAGCCAAGCACCAGGAACTGAAAGGGCTCATCCAGACCCTCCATAAGAAGGGTGTGGAGGAAGGCGCCCCGATATGGTCAGCAGTAGCACGGGGGCTTAACAGGCCTAACCGGAGGGGCTATGAGGTGAACCTGCATCGTCTCGATAAATACGCGAAGAAGAACGACAGGATTGTCGTTCCGGGCGCGGTCCTTGGTTCTGGAGAGGTAACGAAGCCGCTTACTGTCGCCGCTCTCAAGTTCTCCTCCGGGGCAGAGAGGAAGATAATGAAGGCAGGCGGCAAGACCATGGGTATAGAGGAACTCGTGAGCGAGAACCCCAAGGGCAAAGGGGTAAGGATAATGGGATGATATGGACGAGATGATAGTCAATGCTGACAACCAGGTTGCAGGAAGGATGGCATCCAGGATTGCCAAGGAGCTCCTGAGAGGGAGCAGGGTCCACGTGATAAACGCGGAAAAGGCAGTCATAACCGGAAACCCGGAGCACATCCTAAAGGTGTTCAGGGAGAAGGTTGAAAGGGGAGACCCCTACCACGGGCCTTTCTATCCGAGGAGGCCCGACGCAATCGTTAAGAGGATGGTGAGGGGCATGCTTCCGAAGAACCCCAGGGGAAGGGAAGCCCTTAAGGGACTCAGGGTCTACATATCCGTTCCCAACGAGCTTGCAGAGAGGGAGCACCTCTCATTCGAGAAGACCATGAATACCTCAGCAGGTAAGGTCACCCCGCTTGCAAGGCTTTCAGAGAGGCTAGGAGCTAAGAGAACATGGCAGTGAAACCAGCGTACGAGAAGAAGCAGGAAGGAAGGAAACAGGTAGCTGACGTTCCGAAGGAGCCGAAAATCCACAAACCAGTAAAGGCCAGGAAGCCCAAAGCGGTCCGGGAAAAGCGAGCAGAGAATGCGGAAACAAAGAAGAGCCCGGGAAAGAAGGGCCCAGGAAAACAGGGCGAAGGGAAGGAGTCAAAGGCAGTCTTCACCACGGGAAAGAGGAAGAAGGCGGTTGCCAGGGCAAAGTTCGTGGCAGGAAAGGGTTCTGTAAAGGTCAACGGGAAGCCGATAGAGCTTTATGATTCAGAGATGCTTCGCCTCAGGATGATGGAGCCTCTTATATTGGCGGGTGATGCTGCAAAGTCTTATGATATCAGGGTAAACGTGAGGGGAGGGGGCCCTATGGGACAGGCGGATGCTGCAAGGCAGGCGATAGCGAGAGGGTTGGTAGAGCTCGTCGGTGGAAACCTGAATCAGGTGTTCATGTCATATGACAGGAACCTTCTGGTCTTTGACCCCAGGAGGACAGAGCCGCACAAGCCCCCGAGGTCTTCACAGGGACCGAGGAGATACAAGCAGAGGAGCAAGAGGTAAATTATGGAATTCGCAAGGATAAAGCTGGCTGGAAGGAGCCCGGAAGAGCTCAAGTCGATAACAGACCAGGTCATGGAAATTGCAAAGAAGTATGGGGCTTCCGTACGCGGTCCGATCCCCCTGCCGACCAAGAAGCTGAGGGTCCAGACGCTCAAGACTCCCTGCGGTGACGGGACAGGACACGGAAACGCGACCTGGGACAGGTGGGAGATGAGAATCCACCGGAGGATCATTGACATAGGTTCCAATGAGAGGGCGCTGAGGCACGTCGTGAGGATACCAATCCCAGAGGGCGTGAAGATAGACATAGAGCTGAAAGAGAAGTACGAGCACAAGTAAATTCTTACCGTTTTCGCTAACCTTTTGCGGATGTGGAAACTCCTGTAAAAGGTTAATACGAGCACAAGTGACGGATTCAAATCGTCAATCGTATAACCTATTCTTTTATAAGGTTTTGCAACATAATTATATACAGGTAATCATGAAAGCTTCAGTCATCACTACCAGGGCTTGGCATATGCTCAATGTAGCGGTAACAGGAGCTTATTACTGTACATTCTCAATCGCAGGAAAGCCTGCACAGTGATTGGGGATGATTCCTTCTTGGTGGATGACCCGTATATACTCCTGCTCGATTCATAACAGCAACCAACTACATGGCATTCTAGAGATGCCTAAATCCCGATAGGGATTTGCCCGAAAGGGCATAAAATTGTTCGAGGGCTCTGGACCAGATCCAAGCCTTAGGAGCGTTATCCTTTAAATGCACGGCACCCCCAACGTCTGACGTCGGAAGAAATCCGTGAATCTGGAATCTGCGTTCCAGGGCCCCCGGAGAATATTTTATTCTGATTTCTCAATCTTCCTGCTCATGTTCTGGATATCGAGCGCTATCTCGTTCATCTTCTCTATCACAGAAAGCATCTGCTTCTCGACCTCTTTGTAGGAATCATCCATGATCTTCGTCATCTCCCCTATGTGGCCCTTTACAGAGGTCTTGTCCTTGCCGAGCATGATGCCCGAACCCAGGTCTGCTATCAGTTCCCCTGTCGTATGGCCCTTGGTGTATATGCCGCTCCCCAGAGGTATCATGACCTCTCCCTGCTTCGGCTTTATGTTTTCAATGGCATCTTTCGTGCTGTTAAGCTCGAGCAGCCTCTGCTCTATCAGCATCAGCTGCTGCTTGAGGGACTCGCCCTGCCTCTCGAGGAGCTGGTAGAGGATGAGCTTCTGCTGGATGTCCTCTTCTGTGACTGGTTTCTCGTTGTCTTCCTTTACCTTGACGGTAATCTCTTCTTCTCCCATGGACACTCCTTTGTTTCAGGTGTTTATAAAATTATCATCCTTAATCCTCGCGACTTATACGCTGCATGACACTGCAATGCCTCATACCTTCGGTATAAGGCTGTCTATTTTATAGCGTTAATATGCTTTCAATATTTTGCATGTTGCTTCTCAGCTTGTCGGGCCCAGGAGCAACATAACCAATGCTGGGTACGAAAGTCTGTAAGCTGAGTCAGAGCATCTTCAGCTCTCCTGTGACCTCGTCTATCCTGTCCTCTGCGTCAGGCCCTATGCCCAGGGCGGTGACCGTGCCCGGGGCGAGTTCCGTCCTGCCCGCATCCCTTATCAGCGCGCAGGGCAGGCCCAGCTTGAGGGCCTTCCTGTGCAGAGTGATCATGGTTTTCAGGTCAGGGACCTCTACAACGACCTTCTTCGAGCCGTCGTTCTTCCACTCCCCCCTCTGGGAGGGGTTTGCTCTCTCGAACGAGTCCAGTGATGCGTGCGCCACCTGGGCAGCGAGCTTTCCCTTGCTCAGCTTCAGGTCCCTCCTAACGGCAATCACTTGTTTATATTCCACCATCTCGCCTTCCTGTTGTTTACGGAGCCG
>CAYMDJ010000037.1:0-8308 GCA_964389315.1 uncultured archaeon
TGATGCTGCAACTTTTAGAACCAGGGGACCGGGGCCTTCGGGTTCCGGTCTCCACCCCCCCCAATCAGAATCCAAGGACGTCACCAAGACCCATGCCGTTGGCCCTGCCAGCTGCCATCTCCAGGGCATACTTCGCCTTGTCGTCAGGATAGTAGACCTTCCATGAGCCCGGCCTCCATCCCAGGGGCTTTATGTTCCTGTGTATCTTTATGACCCTCCAGTCCTCGTCAATGAATACCAGGTCAATCGGGAACCTCATCCCGAACATCCAGATTCCGTTGCTCTCAGAGGGGTTCTCAAAAACCAGAAGCATGGCATCGTTGCCGTTCAGGCCCTTCCTGAACATCAGGCCCCTTGCCTTCTGGAGCATGCTCCCTGCAACAATCACGTTCTCCACCACTTTCTCTCCCCTGGTCTTGTTGTATATCATAACTGGTCCTTGACCTCCCTTGCCGTCTTTGGTCCCAGTATCCTGGAGAGCGTCTCCTCAGGGACCTTCCTCAGCGAGTCCAGCGTCTTCAGGTTGGAGGAGAAGAGCCTCCTTGCCCTCACCCTGCCGATTCCCCTGAGCTTGATGAGCGGGAGCAGCTCCTCCCTGACGCCGTGCTTAACTCTTAGGCGCACTTTCCTTATATCCTTTAGTATGGACCTGCACCCCATCAGGAGGGCAAGCTCCTGCATGGAATAGAGAAGCCAGTCGGCGTTGTTCAGCCTGGTATGGAGCTCCCCCGGGCTGACGCCAAACCCTTCCAGTATATGGTCCTCTCCGCTCTCGTTCATCCACTCCCTGAACATCATCGCTGTCTTGACTGACCTTATGTAATCGTCATACTCCATATCCCACGGGTTAGGAGGCTTCTGTATCATCTCCTTCTCGTCCTTAACAAGAATCTCGTTTATCAGACTCTCGTCATTCTTCCTTATTCCCAGTGGGGGATGCATCTCCATTGTGTTGGACATCAGATGCAGGTAGCCTAAATCACCGCCACTACCCTTCTCTGCAACTTCCATGTTCCTCATGAAATGGTTCGCCGTTATCGGGTCTATGTAGAGCTCAGACACCCTCTTCCCTATCCTGGTTGCCCTGAGTTTCAGGTCCTCCATCATGCTAGACCCTGTCCGGAAAGGTCCCGTGTCCTCTGCCTGTCTGTCCGTCTCCACGAACCCGAACTCCTCGAGCATGGCAACGACCTTGAGGAGCATCGCATTGAGCCTCTCCATATCGCCATACTGGTGGGCATAGAAGGTCCTCCCGAAGAACGACTTCAGGGACGACATTGTGGGCGTGACACCGGACGATATCAGTGACAGGGCATGCATCCTCAGGACAGGCTCGACCCCTAGCTTCGAGAATATCCTCTCCGGTTCCCCCTTCACGTAATTCTCCCACGCATACTCCGCGTCCCTCCTGCTCTTTGCCATTATTATCGCCTGCCCGTCGCTGTCATACTTCGGCCTCCCTGCCCTTCCGCAATTATGCACAACAAAGTCGTTACAAACGTAATTTTCATTTCCTTCAACAGAAATATTGTATACTTTAATGGGTTTATCCAAAACCCTTTTTTCAATGAAATTGATCTTTTCAAATACTATATTCCCAAACGATATTACCGGTCTAGTATCTCTTCTTAAATACAATTTATCTGATTTAATTCTTACACACGGAATTTGTGAGAAAAACCTATTGATATCGTTTTTTCTTGAGATTGATATGCAATACGAATCCCTTTCTTTATGAATTGTGCTTCTAATCCCAAAACGCAAAAGCAATCTCTGGCAGTTTATTATAAGATGTTTGCTAAGAGAAGATAATCTGACACTTGGTGTTAATATTGAAAAATTGCCGTCCCCATCAAAAAGTCCTGCAATAAACCCCCCAATCAAATTGTCTGGAAGATTAAATATCTCTTTCATTTCAATTATATCAGATTTTTTACCACTCGGGATACCGAAATTATTCAGTAGTTTAATAAAGGCCTGATTACAAACATCAATTCTCCATATCTTCTTTTCGGGCACGAATCCGCTTTTACTGCTGTATTCGTAATATTTTATTTCAAAAGAATCTAAAATTCTTTTTGTCTTATTTATTATTGATTTGTTGTTGTTAGATAATTTCATTACAGAATATAATGTACCATTCCATTTCCCACACCCTTTGTATTCAGTGATGTTACCATCAGATACAATGATTCCAAGCAACCACGTAAAATCCTCTGTTATATGTCTTGGTAAAGTGATGCAAGAACCATATTTTGATTTAAATTCACGGTTCTCAAGTAAACCCGTAACAATATCATGGTCAATAGAAAGAAAGTTGGATAATTTATTAATGTGCTTCAAGGGCACTGATTTGTTGTATGCATATGATTTAATTGTTTTATATGGAACATTCAATATCTCTGCAAACTGCTTATACCCTTTACCAGAAGTTTTTCTCAAAAACCGGATAATTTCCATACCGTTTTTTACATAAATATCCCCATCAAGATACTCTACAAATCGGGGAATTTTCTGGTTGATTTTTATCTTTCTCACAACACCAACCAAATCACCCTCTTTCAGACCACCGACAGGTTTCCATGTAGTTCCTTTCTCAAAAACAAGGACAGGGTGTTCAGGAGTTGCTTCCATTTCTCTTCCCGAATCTGTCTTAATGTTCACCAATTCAGTGGCTTGCCTTGAAATTTTCTTTAAGACCTTTTTATCTTGAATAGCGCCGTTTTCTGTATTTAAAGAATGTACAGATATGTCTTGTTTTTTTATAATATTTTCAATTCTTTGATAACTCCCATCCCCAGATAATATTTCAGCATTACCTGGCAGGCACATCTGCTGGACGTCCAGGACAGGCAGCCAGTCAGAGCCAAACCCCCTGGAAAACCTCCTGGTGTCCCTGATTATAACCCTCCACGCGGGGAGGTTCACTCCCCACGCAAGGGTCGGGGTCGCACCAATCACCTTCACAAGCCCCTCCCTGTAGGCATCCTCTATGAGGCCCCTCTGCTTCGGCGCAAGCCCTGCATGGTGGAATGCCACGCCATCCATGACCATTCCCGAGAGCCTCTTGCATTGTGCGGTGGGATGCCCCACGGCACTTAGAACCCTTTTTGACAATTCCGCCAGCCTTCCCCTCTCCTCTGCAGTCAGCTTCGGACGAACGAGCTTCCCCATCTTCTCTGCAACCGACTCCGCGTTCCTCCTGGTGGACACGAAAACCAGCGCCTGCTTCCCCTTTTTGACCGAGTCAACAACAAGCTCCCCGAGGCTCTCCTCTTCATCATTCAGCTTCATTGAACCCTTTGGATGGAAGGATACCTTATTATCAAAACACACCCCCATCAGGAGCTTCACCGGCCTGTAATCCGACTTCACAGGCCTTGCGTTGAGCCAGTCTGCCATCTCCTCGTAATTGGATATGGTTGCTGACAGGCCCAGGACCCTCGGGTTTGATATCTCCCTGAGCCTGGTGAGGACGACCTCGAGTGTCGGTCCTCTGTTGGGGCTGTCCAGGAGATGGATCTCGTCCACGACGACCAGCCCTATCTGGGAGGCCCAGTCAATCCCGTGCCTCAGCAGGCTATCTAGTTTTTCGCTCGTGATTATCACAATATCCATCCTGGCAAGCCAGGGGTCAGAGGAATCCATGTCCCCTATCGATAATCCAATCCTCAGGCCGAGCGGCTCATACCTCTCTTTGAATTCAGAATATTTCTCAGACGCCAGCGCCTTCAGGGGGACGATGTAAACGGCCTTCCTGTTCTTCCTGACGGTCTCGAGGATTGCAATCTCCGCAACCAGGGTCTTGCCCGAGGCAGTGGGCGCGGCAACAACCATGTTGTCCGACCCGAGCAGGCCGGCATCAAGTGCCTCCTTCTGGACAGGATTCAGTCCGCTGAACCCCGATTTCTCCAGCACCTTCTCCACAGAATCCATACAAATACAATGAACCCAAGCGTTATATATCTGCCTCAGACAACCAGGTTCTGGAAGAACCTGGCCCTCTTCTCATTGAAGACATTGACCTGCCCTCTTATCATGCATTCAGCGTCTCCGGTGTCCATGAACCTGGTCTGCCTCACGAAAGAGGAGAACCTGGCCATCCAGACCGCCATCAGGACGTCAATCGCGTCCTCCCTCCTGTCAGGGTTCCTGAACTTCCTGAAGGCGTCAAAGACCGCGTTCGCCCACGTATCAACCGATATTATCTGCCCCTTCTCCCCGTATATGGATTTCCTCAGCCTTTCCTTGGTCTTCTCAGAGAAGATGTCCGAGCGCATGACCTTCCCGCCCGTCCCGTCCAGCCTCCCCCTGTAATACCTGAACAAATCGCTTATGGAGCTTATCCAGACACCTGCCGGTATCCTGTTCCCCTCTGAGCCGGCGATGACCCTGTTTATCTCGTTCTTCGTTTCCTCGGAGAGTACGTCAGAGAACATCAGCTTCCTGAAATCCCTGTAGAACATGCCGAAGATGGCCTTCCTGTCTACAGGCGAGCCCGTGACAGAACCTTTCCTGAGATGGCCGAACCTGCTAACGCTCCTCACTCCATTTATCCTGCTTATCCTTTCCATGTTGTAATCGGTCAGCTCAAAGAGCGTGTTGACCACCTGCCTGAACATCGGGACGAGCGACTTGTCGAACTCCTTATAGTCCTCTGTGCTCGCGTGGCTCTTGACCCCGAGTATAGTCTCGGAAACCTTCATCCTTTCCGCGAGCGCCGTGGTGGTTATGAATATGTCAATCCCGAAGCCCTGCGGAAACTTCGGATGCTCAATGAGCTTCTTCACGAGACTCATCGAGAGGCCGAAATCCCCACCTATCGGCTGCCTTATGTCTGCCCCGTACATCGAGGCAACGAATGGGTATATGAGGTGGTTGGTTATGACAGAATCATACTTGAACCTCTCGTAATATGGGACGGCGAGGTCAAACCCCTGGTCAATGGGCTCCACGAGGGACTTCACCCATTCCTTGCTGATGCTCGTGAGGTCGCCGTCCACCAGGGCAACCATCCTCGCCCCTGCCTTCTCAGCTATCATGAAAACGGTCCTTATACCGTTCCCCTTGCCCGGCCCGCCGAACTGCTTCGTGAAGCAGAGATGCTTCTTTGTAGGCGTCCTCTTCACCACGTCCCTTGTCGAGTCATCCGAGAGGTCAGAGACGACGATGAGGCTCTTCCTCTTCGGGTAGAATTCCGACAGTCCTTCATCAACCTTCCTGATGACGTTCTCTATTGTCTTTTCGCAGTTCTTCGTGCATATCCCGAACACTATCTCTGAGGAAGGGATTCCCTTTTCCATGCCATCCGCCCTTTTTAGTTGGCCGCATCTATCCCATTGGTTTAATGCGGCATTCTAATTTATGATATGTCAGCAAAATCTTAAATTCCTGAGCCCGGTTTCTGGCATGTTGCATTTTTTAATAAAGGCTTCAATTATTATCATGCCCTCAAAGGTTTTCGTCAGGGAGACATCTGACAGGAAGGATTTCGTAAATTCCGTCCTCAAGAGGTTCGAGAGGAACCTAAAGGGAACGGTCTTCGTAAAGCCCAACATAGTCTCCAGCGAGCCATACCCCACCACCACCCATCCGAACGTCCTTGACGCGGTCCTCAGCTTCCTGACAAAGAGGGGAAACGACGTCATTGTCGGTGACGGGCCTGCCCCCTACGGGGGGAACCATTCCGGCATCATCGAGAACCACCCGCTCAACAGGGTGTGCGGAAGGTATGACGTTGAATTCGCTGACATCCACGAATACGGCTTCAGGAAGTTCCTCACAAGGAGCGGTTTCAGGCTGAGAGTCTCTGAGATACCGTTCGAGTGCGATTACATGATATCCCTCCCCGTCCTGAAATCACACCAGCATACGGACATGACAGGCGCCGTCAAGAACCTCTTCGGCCTGCTCCAGGCAAGGGAGAGGATAATGATGCACGCCCGCCTCAAGAACATCGACAGGGGCACTGCAGAGCTCCATTCTGCCTTCAAGGTCAACCTCACCATAATGGACGCAGTGGAGACCCTCATAACAGCGAGCGAGGTGAAGCACGGCGGAGAGAAGAAGCACCTGGGATTCATGCTCGCAGGGGAGGACCCGTTGGCACTTGACTCCATGGGCCTCCGCCTCCTCCAGGGCGTTGACCCCAACATCAAGGGAAAGAAGCCCCTTGACATAAAGCATCTCTTCTGGATGAGGAAGCTCAATCTCGGGACGACCGAATACAAGAGGGCCAGAATCTGATAGTTTCAGATTATGATACCGGTCATTCAATCTTGCAGCACCTGACATATCGGCTGTCCACGGGGCCATCATAATCAAGACAGCGCCAACCATTCTCATAGGGATGGCTGTATACGTATCGGTCGTTCCCGTCCGACCTCCAAACACAACCCCCTCCGGTCATTGTCCAGCCCTCATCGCAATAAATCTCGCCCCCACTGCTTTCTGATTTGGTCATGCACGTTAAAACCGGCCAGCTACTCCTGGACACATCCCCTAGCTTTATGCTTCCTGTCACGCCCAGGTTCCCCCCGACGCCCAGGTTATCCGGGAAGACATAATCGCCTGCACTGAAGGTTCCGGCTCCAATCTCGCCAAGGGTATGACCAACAACATCAGGGTCAGTCCCACCATAACCAGTGACTATCCCTATTGCAGAAACCACTGCAAGGATGCCCACCAGGAAAAGGAAATGCCTCTCCCCAATCTCGAACGAGACCCTCATATTTATAATTGTTTCCAATTCCTAATAAGCCTTAATGCCCGGGCGGTATTTATAAAGCCCTGGCCTCATATATTGAAGAACGCGGTGATTTCATGAAGGGAAGCGCACTGAACGATTTCGTCCTGCCGGGAAGGATGGCCGGACTCATTGGAATGCTTCTGCTTCTCGCAGTGCTGCTCATGTAGGCAGCATCATAATCTCCGCTTCTTTCTGAAGGACAGGAGGGCCGCGTTGAGCTATAAGGATGATTAATAAGCCACGTGCCACAAATATAAAACCAGGGGTATGAAATGGATTTCAGGAAAATAGAGGAGAAATGGCAGAAGAGATGGGAGGAAGAGAGGCTCTTTGAATCAGACCCTGACAGGAGGAAGAAGTTCTACATAACCGTCGCCTATCCCTACCCCTCGGGGACGATGCACGTAGGGCATGTAAGGACCTACACGGTCCCTGACATAATATCCAGGTTCAAGAGGATGCAGGGGTTCAACGTCCTGTTCCCCATGGCATGGCACGTCACAGGGACCCCCATAATAGGTGCTGTAAACCGGCTGAAGGAGAGGGAGAAGAAGCAGATGCACGTCCTGAAGAAGGTCTTCAGGGTCAGCGAGAAGGACCTCAGGGGCATGGAGACGCCCATGGGCTTTGCCGGATATTTCATTGACAGGCATTACAGGGCGGGTATGAAGAGGCTCGGCTACTCGATTGACTGGACGAGGCAGTTCACCACCAATGACCTTCACTACAACAAATTCATAGAGTGGCAGCACGGCATCCTATACAGGAAGGGCCTTGAGAAGAAGGGCCTCCACCCCGTGAAATGGTGTCTGAACTGCAAGAATCCCGTGACCACTCACGACATCCTTGAGGGAGAAGACGCGGAGGTCCAGGAATTCACAATCCTCAAGTTCCCACTGAAGACAGGGAAGCACAAGGGAAAGAAGCTGGTAGCTGCCACCATGAGGCCGGAAACAATATTCGGACAGACCAACATGTGGGTGAGGCCTGACATCGATTACGCCATTGCCAGGGTTGGCAGGGAGGAATGGATAATGAGCGGGGAGTGCGCTGAGAAGCTCTCGCGCCAGAAGAAGAGCGTGAAGATAACCGGGAAGCTGAAGGGAGAGCAGCTAATAGGCGAGTACCTGAAGGCCCCGGGTGTCAAGGAACCTGTGATAATTTTGCCAGGAGAGTTCGTTGACCCTGCGATAGGGACGGGAATAGTCACGTCCGTTCCCTCTGACGCACCCTATGATTACGTCGCCCTCAGGGATATCCAGAACGATGAGAAGGCGCTGAAGAGATACAAACTTCCCAATAAGGTGAAGCAGATAAAGGTCATCCCAATCATCGACATACCCGGATATGGAGAGAATGCAGGCGTCCGGATAGTTGAGGAGATGGGCATAAAGAGCCAAAAAGACACGGAAAGGCTGGAGGAGGCCACGAAGAAGATATACAAGCTGGGATTCCACACAGGAAGGATGAACAGGAACTGCGGGAAGTATTCGGGCATGCCTGTTATCAAGGCAAAGGACCTCGTGAAGAGGGACCTGGAAAGGAAGGGCTACGCGGACA
>CAYMDJ010000038.1:0-8133 GCA_964389315.1 uncultured archaeon
GCGCTGGTCGCTGTCTTTCCTATGTCTGCCCCAATCTCGCCGAATTCCTTGGCCCTCTTGGAGTCAAAGTTTGACCAGGTTCTCTCAACAGGTTTTGTTTGCCCCTCTTTTAGGTCATAATCTCCTCCTATTCCTCCGTAGATGGTCATCCCTATGGTGAGGGCCACGGAGATTATCATGGCGTAAATCATCATGTTCATGCAGGACGTGAGGGCGTCAACCATCTTGTCGGCTATTCCCATTATCCTGTCAAGCGAGGCCTCCATCTGGGTGGTGGCGTCCTCCATTATGTCGTACATGCTCCTTATGCCCTGGGTAATGCTGACGTCAGCGAAGGGCGAAGTGAGCGTCTGGAGGGCGGTCCTGCCCTTGCCGTCAGGGTAAATGCTTAAAAGTGTTTATTATCATTCTTTATTATGATATCGGACAGGCATAAGCAATGCATTAAATTGTTATATAAAGAAATGCATGGCTGTAAATATCATTGGGCGTTTACAGGTAGTGTAGGATTAGCATTGCAAGGTATACCTTTGGATGTAGATGATATAGATGTCTTAGTAGAAAATAAGGATGCCGTAAATTTCTATAATGATGTCTTGAAGGTATATGAAACATCGCCCCCGTCATATATTGAAGTTGAGAAAGAAGAAGGAGGGATAAAAACCAAATTGTCTGCATATGTCAGCAAACACAAGATTTCAAACGTGTCTGTGGATATTATATCTGATTTCCATTGTCAGGTAAATGGGAACTGGATATGTCCAATAGAATTAGAAATATCTTATGTAGAGTTTTATGATATGATTCTTCCAGCACTGACATTGCAAAGAGAACTTGAAAGTTTTATTAAAACTGGCAGACAATCTAGGACTGAACTGATAATGAAACATATTTCACATTAATTTATATCTTGATTTAGTAAGCCTGTTATGAAGTTCTGGATCCCTTTGATTATAATAATATTCTCTTGATTGTACCCACGCTTCGTCAGTGCTAAATAGTTTCTCCATACTTCTGCATAAGTATAACATCTCTTCAAACGAGAAAAATCTTGAAGGTTTACATAGGTGGGCATGCCTACTATCCCAAAATTGTGTATGCTTGATTTCAGAACCAAAGTCTTGTTCATATCTCCTGAAATTAGATTCTATTTCTGTTCCTGGATAAATAACCAATGGTGTGTATGTTACAGAGTCAACTGGATTTTCAATAAGAAATCTTATATTGTCCTTCAATGTGCGAGGAGTTTCTCCTGGATAAAAAATAAAATTAACCCTTAAGATTGTATCTTTTATATTAGAAGATTTTTGTGCTATTCTTCTCATTGCTTCAATATACGCTTTAGGCTCTCTTGTTTTTCTCATCGTTTGGAGGATGTCTTCATTGGCAGACTCAAAGCCTATATTGCATACTGAGAGACCATTTTCTGAAAGCTCTTCAAAAGCTTCGCCTAATTGAGAATCTGCCCTAAATTCTGTAGTCCATTTAATGCCTTTTTTTCCAATGATTCTTGATTTCTCCAGACCATCTTCATAAGAAACGCCAAACGAAGAAGTCAAAATTGCATACATCGGCTCTGATCCCCATAGAGTTATTACCCTTTCCAATTCCTCAGCAAAAATCTCAGGTCTTTTAGTCCTTACTTTTCTCATCATCTGATAGTTTGTACAAAATTCGCATCTATAGGGACATCCTCTGCTCTCTTCAACATATGGGGTAAAATCTCTGAAGTTTGGATATGATTCGTAATCTAGTGGTGACATATCATTTATGTCCACAGTCTCTATCTGTAGTGGAGTTTCACGCATACTCCCCCTTCCATCTCTGAAAATTATGCCTTTTATGTCACATAAATCAATACCATTTCTTGCACAAACGCCATACAACTTGAGCATTGGTATTTCACCTTCATGTGTAACAAGCACATCCAAATCATCAGTATCCATAAATATTCTCTTTCCTAACATGCCTATATGTTGACCACCAGCAACAGTAACTGTAAGAGGGTATACTTCTTTTGCAACTCTAAGTGATTCTAAAGTTTCCATATAAGAAAAAGCGCTATTACAGCTTACACCAACCATTTTAGGTTCATTTCCCATTTCTTCCGATAGTGCTGAATAATCATTATCATTCGATAGGTCTATTATCTTTGTGTTTATTGAGTGCGATTTCAAATAGGAATCTATAGACAATATACCAGGATTAATTGCTGATATTTGTATGTCATCAATAAGAAAAATCACACCAGAAGCTTCAAATTCTGGTTTATTTTCTATCATAACCGGAGGATTGACTAAAAGTATATCATAATCAGCCATCTATACCACCCATAAATCTCTTAATACCTTCTTCTATTCCATATTGCGCATTCCATCCAAAGGTATTTTCGGCTTTAGTCGGCTCTACCTTCCATTCAACAGGATATCTATCATGAACTATAATTTCTGAACTAGAACCAAGATATTCCTTAATTATCCTTGCTATATCTTCCATTTCTACTGCATTGCCCGTGCCTATATCAAAAAAATCATTATAAACTTCAGTATCTAATAACCGTTCCATCAATGAAACAGCATCATCAATATACAAATAGTCTCTTCTCTCAGAACCATTCTCTATTTCTATGGGTTCATTCCTCATTGCATGCAAAGCCATGTGATATATCCTGCTTCCTGTATCATGGGGTCCATATAGATATGTCATTCTCAAAAAAACATAATTTGGATGTAGAGATTCTATCGCTTCTTCAGCAAGATATTTTGTCATTGAATACAAAGTTTTCTGTCTGGAATAAACACTCATAGAAGACATATGAATAAGTCTGCTATCATTGAAGATGCTGGACAGGTTTATTGGTCCCAGCACATTGCTCAGCATCATATCTTCTGGTTTAGAATGCTCTCTTACATTGGCAGCTGAATTAATAACAACATCAAAATTGCCATATTCTCTTTTAATGTATTTTATATCCTCTGGTTTTGATATGTCTGCTTTTAATACATCAAGATTTGAAGACATGTTGTGCTCCCCCCTACACAAGCATACTACATCATGATTTGACGATATTTTTTCTGCTAAATTAATCCCGAATAGCCCAGAGGCTCCTGTTAATAGAATCTTCATAATGAATGGATATGATTAGTGTTTTTAAGCTTAATGTTCTTCTAAATATTATGAAAGTACATCAAATTGCTCTGACTGTAAATGATATAGGCAAGTCAGTATCATTTTATTCCAAACTTGGTTTTAAACAAAAAGCTTATGTAAAAAGGGATGATGGAAGGGAAAAGGCCATTTTAAATTCAAGTGGGTTTGAGCTTGAACTTTTTAGTTCAGATAATCCATATCCTTCACCCATACCACAAGATTTGGAACAGGATATGAAAACAATAGGCATAAAACATATTTCTTTAATGGTAGATGATGTAGAGACCACTTATATGAGGCTCAGAAAAGAAGTTGAATTTATAGGTAAGCCAGAAGAAAGTTCAACTGGAGGAAAGTATGTTTTCTTTAAGGACCCCGATGGAATAGTCCTTGAATTTTATCAAGAATGAGATTGTTCCAATAAGGCTTCGGCTGCAATTTTTATAGCTAATCTTGCATTGTACTCAGATTCTTCTGTAATTACAAGGTCTCTTCCACTACATTCTGTTTTTTCTAAAGGATATGTGACTTCATTGTCTGATACAATAAGTATTGCTGCTGCTGGCTTTTTTAAATGCTCTGAATGTGCAAAAAGGAAGGAAGATTCCATATCGATGCCCAAAAACCCTTCACTCCTTAACATTGAAATCAGTTCAGCATCTTCTTCTAAGATTGAATTGATTGTATAGACCTTTCCTTTTCTCAATTTTTGGAAGCTTTTTATGGAATATTTTGAAAGTGACTCCAAAAGATTCTGTTCTGGTCTGCCAGAATTATAAGGAATTTCAGGGGATGATTCTGCATAATCAGGGATTATTATCTCACCGGGATTTGTGCCAGAATCAAACGCCCCAACAAATCCGACACCTACATATGCTTTACAATCCTTTAATGTACCCATAGCTTCTGAAAGCCTTTTCCACCCGCAATTAGTTCCCACGAGCCTTACATTGCTGCTTTTTTTTCTTACTATAAAATCGTCATCAATCAACGCTTCAAAGTCATCAAAAGAATCAAGCAAATATTTGTTGTCATGCAACAGGTTTGTCATGCTCCCCCCAAGCGTTATCACAGCGCCTGCATATTCCATTATAATCGCCCCTCAATTTCTGCCTTCCTGTATAGGAATCTTTTTTCTCCATACTCTGCTCTCTTGTTACTGACAATGGCCCAAGGCAAAGTTTCATAATCATTTATTTGCCTTCTGTAAAAACTCAATGAAGGAAGACTCAAGTCAGTAAGATATCTTTCTGCCATAGAATCATGCAGTTTCTCAGGGACAACACAAGCTTTATGCAATGTATTTATGAATTTGCCTATTCTTCTGTCACTTCTTATTGTTGCTGTTTCATATACGAAACTGCCAGGGCTTAATGAAGTAAAGATTATATTGGATTCAAAATTCCTTTTGCCTATATTTTCTTCTACATTCTCCCTTATCTCTTTAATGTAACTCTCAAATTCTTCAGTGCTTCTGAATGACTCCCTTTGTACTGACGTGTTTGGCGAAGGTATAAACGGATTTATATTTACGTACAAATTGCCGTCATGCGCATAAACTTGGTCAAACGTGTAGCATATTAATTCTGATATCATGTTCCTGTCCTCTTCCGTTTCGCATGGTGCCCCAACCATGAAATACATGCCCATGTTTGTGACATCATTATTTGCTAATCTGTTTATCCTGTCCCTTATTTGCCTTGTTGTGATTCCCTTATTCATGAGATGTAATAATTCGTCTGAACCGAATTCTATGCCAAACGTCATTGTAATTCCGTGTTCTGGTTTCCTATTCTTATATAGGTAGGAAGTTTCGCTTATTGCATCATTTTCTTTAAGTTTTTCTAAAATATCATAATTCACATCATCTAACCTTACTGAACCAAGTGCCACCCTGATACCCTTTTCCTTAGCATATTCCAATAAGTCATTAATTTTGCTGTGTTGTATAGCAGATGCTGAATTTAACTTTATTCTTGTAATGCCTACTTTTGACAGCCTGTCTACTTCAGCTTTCAGTTCGTCTATATCAGTTTCATGATAATCAAAGAAATGGGTAAGTGAGCAGAAAGCGCAATTCTTTCTGCAACCAACATCAGGCATAAATATAGCTTCTTCTCTAGAAAAAATTCCAGAAATTGGAACTTTGGTAATGTCATAATCATCCTCCATGTGAAAGACATATTGAGGGTTTATCTGTCTAATCGTGCCGTCACTTGCGAATTCAAAATCTATCATTGATGGTATGTATAATTTTCCTATGTCAGTGAATCTTTCAAGGAGATGTGTTTTATTTCTTACGCGAGACCTTACATTTTTAGTTGTATTTATGATGTTTACTAATGGTTTATAATTCGGCCCAGAAATCACAATATCAAAAAAATCAGACATTGGCTCTGGGTTTGAGAAGCCTATCCCACCACCTATAACCAAAGGGGTATCCAAATCTCTCTCGGATGAATAGTAAGGCATGGCAACCTTATCGAAAAACATAAGAATATTTGGATATTCCAGTGGGTTAGAAACCGAAAAAAGCACAAAGTCATAATCTCCTATATTTGGCGGGTCTTCGTAGTTAAAATGCGTAATTTCAGCGCTTCCGTCACAGTCTTGACTGTTGTTTATTGCATCACTCATTCCTTTAATGCCTAAAGCAATCTGTGATGTTTCTGGGTGTAACCAGGTCGCTATCAATGCACGTGTTCCTTTTCTCTTCATATATCAAAATTCGTACAAAGCTTTTAAAGTGCTTTCATTTTTTATTTGTTTGCAACAACTTTGTTAAAGGGTGGTCAAAATTTGGCTCAGCGATAAGATATCAGAAGTTAAAAAGAAATATAGAGGCAAAGTTCTTTCTATAGGCACAGGAGCATTGATAATGGCTGATGATGAAAGATATCTTTTTGCGCTTTCAAAAAAGGATTATTGGAAAATATACAAAGAAATGCCTTTAATAAAGTCAAGCTGCCCTGGAGGGAGTTTAGAAGAGGGAGAAACCCCACAGAAAGCTTTAGTAAGAGAAGTGATGGAAGAGACTGCATGTAATATATGTGTTGTTTCGAGCAAGAATACATATTGTTTTTCAGAAGGAACAATAGAAAAAATTGAATTAGATGATGATATCAAACCAGTAATAGTATATGAGAGGGAACAGACGTCTGGAAATCATTTTTGGAATTTAATGGGAATAATTTTTTATGTTGATATTTTATCTGGAGATGCGAGACCGTCATCAGAAGTGCCAGCTTTATTGTATGCAAAGAATGATGCTGTTGTAGGCAAAGGAGAACCTAAACGGCTTAAATCTATTCTGGATGGTGGTGGCGAATTGATAGAATCTTCTCCGAACATAATACCGCTTGATGCATATATAGAATCTGGTTTTACATCACATCTTATAGCTGGATATTTGGGTGATAGAATAAAAACAATGCATGATAGGTGATTGTATGAATAAACTTCTAATAGAGTCTTATGGGAAAATGGTTCTTCTAAAGACGGATTCTGATAAGCTTGCTGAAGAAGCGTTCAATGGCCCTTATATCCATGGGGTTCTTCCAGACATCAGGATTCAATGTTGTGATGCAGACATAGAGACAGATTTTAATATAGGAATTTTTAAAGGAAAGAAGAATGTTTCTTTGATAGGGTGTGAATTACAAATAGGTTATGAGCATGAATATGAGATTACAGGGTTTTGTTTTCCTTACATGCTGGAGCCTATAATTGAAAAATTGTATGAAGAAAAGGGAGCATATTCTATCTTTTCCGCAGGTGTTTCGAGGGATGGAAAAGGAATTATGATTCTTGGAGAAAAAGCATCAGGAAAATCAACATTATCACTTGAATTGTTAAAACACGATTTTTCATTAATTGGAGATGAGAGATGTCTTCTTTCTGGAAAAGACCAACCATATCTTATAGGTGGGAATAGGCTAATGGTCTTAAGAAATGATGTATTAGAGCGAGAAGGTTTTGAGGGGGAAAGGGCCAGCGAAAACAAAAAGTTTATAGATCCTTCTAAGATGGGAATGGCTGTAGAAACTAAAGATATCCCAATAGTTCGTTGTTTTGAAGCTAAGTTTTCCGAGAATCCTTATTTAAGACATTATTCGCAGGATGATGCTGCATTAAAGCTTGCAAAAATATTATCAAGAGGTATAAGAGGTTTTGATGCCATAATGTTAGATTTTGATTATCAGATGCCCTCTCTTGATAAAGATGAACTTTCTCGCAAACGGATTGGATTTGCGAAATTAATTTCAAGAAGTGCACAATTTGATGAAATTCATGGTGATATTGAATATCTGACTGGTGTTATAGAAAACTCATTGTTTTAATAATTCTTCTATCTTTTTTGCTTTTGTCCATCTACCCAAAAATTTGTAGTTTTCGACTTGTATTTTTAGACTTGAAACGGGTATCCTAAATCCTTCATAATCAATAAAAAACATATTTTTTGAACATCTCACAAAATCGTTTTTCCATTTAGAATTGTGTTTTATTTTTAAATCACCCATCACCTCTACTGAGATATTTTCTATATTGAATTTTCCGATGTGGGAAGCAAATTCTTCAGATTCGCTGTATTTAACTGGCTGTATTTCAAATTCCCTGAATAATCTACCTATTTCATATGCACCATCTTTATCAGTAAGTATGTCTAAGTCGTTTGGCCTTATATCAACACCCTGCAAGCAAAGACCTGCACTACCTACTAAAATCCATTTTATATTTTCATGGCTAAGTTTTTTTGCCACAAACTTCAAAGCTGAACCAATTTCTTCAGGCAAATCCATAATTAGAATTACAGAGATGGCTTAAATAAACTGCTCATTCATACATTACAGCTAATCAATCCTAAAGATCCATCACCCAACCGGCTTCCCATAACCCGCTAACCTCACAAAATAGGCTCACCGAAACGTTTAAATACCCAAAAACCACTAATAATTATATAAAGTGATAACAATTTCACTACCT
>CAYMDJ010000039.1:0-7835 GCA_964389315.1 uncultured archaeon
CATCGCGAGCCAGAGGTTGGCAAAATTGACCCAAGAAAATTACCGGAGCTGGCTGTTCTGGCTTCTGGATATTCCGTGTTAGAAGATGTTCCAAAGAGCGGTGTGCCAGAAGGCTATGTTGAAACGCAAACAGAACCAGACGCTGTCGGCACAATGACAGGAGCGGACTTACGCAGTCTCGCCGGAGAGCTTGATGCTGTTATAAAATACTGCAGTATTGGCGTTAATGGTGCAATGGAGCTGATGGCAAGATGGACAGATGCTTACAACGCAAGCCATGAAAAAGCATGGGGAAGATGATGAAGCAGGAATGGTCAAGGAGATGGGTTTCGAGCGTGCAGCCGAGGAAGCAGAGGAAATACAGGTATAATGCTCCCCTGCACGTGAGGCAGGGATTCGTCTCCGCGAACCTCTCGAAGCCCCTCAGGGAGAGGTTCGGCAAGAGGAGCATGTCCCTCAGGAAGGGTGACGAGGTAGAGGTCATGAGGGGAAGCTTCAGGGGACAGAGAGGGAACATAGACAGGGTAGACCTCTCGAAGTCAAAGATTTACGTTGATGAGATCAAGGTGAAGAAGTCGGACGGCTCTGAGGTGATGAGGGCGCTGCAGCCCTCCAACCTGAGGATAGTAAAGCTCAACCTCGACGACAAGAAGAGGCAGGCCATACTGGAAAGGGTGCCGAAGCAAGCGGAAACAGGCAAGCAGGAAAAGAAAACGAAGGAAGAGAAGCCCACCGAGGGAAAGAAGGCTGAGAAAAAGCCAGCAAAAAGGAAGGAGAAACCCAAAAAGCACACGGCCGTTAAGAAGCCGGCCAGGGAGGCCAAGGCATCAAAGGCAGCAAAAAGGAAGGCAAAGAAAAAGAAGTGATTTTTATGGCACACATGAAGAGGTATTCGGTTCCGGGATTCTGGCCCGTTCCCAAGAAGGAGAAGGTCTTCGTGGTGCGACCCTCCGCAGGGCCGCACGGGAAGAGGGAGTGCATCCCACTGCAGATCCTCCTGAGGGAGGTGCTCGGCTATGCCCACACAACAAGGGAGGCCAGGGTAATCCTGAACTCCGGCGGAGTGTTAGTGGACAAGCGGGTCAGGAAGGAGCCGAAGTATCCGGTTGGTCTCATGGACGTGTTCGAGATTCCTGAGATAAACGCCCACTTCAGGATAGTTGCCGGCAGGAAAGGACTTTCCGCAGATAAGATAGGGAAGGAAGATACCCACGTGAAGCTGTGCAGGATAACAGGGAAGAGGAACATCAGGGGCGGGCTCTTCCAGGTGAGCCTCCATGACGGCAGGAACCTCATGATAAAGAAAAACGCCTACAGGGTCGGAGACTCGCTGCTGATATCCCTCCCAGGCCAGGATATCCTTAAGCATTACGGCTTTGAGAAGGGGGCGAAGGGAACGATAATAGCAGGAAAGAACGTGGGGATATCAGGGAAGGTCAAGGATTTCATCGTCAAGAAGAACATGCTCGAGAAGTCAACCGTGACGATAGAGAGCGGTAACAGGGAAATCAAGACCCTTACGGATTACATACTTATCGGGGAGATAACGAAGCACGCCGCAGACAAGAAGCCTGACAGGAGAGAGGCAAAGGAGAAGAAGAGAGAAGCGGTGAGGAAGAAGAGGAAGGAGAGGATTGTGAAGCAGAAGAAGAAAAGGGGAAGGAAGAAGGCAGAGAAGATAAAGAGCTCAAAGAAAAAGGAGAGCGCGGAGTGATGTGATTATCATGGGCAAGGATAATCCGATGAGGGAGATAAGGCTTGAGAAGGTGACCCTGAACGTTGGGGCAGGGGAGGCAGGGCCCAAGCTGGACAAGTCAAAGAAGCTGCTGGAGGACCTCTCCGGCTCAAGGGTGGTTATAACCCACACCCGCAAGAGGAGCACCTTCGGACCTGCGAAGGGAAGGCCCATAGGAGCCATGGTCACGATAAGGGGAGCCAGGGCAAGGGAAATCCTGGAAAGGCTGCTCCAGGCCGTTGACAGCAAGCTGAAGCCTGGACATTTCGATACAAACGGAAACTTCTCGTTCGGGATAAAGGAATACATACACATACCCGGGTTCAAGTATGACCCTGACATAGGGATAATAGGGCTCGATGTTGCGGTCACGCTCACGAGGCCGGGATTCAGGGTGAGCAGGAGAAGGCTGAGGCCCGGGAAGGTCGGAAAGAAGCACAGGATAACCCCTGAAGAGGCAATGGAGTGGGCAAAGAGGGAGTTCAAGGTCAACGTCACTGAAGAAGTGGAAGAGATGTGGTAATGATGTCATTCGAGAGAGTAAGGAAGCAGATAGAGAAAAAGCCCGAAAAGGTTGGAAGGTATGACAGGTTCAACAAGTCAAAGGAGAGGAAGTTCGGCAAGATTACCCACCCGTGCAGGAAGTGCGGAAAGAAGGCAGGAGTGATAAGGAAATACGGCCTGATGTACTGCAGGCAGTGCTTCAGGGAAGAGGCAGAGAGGGTGGGATTCAAGAAATACTCATAAGGTGATGATATGAAGCATGACCCGCTGGCAGACGTGTTCGCGATAATAAAGAACACCGAAGGCATAGGCAGAAGGGAGTGCACGCTCCCTGCGTCAAAGGTGATAAGGGGAGTCCTGGAAGTCATGAAGAAGAAGGAATATATAGGGGACTTCAGGTTCATCGATGACGGCAAGGGCGGCCACATAAAGCTGAAGCTTCTCGGAAGGGTGAACGACTGCGGGGTCATAAAGCCCAGGTTCTCCGTGACCAGCAGGGAGATGATAAGGTGGGAGAAGCAGTTCCTTCCCGCTGACGGGATAGGGATGCTAATAATGACCACCTCGAAGGGCATAATGAACCAGAAGGATGCGGTGAAGCACAGGACTGGTGGGAAGTTACTCGGTTATGTTTACTAGGTGATTCCATGAGCATACAGACAGACATCAAGGGAGCGATGAAGAAGGGAGGCGTGGTAATGGGAAGCAGGAGCGTCATAAAGTCAGTAAAGAACGGCAAGGCGGATTCCGTGATATACGCGAGCAACCTCCCGAAGAATGTCCTCAGGGACCTCAACAGGTATTCGAACATATCGAAGATGGAGTTAAAGGAGTTCGAGGGAAACAGCGCAGAGCTGGGCGAGCTCCTGGGAAAGCCGTTCCCGGTACTCATGCTGGGAATCAGGAAGTAGACTTATATTAACCGTCTGCAATAATTAAGGGACACGATAACATGGCAGTTAAGCTTGACACGGAAACGATAAGGAACATAGCGGCATTCGAGAAGATAACTAAGGTCCATGCAAGGGACTGCATCGTGATGGAGGACTGCGTTTACTTCCTCGTGGAGCCTGAGAAGATGGGAGTTGCGATAGGGAAGAACGGCTCTGTCATAAAGGAGGTAAGGAAGGCGTTCGGCAAGCCTGTCAAGCTCTTCGGTTACAGGGACAAGCCAGAGGAATTCCTCAGGGAGGTCATACCCAACATAAGCAGCATGGATATAAACAACGACTCCATAACAATAACCGTCCCTAACGATGACAGGGTCGCTGTCATAGGAAAGAACGGAAGGAACATAAAGGCGATAAAGGAGATAATGAAGAGGCATTTTGACATAAAGAACCTAAAGCTGAGGTGATTTTCATGAAGGTCCAGGTACTTAAGAAGAAGGGAGACAAACTGGTGTTCGTGCTTGAAGGTGCGACTCCGGCCTTTGCGAACGCTTTGAGGAGGGTCATGATATCAGAGGTCCCGACCCTGGCCGTGGAGTGGGTTGACATGCACTACAACAGCTCAATCCTTTATGATGAGATAGTCGCTCACCGCCTGGCGATGCTGCCGCTGAAGTTCGACCCGAGGAAGATGAACATGAAGGGCGAGTGCAAGTGCGGAGGGAAGGGATGTTCCCTCTGCCAGGTGGTTTTCGCTGCAGAGAAGAACGGGCCGGGAAACCTCCTGTCAGGGGACCTGAAGTCCTCAAACAGACAGGTTGCTCCGACGAGCCCTGATTTCCCTGTAATCCAGCTCCTCAAGGGTCACAACATAAGGTTCGAGGCCGTTGCAGAGATGGGTATCGGAAGGGACCACTCCAAGTGGCAGGCAGCCAATGCTTCTTATCAGTTCTGGCCAGAAATAAGGGTTGGGGGAAAGCCAAGCGCTACGGACCTCAAGAAATGCGTCACCGTGTGCCCCAAGAACATCCTCGTGACCAAGGGGGGCAAGCTGGACATCAAGGACCCTGCGGAGTGCGACCTCTGCATGAAGTGCGCTGAGGTGTGCGCTAATGTAAAGATAGAGGGTAATCCAAGCAAGTTCATATTCTTCGTTGAGAGCGTCTCCGGCCTGGAACCCTGCTACATCATTGAGAAGGCAGCAGAGATATTGGGCGAAAAAGCAGAGGAATTTAAAAAGAAGGCCGGCAAATTATAAACAGGGTATAATGACTGCAAGACTAGTCCTCTCCTGGGGAATAGGTGGATTGTTCATACTTCTCGGAGTCTGGATAGTCAACAACCTGAAACTGACCCTCGGCGTGTCAGAGCTCTCCTACGCGGTGGCGATGATAGTCGCCTATATCCTGATTCTCATCGGAGGCCTCCTCTGGATAAACATCGCGGTGGCTGTCAGGAACAAGATGTAACCTAACCTTTTTAATGTTTACTGTTGCGCCAGCTAACCACATGGCAGGTAACATAAACGAATGGCAGTCCTTGACAAAAAGCTTAACCAAAAAAGGACAAGAATGTTAACGGAAAATAACCCCTTGCGCGATAAAGAAAACGAAGCCCGTGTCCCCGGAACCTTTTTAAACCTATTTAAATAAATAAACTGATAATTCCACACCCAACAACAACGCATGCAACAAGTCGCATGGAAACAACTGGGCGACATGCATTGGATTAACAAAGTCGCCATTGCAGTGTCGCAAAGCGTTCAAGTCGCGGAGATTAATGATAAACGGCCGGACCCCGAAGGGTTTTCGGCATTGAACAGTCACATAGCGTGCATGCGACAAGGATTAATGATATGCCAGGAGAATTCAGCGCCAGGAACCTGAAGAAGAAGAGGAAGAAGTTCAAGTGGAAGTCCACTGTCCACAAGAGGAAGACCCTCAAGCTCTGGAAAAGAGACCCTCTGGAGGGCGCTCCCAGGGGGAGGGCGATAGTCCTCAAGAAGAAGGGCGTGGAGCAGAAGCAGCCCCATTCCGGGATAATCAAGGCAGTCAGGTGCCAACTGGTTAAGAACGGCATCCAGGTCACCGCTTTCGTTCCCGGAGACAATGCGATAAAGTTCGTTGACGAGCACAACGAGGTCATTCTCGAGGGCATAGGCGGGTCGCAGGGAGGAGCCGTCGGTTCCATGCACGGAATCAAGTACAAAGTGGTCGGCGTGAGCGGCATCTCGCTTAACGAGCTGCTGAAGGGCAAGAAGGAGAAGCCCAAGGGAGCGTGATGTCATGGACGTTCTTCTCTTTAACCGCTGGGACATGGCTGACGTCAAGGTATCTGATATGGGTTTGAGGAACCAGATTAACCTCAGCCCCATGATAGTTCCCAGGAGCTGCGGGAAGTTCTACGGGCAGGAGGGCTCCAAGGGAAAGGTCAGTGTGGTTGAGAGGTTCATCAACAAGCTCATGGTTGACGGTCACAGGGGGAAGAAGCACAAGCTCACCTCAGGACATCACGTGGGTAACACGGAGGTCCTCTACAATTCCGTCAAGGATGCTTTCCAGATTATAGATAAGAGGACGAAGAAGAACCCCGTCCAGGTCCTTGTCGGCGCAATAGAGAACGCGGCGCTCCTGGAGGAGGTCGCTTCATACAGGATGGGAGGGATTATCGCGAGGAACGCCGTCATAACCTCGCCCCAGAGGAGGATGGACCTCGCGCTTAGGCACCTGACCCAGGGGATATACAGGACGTCCTTCAGGAACAGCAAGCCACTTTCGCAGGTAATTGCAGAGGAGCTCATCGCTGCCTCTAACAACGACTCCAAGTCCTTCGCCGTGATGGAGAGGAACAGGATAGAAAAAGAGGCAGAGGGCGCCAGGTAATCTCTATCAAATCTATTCCAAGAGACGGTCAACTATCTTCTTTGCAATAGGGAAAACGAACACTACTATAGGAAGGCTTATTGCGAAGCTTGCGGCCCATGCCCGCATCCAGATGAAGAGGAAATCAGGAACAAAACCAACGTTAATGTAGCTGACGACAAGGGACATGAGGAATGACATGAATGTCCCCATGACTATCCCCATCAGCAGAGGAGTGAACTTCCTGCTTATTTTCATATGATTAATTTCCGGCTTTCCTTAAATATCAGGACCCTATCCTGGTGGGGCCGTTCCTTGACTTGTCCCTCTCCAGGCGGTATAGCGCTCCGGAGATTCCGTCAGAGAGCTTGTCCTCATGGGTTATCAGGAAGACCTGGTCTGCGAACCTTCCAATCCTCTCCTTGAGGACCTCGGAGAGGTGGTCTATGGCGTTGGAATCCAGGTTATGGGTCGGTTCATCAAGTATCAGCCAGCGGAGCTTTGGTATGAAGGCCATAGAGAAGGCAACCCTCAGCGCAAGGGCAGCTATGGAGCGCTCCCCTCCTGAGGCGATGCCGTCCACTGAAACCCATCCAGTCGAATCCTTTAGCTGGAGGACGTAATCCCCGTCGATTGCGAGCCTTATGTCAGTGAAGTCATCATAGGGATAGAGCTGCTCCCAGATGATGCTCATCGCGTTGTTTACTGTCTTCAGGAACTCCTCCCTGAGCTGCTCCTGCGTGGCCTTCAGGACCCCTGTGAACCTCTCCAGGGATTCCCTTATGCTGCGGTCCCTGTCTATCTCCTTCCTGTATGAATCAATGAGGGATAATCTCTCCCTGAGCTCCCTGAGGACGTCCCTCCTGTCTGAGAGCCTCTCCCCCAGTGACTTAATCCTTGCCCTGGCCTCTCCCTGCCGAGAGATCAGAAGCTGATACTCCTCCCTCTTCCCTGAGATTGCCTTCCTGTCAACCTTCCCTAGTTTCCTTATCTCTGCTTCGAGCTCCTTCCTTCTCTCCCTAAGCGAATCCATCCTCCTGACCATGCCCTCAATCTCCCTGATTTCCTCTCCCATTGCCTCGAGTCGTTCCATCTCCCTGAGAGCCTCCCTGAGCCGCTCCTCATACTCTTCCGCAACCCTGGTGGAGTCAGAGGCCTTCCCGGCCATCTCCCTGACTTTCTCCCTGAGCTTCTCCTCCTCTGAGATTCTCTTCTCCTCAATCCTCCTCTTGTGGTCAGGGCTTATCTCGCTCTCGCAGAGAGGGCATTTAGCGTCAATCCTCCTGAGGTCCCCTATGCTCTCCCTTATTATCCTTATCTCAGTGTTCAGGGAAGCGACCCTCTCCCTCGCTGAACGGAGGGATTCCCTCTCTTCCTTCATGCCCTTCTCAAGGAAGGAGACCTCTTTCCTCTTTTCCTTCAGTTTCTTATTCAGGTCCTTCCCTCCGGCAACCTTCCTCTTGCCTATGCTCCCCTCCAGCTCCTCCAGGCCCGCCCTGACACCCTCGAGTTCCTGCCTCTTCTCGTTAATAGTCTCTGCCTTGTCCTCCAGGGCCTCAAGCTCTTCCCTGAGGGAGGTTATCTGTTCCGAGAGTTTCTTGACTGCGGCATCGTTGCTTTCCTTCTCTTCCTCAATCCCCTTTATCTCCTTCTCCATCCCTCCAATCCCGTCCTCTATACCATCCCTCTTCATGGCGTCCAGCATCCTCGCCCTCTCCATTACAGAGCCGGCTATCCGGTTGGAGAGACTAACTGATTCTGACCGCACGAAATCGAAGCGGTCCAGCTTAAGCATCCTGTCTATCAGCCCCATCCTCTGGCCCCTTGGTATCCTGAGGAAGAAGT
>CAYMDJ010000040.1:0-7767 GCA_964389315.1 uncultured archaeon
GCTATCCTCTCCCTGTCAAACCCCACTATTATCTCACTTTCTATCATTATCACGGGAACCCCTGTCTGCCCTGACTTCTCTATCATCTCGCGGGCCGCGTCGTGGTCCCTGGAAACATCCATGTCATCAAACTTGACATTGTGCTCCTTGAGGAAGTTCTTTGCCTTTACGCACCACGGGCAGACTGGTGTTGAGTAAACCCTGACCTTTGCCATGAAATACCCCTCCTTTCCTTCTAATTGTGAAGGTTTTATATAAATGTTAGCCGTAAACCAAAAGAAACTACACAACCCGTATGAACCCGCAATCCGGGGTGAACTCAACGAAATGGGTTGCCGTCACCCCGAACTCAGGGCACTGGTTCCCTGGCTGGTTGTCTTCAGGCTCCCTGGGATTGTGGGCTATGTCACATACCCAGTCAGATAGCTCCCATGTGTCACCAATCTCCGTGGAAAGGCATGGTCCCTTTGAGAGGTCCCTGTCCTGCTGGACAGCACCCTTGCACAGGAGCTCGCACGCGAATTTAGCCCTGTTCTCGTCAGTTACGCCAGGAGGGTTTCCAGAGGGGATGAAAAGCAGCAGGACGAAGGCAAAGATTATGATGACGCCTATCACCATGAACAGCGTCCTGTTCTCCTGTATTGCGCCGAGCATGTAGAATATTGGGAATCCTGATTAAAAAGGTTTGAGTTGCTATGAAGGCATGCATTCCCCTGCTGTGCAGTTGTAGAAAGCGCCGCAGTATTCCACCTTGTAATCAGCGTCGTGGGTAGCTGAGCAGATATACTCTTTCACGTGCGTGGAGTCCTCCTCGCAGGTATCGGTCCAGTTGTTCCCGTGCCTGTCCGTGACAGTGGTGGCTGTCAGGTACATGTCAGGCTCTCCGAGGGCATTGTCAGGGTCTGTGCAGTCGGGCAGGCACTCTGTTCCAAGGCATCCGTGGTCGCAGTCAGTGTGAATCTCCTGCCTGTCCCCGCAGGAATTGAACCAGTAGATGTCCCCCGTGTCCCCGTTGACGCATGTGAAGTAGATATGGTCATCACAGGTGACACAGGTGTCGTTCTCAACATAGCAGCCGTGCCCTGCAGTACAGTTCTCCTTGAGGTCATCCTGTGTGTAGTTGCAGTCGTCTACCCAGTGGATATCGCCCTGATAGCACCTGAAGGTGACGTTGGGAGTGCAGCACTCGCCGAGGTTACAGCTTCCCATGCAATCTTCGTATATCCTCTCCCTGACGCCGCAGGAATCGAACCAGTAAACATCATTGTCAGAGCAGTTCAGATGGTCCTCTGCCTTGCATCCTATGCAGACCCCGTTTATGCAGCCAGAGCCGCATTTCTCCTTCATCTCGCCCAGCTTTCCACAGGAATCGAACCAGAACAGGTTCCCGCTAAAGCAGTCAGAGGTATGGTTCTCCTTGCATATGTCTTCGCATATGTCCTCTATGCATATTTCGCCGGTGTTGCAGTCGCTGTCATTGATGCAGTTCCCGTGCCCTATGCAGGCCTCTGCCGGGTTTATGGGGCAGAACCATTCATTGGACTTGCAGATGCACCACTCTATCTCGGTTATGTTGTTGGGGCATGTGTAATTCTGCCTCTCCCCCTCGCTGCACACAAAAACGTTATCCTTGCAGTCGGCAGGGCACGAGCATTTGCTCTCATCTGGCTGGCAGGTCCCGTCACCGCAGCGGAGGCAGAGCATCTCCCCTCTCTCATTGTTCGGGCCACAATCGCAGTTGCCGTCACCCTTCAGGAAGCAGTTGGGGACCTTGGTCAGGCCCTCGCAGCACTTCTGGGAGAGGCTTGTTGCAACATTGCCCTGGGAAACGCAATCGCCATCGATGGCAGTGCAGCCGGAGACAAAGACCACTGACAGAACGACCAGGGCGGCAATCAAGAATCTGTCTTCCATTGAAGCACCTACTGCTCTGTGCATGCCCCCTCCAGGCAAACGAGCTCGCATTCATATGAGTGTTCATGCGCCATCTGGTCAATCCCGCACGTGAACTCAATCAGCATGGTTTCATTGAGGCAGTAATCCCCCCATTCCTCACCCAACCCGTCTGTCAATGTCCCGGCAACGTAATAGTCTCCCATTGTTTCCGTGTCATTGCACTGGGTTATGCAAACCTCCCCCAGGCATCCATAACCTTGGCACTGGTCCTTTACGTCCTCCATCGCCCCGCAGGAATCATACCAGTATATCATTCCCTCATTCTGGTTGCACGTGTGATTGGCGTGGGATGTGCAGTTCTGGACAGTACACTCCCCATTAATGCATCCATATATGCATTCCTCCTTTATCTCCTCCGGGGTTCCGCATGAATCGAACCACCAGACGTTCTCGTTGTAGCATGAATGGGTGTGGTGGGACTCGCAGGAGCTCTGGTTGTATGGTATGCAGGCCCCTTCCTCGCACACATAGCCGTCAGGGCAGGAGGTGGTGTTCCATTTTATCTCAGTATTTGAATGGCAATACTTCTCCGTAAGGGTCCCGTCGGTGTTGCACTGGTCAGAGAGGCTGGTCGAGCCATAGGTTGCGATTCCTGCCTCATATACATCATAGCCACCGTCAGAATCCATGCACTCAGCGTCCTCGGGGGTTATGCATTTGCTCCCGTCGCACCCGTAGGCGCAATACTCCTTCTTGTCCTCCTTGTTGCCGCAGGAATCGAACCAGTAGACGTGGTTACCGTCGCAGCTGAAATATGCATGGAGCTCGCAGTCATCGCTGTCGTTGAATACTGCCTCGTCCTCCCTTATGCAGCGGTCAATCTCGCACCCGAAATCGCATGACATCTTCTTTCCTTCCCTGTTGCCGCAGGAATCGAACCAGAACAGGTCGTTATCCACGCACTTGAGCCTGAACTGGCTCTTGCAGGCCTTTCCCTCACTGCATTCCTCCTGTCCATCAACGCAACCCTTCTCGCAGGTCTCTTTCTTGTCCTCCTTGTTGCCGCAGGAATCGAACCAGTATATATGACCATTGACGCAGAGGCTCCTTGCATGATGCTCGCAGCCCTGCTCCTCCCTTGGCTTGCTGACCTCGATGCCAGAGGTCCCAATCTTCCAGGCGCACTCAATCGATCTGGATTCCCAGTCAATCCACACGACAGCATAGAAATCGGTGTCAGGGTCCGTGATATTGACCTTGTAGAATTCCTTTGCCCCCACGTATTCGTTGCCGCAGTCAGACCTTATCTCCTCAAGGATGTTCTCTGCCTCTGAAGCTGAGAAATGCGTTGCCCTTATCTCGGCGTTCGGATGCTCCTCCAGGAAGCCCTGTATCAGTGGGTTTGCCATCGCTATGGTGGAGGGGTCAATGTTTATGCAGCCAGAGGCCAGGACTACCGGAAACATTAACGCAATCAGGACGAGCAACACCCTTCCCATACAATATAGTTGGTTCAGGTCGTATTTATATCCTCTTTTCTGGCGCTGGCTGAACCCTTTATGTATGTTCCGAGGCCCCTTTCTGAGAACAGCTCGATCATGAGGTGTTCCGAACTGGTGATCTGGACGTCAAACCCCTTCTTCACCAGCTCAGTAATTTCCTCCAGCTTGGGCCTCATGCCGCCGCCCACGTGGCCGGAATCCAGAAACTCTATCAACCCCTCATGGTTCATCTCTGATATAACCTCTCCTTCCTTAATCACCCCTCCGGCAGGGGTCAGGGACACCGCCTTTTCCGGTTTCAGGGATTCAACCAAGAAACGGAATGCAGAATCCGCATTAGGGTTATATCTCTTTCCCTCAGGACCAATACCCAATGAGGATATGACCGGAATGTGCTTCCTGCTGAGGCACAAATCAATTCTTCCTTTATTCATCCCGGCAATGTTGCCCACATAACCGTAGACGGGACCTTTCCCGTCAACGTAAAAGACATGGTTCAGGCTCTCTGCACGGGGAGCTCCCTGATTTATCCTGCAAACCAGCTCTGAATTGACCTCTTCCAGGACCCTGCCGACTATTTTCATTGTCCTCTCGTCAGTGACCCTCTTCCCGTTTATCTTCTTCTTCTCAACACCCTCGGCGTCCATGGCATCATCAATCTGCTTTCCCCCGCCATGGACCAGTATGGGATACAGCTCAAGGCCGTGCAACCCTCTCAGTGCATCCAGAAGATAATCGTTAAGGCATTCTCCCCCTGCCTTGATTACGGCAAAGTAAGCGGCTTCACTGAACCGTTCCATGTAATGCATGAATTCCTTCTCGGGTATGCCATGGGTATCCATGTGATTTGATAACAATGCAAGCCATAAAAGCCTTCGCCCCACGGCAGGCAACCCTTAAAAAGCTTTCTATTAACCAGAAAAGCATGGATACAGTGACAGGAGAGATTACAGTGAAGCCAGGGGAAAGCCTGGGCAACTACCTTTCTAGTGTTATAAGATATTTTGGAACCGAAGATTCCTATGTTCTGGTGCAGATAGAGCCATATGAAAATTTCTCTGACGATACATACCTTTTCAGGACGCCGAAACCTGAAAACGTTTCTCATAAAACAACCAAGACTGATGAAATTATAGAGGTCAGATATGATGATGAATTCAGAAAGGTTAAAAGAATATTCATGGACAAAGGAGACTTTGATGAGAGCGGAACAGGCAGTCTGGCCTTTCGGTGGCAGGATGCAGAAGAAATCAAGCGGCCCCTGTCCAGGGGGGCGAGAATTCAGGTAGGGGAAAGCGTTCATAAATTCCTGTCAAGAACCATTCTTTATGAGATGGATATCTAACCCTGCTTCTCCACGTAGGAGATGACCCTGCCTATCGCTTCCTTGAACCGGTCAGGGAAGCCTTCGTTCTCTGGTGGCAGTAAACCCTTAAAAAGCTTTTTATCAACCAAGGAACATGCTTAGAGAGGCCGCAGAGCTTGGGGTGGACGCAGGGAAGAGCCTGGGAGAACTCATACATCTTGTAGGGAAGATATCAGAGCCTGGTTCACCGGTCCTTGTGCAGATATGGCCATACGATTTGTCCGGGGGCGCGAATTACCTGTTCCGGAGCACGACGCCTGATAACATTTCATACGAAATGCTCGGGGCGAGAGAAATCTTGTATATTGAGGACAGGAAGGTCACACGGTTCATTAAGGACTATGGCCGCCTCTTTCTTGGCGAGGGGGTGCCTCTTGACATCACTGACATTGATGTGGGGACGCTCCTGAAAGCGTGGGAAGTTGCAGAGATTGCCCGCCCATTATACGCAGGGGTAAGGGTCCTGGTTGGGGAAAGCGCCTATGACTTCGTTCTAGAAAACCTTCTTACAGAAACGGAAACTAACCCTGCTTCTCCACGTAGTCGATGACCCTGCCTATCGCTTCCTTGAACCAGTAGGTGTATCTGTCAGGGTTCTTTTTGATGTCCTTCAGGAGCTCCTTCAGGTCGACCCACTTCCAGTCATCCACCTCATCCGGGTCCGGGTTCGGCTTCCCGTCGAACCTTCCAATGAAGACGTTGTCAAGCTCGTGCTCATAGAGGCCGTTGCCGAACCTCACCTTGTATATGAAATCGAAAACCTTCCTCAGCTCTGTGGTGAAGCCCATCTCCTCCTTAAGCCTCCTCTTCACGGCGTCTTCGAGCTTCTCCCCAGGCCTGGGATGGCTGCAGCAGGTGTTCGTCCACAGGCCGCCTGAGTGGTATTTGTTCCTGTTCCTCTGGTGGATTAGAAGCTTACCCTCGGAATTGAAGACGAAGATGGAGAATGCCCTGTGGAGGGTTCCATCCCTGTGGATTTGCATCTTCTCCCCCCTGCCAACCTCCCTATCCTTCTCGTCAACAAGCACAACCTCTTCCATGATAAAATAGGGGCATGAGTTCATTTAAATCTTGCTGTGCCTGATGAGGATAGTAAGGGATTGGATGGTTTTATATTTTTTAGAAGTTATCATTCTTCATGAATATCGGATTATTGGTTTTTGATTGGAGCGGGGTAATCAGTGATGACAGAAGACCGGTTTATAAAGCTAACATGAGGATACTGAGAGAATATGGTAAACCAGTCCTCTCCTTTGAAGAATGGTTGCAAAGAAGTAGAATGACAGCAGTTGAATTCCTGGCAGATAATGGTGTTCATGGGGAAGATGAAGAACTGTTTGCTCTCTATAAAAGATATTATGATGATGCAATAAGGTCTGGAATAGTTCCAGAAGTTTACCCTGATGTTCATGATGCTCTTCAACACCTGATGGAGACAGGAAAGAAACTTGCGGTTTTAAGCAGCCATCCTGCCGACAATCTTAGAAAAGAGGCCCAACACTATAATCTGATGCCGTTCTTAAATTCAATATGCGGGAGTTCAAAAGAAAAGTCGAGTGGATTGATAGAAGTTTGCAAAGAATTGGGCATGGACCCACAAATTTCTCTATATTTGGGAGACACTGTATATGATATAAGGGCTGCCAAGCAGGCCGGAATTAATTCTGCGGGGGTATGCACAGGCTATCATGCAAAAGAGCGTCTTGAGGAAGAAAGGCCGGATTTCCTGTTGGAAAATCTCTCTGAACTGAAAAAAATAATAGTGAAATAAACCGGCAATCAGTCGGTCGGGTTCTGGTGTCCCTTGAGCACGAAATAGGACAGGGCGGTGAAGGCCAGGGTCATGAAGACAGTGGCAGGGAACATGAACCCTAGCGAGGCTTCTGGCAATGGGGGGTGGGTTCCAAGCAGGTAGTCAGAGAGGTCATTGGCGAGGAGGAAGCCCAGCGTGGGGATGAGGAACCAGGCTCTTGGTTTTATCTTGCCAACCAGGAGGAAGGTCTCGAAGAATAGGAAGACGTGGGAGGCGAACAGAACGGAGTAAAGCAGGGAGCTGGCTGGGGTGAAGTAGAAGGGGGAGTAGGCAGAGAGGACGAAGACCGTCCAGAAGCCGTACTTCATCGCCATGACGAAGGCAAGGAACCAGAACCAGGAGAGGTCTGTCCTTCTTTTGGAGAACGGATGGAGGAAGGACATATTGAGGGAGCCGCACCTGCTCAGGAACGCCATTCCAATGAGGAGGGCCGCGAGAGGGCAATCGGGAACGAAGAGCCAGAGCAGGGGATTGGTTGAGAGGAACTGAGCGGAGTAGTAGAACATCCCGTAGACAAACCCTCCGAGGTTCGCAATGACGATGAACCAGAAGAGAATAGCGAACATCTAAACCCCCGAACAGTTTGAAAGGAACTGTATCCTCTCGTCGACCCTCTCCATGAGAAGACTGGTGCTTTCGTCTATGGACTCCCTGAGGATCTCCATGCCAGACAGGGTCTCGTTCCCCATGTAAATGGAATACTCATCGATAAGGGTCTGTATGTCTCCGGATATCTTCTCGCTGTGATACCAGACGCTCCCCGAGGAGTCAACGAGCTCGTCGATGGCAGAGGGGTTGGAGCAGCTTGCCTCCACAGATGCCTGGCTGAGGCTCTCGAGCGAATCGAGAAGGAGGTAGTAGCTTATCTTGAAGTCAGTGAAGATGGAGAGCGCCCTCATGTCCTCGGTTTCTGGCTGGCTGTCAATCCTTGCCTTGAAGACATCCAGCTCCGATGCCAGGCCTTTCAGGCTTCCCCTGACCACGCTCCCGTTCGGGTCGAGATACCTGCCCTCTATGGATTCCAGCTCGCTCATGCCCTGCCCGAAGGTGTAGCTGGACACGCAGCCGCTAACGAGGAGGGCTGCCACGGTAGCTGCGAGAAGCAAAGCCGATCTCATGCTTAATATTATCACCAGACCTATAAATGTCGTCATCTGCCAGACGAATGTATTTAACAGACCTGGACAATT
>CAYMDJ010000041.1:0-7689 GCA_964389315.1 uncultured archaeon
GAGAGAAGGCTTGCTATCCCGTAGAGGATGAATCCAACGATGAGGTCTATTGCCTGGAGGATGAACCCTGCAAAGGTGGCTAGCAGGGCGAACAGCGGGGAGAGTATAACCAGCAGGAGAAGAAGGAATCCCAGGACGAAGAAGCCCTTGACAGCCCTCTTGGGGGAGTAGAAGAAGGCGAACATCGTTCCCGTTATCACGCCTCCTATGTGAGCCACGTTGGCGACGCCGCTCGTTACCTCCGCGAACGCCTCTGGCTGGAAGAATACGGCCATTGACTCGAATATCACGAACAATATCGCGACGATGCCGAGCGGCAGGGGAAAGATGTAGAGATGTATCCTCTTTATGGGGTTGATGAACATGGCCGCACCCATCACACCGAACACGCATCCTGAGGCTCCCACGACGGGCATCGCGCTGGTGAACATGTAAGCGAAGCTTCCTATCAGGCCGGAGACCAGATACGCGGCACCGAACCACCCTGGTGACATGTCATCCTCAAGGGCCTTTCCGAAGAAGTAGAGACCCAGCATGTTGAAGAAGAGGTGGGAAGCGCTGACGTGCAGGAAGAGCGAGGTGAACCACCTCCAAACCTCCAGTGCCTGCGGGCCTGAAAAAGAGAACGTTTCGAAGACCCAGGCCTGCATGGCCTCTGGCATGGAGAAGACCAGGAGGAAGACGATGACGTTCGCGAATATCAGGCCCCACATCAGCTTGTGGAACTCTATCTTCAAACCTCTGAACCTGCTGGCTTTTGCAGACCCTGCGGCTTTCTCGGCCATGTTACTATTTTATTGTCCTGTAATAAATAATATCCATGGACTGCCCTAACAGGGAGGAGAACCTCACGGGATGCACCTGCACCTATCCCGGATGCCCTAGGAAGGGGATGTGCTGTGAGTGCGTCCGCCACCACAGGGAGAGGGGAGAGATTCCTGGCTGCCTCTTCCCCAAGGATGCTGAGAAGACTTACGACAGGTCAGCGAGGAAGCTTGCAGAATCTGTCAGATAACCAATTGCTATCTGGTTGTGTTATTTATTATCCCCGATTCAAATACTATAACATGGCGAAACTCTCGCAGGAGAAGACAGAAGCCCTCCTGAAAAAGTTCGGGATACCCTTCCCGAAGAGGCTTCCCGCAAGGAACGAGAACCAGGCGGTCCTGTGCGCGAGGAAGCTCGGCTACCCCGTCGTCCTCAAGGTATCCAGCCCTGACATCATCCACAAGACAGACGCGGGAGGGATTCTAGTCAACCTGGAAGACGAGGAAGAGGTCAGGAGGGGTTTCCGCAGCATAATCAGGAACGCGAAGAAATATGACAGGAAGGCCAAAATAAACGGGGTGGACGTCTTCAAAATGATACCAGAAGGGACAGAACTCATCGTTGGCTTGAAGAAGGACCCCCAGTTCGGGCCTGTCATAATGTTCGGCCTCGGAGGAATCTTCGTTGAGGTCCTCAAGGACGTCTCCTTCAGGCTCGCCCCATTAAAGAGGAAGGACGCCAAAGAGATGATAAGTGAGATAAGGGGCTACAAAATCCTCGAGGGTATCAGGGGAAAGAAACCCGCGAACATAAAGGGCATAGAGAACGTCCTTCTGAAGGTCTCTGAGCTCGTCATGAAGAAACCGGGTATAAAAGAGTTAGACATAAACCCGCTCTTCGCTTACGATAACAAGATAGTTGCAGGCGACGTGAGGATAATAGTCTAATCCTCTTCCTTTCCCTCTACCATTATTCCACCAAGGCCTACAGAAGCGAACTTGTGAATCATCTCAGAAACCGTGTTGACGATTCCCTGGCCCTCTCCCATGTCCATGCTTATCTTTTCGGGGCTTATTATCTCCACGCTCGAGGGCGCGTAGTTTATCACCAGGGAGACCAGCCTGTCGAAATTGACTGCAAAGACCTCCATCTCCACCACGTATGAATATGCCTTCGGCACGTTGGGGAAGGGGTTCAGCATTTCCTCTGCCTTCTTGAAATCCTTGAATGAGACCAGCGTTCCATCCTCCCTTTCCATCCTTTTCACGTGCTTCTCGAGGGCCTCCTTTGCCGCATCCTTTGAAACAGCAAGGACCTCTATGGCCATGACCGTCCTTATCCAGCCATCCTTCACTCTTTTCTCGACCTGCTCCTTCATTGGCTTTGCCATAGAAACACCTTGACTCAGATATATTTAAAGATTAGTTAAGATCAGATTCTTTATCAGTCCCAATCTTAACTTATGCGTATTCCCGTATCTTGCATATTCCATCCAGCCGTTAATCTTCTCCCGCAAAACGCGCTCTGAAATCTCTCCGTTTCTGCATGATTCCTCCAGTTCAGACATCCTCTTTCTGAACAGCTTCATGTTGCTTTTTTTCAGGAGCTTGTGATGATAGAAAACCCTAAATCCGAGAAAATTGATGCCCTTGTGAAGGGGGATTATGTTGGATTTTTCAGGATGAAGCTCCAGTCTTATGGTTTTTAGGAACCGCTTTATATTCTCTTTATATTCAATCAATCTCTCCATGCTTCTGTCAAAAATCACGAAATCATCCAGGTATCTTATGTAATGTCTTGCCTTTAGCTCGTGCTTCACGAAACAATCAAACCCATTCAGGTATATGTTGGCGAATATCTGGCTTGTCAGATTTCCTATCGGCATCCCCTTGTTGGGTGTTCTTGGATTGTGGTTTGCCAGTATTCTTCCTGTCAGCCACAGGACTTTCCTGTCCCCAATCCTCTTTCTTATTGTTGCCATCATTACCCTATGGTCAACAGAAGCGAAATAATGCCTTATGTCCGCCTTCAGCACATAGCCAACTACCATATTGCTGTCCCTTGCATTATCCAATCTCCTGCCGTTCTGCGTCACTTTCCTCTTGAAGCGGTCAAACCTCTCAATGGCTCTGTGCGTGCCCTTACCCTTCCTGCTCGCATACGAGTCGTGGATGAACGTCCTGTCAAACATCGGCTCTATAATGTTGCACAAGGCGTGGTGGACTATCCTGTCCCTGAAACACGAAGCGGCTATTACCCTGGTCTTAGGGTCCCTTATCACAAACGTCTTCAGGGGCTTTGGAACATATGTCAGGGTTTCCAGCTCCCTCTTCAGCTGCATGAGGTTGCTTTCAAGGCGTGACTCGAATTCTTTTACATACTCTCTGCTTCCCTTGCCCTTTCTTGCCTTCCTAAAAGCGTCGTATAGGTTTTCGTATGAACATAATTTATCATACAGGTTCTTGTGTGTTTTCATAAAAAGTCCTGGCCAGTCTGAGCTATTGGCGAACACCGTCATTGTCGTTTGCGTCGTTTTGGGAACGATTTCGCATTCCAGCGCTCGTAGTTCGCATTGACGTTGAGGCACCTCTCGTTTATGATAGCGAAGCCGCTATGTTCATCGTGATGCCAGTTGCTCCTGCGGGCAACGGTGTTCAGGTAGCCTGTTCACCAAAATCACACTGCGGCTTCAGGTTTCGCCGCATGAATGTTAAAGGGCTACTGTCTGTTGCCGCTGTATTTCATGTCATCAGCTCGTAAGGCTTCTTCTATGAATAGGCATGTAGTTCAGGGTTCGCCGGCCATATATTTTACTATATAGCCGGCTCTGGCCAAGACTATGAAATATTGGAGAAGGCTTCTTATAAATCGTATTTTTCCTGGAATTCTTTTGGCGGCAGCGAATTATAATCGGCTCTTATTCTTTCCAGAAGCGCTTGCTCAAAATCTTTTGGGTTGATTCTTGCAAGCTTCTTTCGATTTCAGGAAGCGAACCCTGAACATGGCGAACACCGCCATTGTCGTCCGCACGCCAGCGCTCGTAGTACGCATCGACGCCGAGGCACCTCTCGTGTCCATCGTGACGCCAGTCGCCCCCGCGGGCAACGGCTACGTCATATCTGCCTGTCCTGTCGTCTTTTCTCGGACTGGGGTCAAACCAGAAATGGGTCGTGTGATTATCAGGTTTCATGTCACCTTCCCTGTTAGATGTTACTCTCGGTATGCCGAATGTCTCATCCCAGTCGACAACTACCCTTCCGCTTCCTTCAGGGACAAGGACCTCTCCTTCCTCCGCATCACCTATTAAAACAATCCTTGGGAAATATTTCCTTCCTTGAGGATCTGTTTCGTGTTTATCTGGCTTGTGGCCCTTTGGTATCCTCAGTCCTGTATCTGTCCACTGCCATGCATACCAACTATCCTTGTTTTTTCCGAAAAGGTCCCTGAATACTGCCGCTTCCCTCGGGTCCTTTCCTGCCCTTTCAATACCGAGCTGTATCGCCAATTCTTCTGAAGCAAGGGATACCCTGGAACCCCCTGGCGCTTCCTCTCTGGAATTGTAATAATCCTTTCTTGTTCTTGTAAGGCTTGGCGAATATTTAATGGGATAGACCGGACGGCCGTATTCTGCCCCGAGGGACTGATAGCTGGAAGTGGCTGGTTTAATTTGCATCTCCTTGAACTGAATGTTTCCTTTGGGCATGGTAAGAATATGATGCGAACATTTATAAGCTTTTTGGTGTGTTACTACCTGATAGTTGCATTATAATGAACTTAGGAAGGGTGTGAAGCCGAACCGCATCAGAGCCTCGCCCACTTCCTTCCCGCAATTGGAACTTTTTCACCGCACCCGCATTTCAGGATGGTCCTCCTTATCGAGAGGCCGTCCCTTGATATCAGCTTCTTTCCGCAGGACGGACAGGTGGTGGATTCCCCTCCATGACCCCAGACATTGCCTATGTACACCCAGCGGAGACCAATCCCCCTCGCTATCCTCTCTGCCTCTTCCAGCGTCCTGACTGGCGTTGGCTTGGCATCCATCATACGGAAGGAAGGATGGAACCTGGAGAAATGGACTGGTGTGTCCTCGCCCAGGTTCTTCACGACCCATCTGCAGAGGGTTTCTGTGTCCTTCCTTCCGGTATTCCAGCCGGGAATCATGAGGTTTGTTATCTCTATCCAGACCTTCTGCTCCCTGTACACCAGCAGGGCATCCTTTATCGCCTTCTCATTGGGGATGTTGCAGAGCTTCCTGTAGAACCTTTCGGGACCCTTGATGTCAACGTTTATCGCATGCAGATATTTGCTGGCCTGCATCGCGGGCTCGGGGTTGGTGTATCCGTTGGAAACCCAGACGTTGTAAAGGTTTCTCTTCTTTGCGAGCTTCATGGTGTCAAGGGCATACTCGAAGAATATGGTGGGCTCCGTGTAAGTGTATGCAATCCCCCCGACCCCGCTTCTCACCGCATGGCTGACAATCTCCTCTGGAGGGACGTCCTCCCCAAGAATATCGTTTTGGGAACTGTGAGTATTTGCAGTCGGCGAAGCCGGCTGACTGGAAAGATTGGGATGAGAAATATCGGAATTCTGACAGAACTGGCAGTCCAGGTTGCACCCCACGGTGCAGACAGAGAGGCATCTGGAACCCGGCGCGAAATGGAAGAGCGGCTTCTTCTCTATGGGATCTATTGCCATGGAGCAGAGCTGGCCGTATACAAGGGACATCAATCTTCCTCCCTGGTTTTCCCTAACCCTGCAGAAACCCCGCTTTCCCGGAAGGATGACGCACCTCCTCGGACAGAGGAAGCACTGGACCTTCTTTTCAGGGAGCCTCTTGTAGAACATGGCCTCTTTCATTGTTATCTCTTGGCTTGGTTCTTAAAAAAACAGAGAATCAGTCCTTGCTTTGCCTAAAACAATGTCCTCTTCCTGTATTCCCTGTACTCAGGGAATTCCTTGACCAGTTCCTTCTCCTCAAGGTATCGCCAGATGAGTATCTGGACTATGAATATCGGCGACAGGAAAATGGTAAGAAGGCTCTGTCCCAATATCGGTGCCCCCAGAAGCATCAGGATTTCTCCAAGATACATCGGATGGCGGAGGCGGCTGTAGATCCCGTCTGTGACGAGCTTCCCCTTTCCGCTGTGCATCCTCTTGTGGACCCTGGCGTGCGAGACGAAGAAGAGGTAAAGGCCAGCTATAAGAATGAACAAACCTGCATAATTCAGAATCGCCAGGTTTGCAATGGAGAACCCGCTGAAGGATATGTAGAAATAGGAGAACCAGCCGAAGAACATTGAGATTCCGATAGAGATGTGAATGCCTTTATTCATTGACATTCTCTTGAAATGCTCCAGCACATGGACTGCCGTATGGAAGGCAAAGCACACCAGTGCAATGGTAAAAAAGATGAGATACATGGTTCCATTTGTTTCAGTGCCTTAAAAACAGAGAGCCCAGGGATATGGAAGTCAGCTTCTGTATATGCTTCTCCTGTGCCCTATCTTAATCACGAGTATGAGGAGGTTTCCCTTGTCTATGTCCATTATGACCCTGTAATCACCAACGCGGAGCCTGTATCCAGGGTCTCCTATTAGTTTCCTGACGAACCTCTCCGGGCGGATTCTTATCCTCTCAAGGACGGCAATTATGTGCTTCTGGGTCTTTTTGTCAAGTTTCTGTAGCTGTTTCTTTGCGCTCAGAGAAAAGAGGATGTTATACATCAGCCTTCAATCTCCCGCCTGACCTGCTCAAGCGTGTAATGCTTCCCTTCCTTTATCTCCTTCCTGGCCTTCTCTATTTCCTTCTTTGTCTCACTTGAGATTTCCATAGTGTCTTCAATGATGTCCCAGATAACCTCTTCATAGGTCTCGCTTTCTGACATCTTGCGCTCCATGAGCTCGTTCTGCAGTTTCTGCGTTATCTGGATTGTAGTTGCCATAACATACTATAGTATACTATAGTATATAAAGTTTCCTGTAAGGACAGGACCAGAGAGCCCCAAAGCAAGCCAGCCGGTTTTAATATCCATACGCAAGAACCAGGCTGCCATCAGAATCCCACATGTACAGTGTATCTCCGTCGTTGTTCCATACAGACCACGTCTCCCCCCAGTAGAGCTCGTCAGAAGAATCAGAGCCAGAGCCTGTGTATAAAGTCACGGTCTGCTGTGCAGCAAGGGTGAAGTCAGGGAATTCGTATATGTGAGTGGCCTCGTCCTTCAGCGTCCAGCCCTTCATGCTTATCGCGAAACTGCACGTATTCATGAAACTGACATATTCGTCGTTCAGGTTTTCCTTGTCATCACCATCGGCATTGTATCTGAAGTACGGTATTCCTATGCAATCCGTATATCTCGACCTGCTCCATATCCCAAGCCCCCTTTCCTCTGCGTATTTCTCTGCCTGCTTGAACTCTTCCATATGTTTCAGGTCAGGCGAAACGAAAAAGGTGTTTGCATAACCCTTCCTTAACAGAACCATTCCAACGTTTTCCCCATCCACGTACACGTGCCTGAGCATCCTTCCGTACTTGTCCCTGTCGCTCTGGTCATATTCCATCAGAACGCTCCTGTTCAGGACAAGCCCTTTCAGTGTCTGGGTTGCTTCGCTGTAATGGGATTGCCCCTTCTCGGGGGTGTTTATTCCCAGAAGCCTGACCCTCTGGCCGTCCTGAATCTCCAGGGTGTCTCCGTCAAGCACGTTGGTGACAAATGCTTGCTGCCCGACGATGTTGCCTGTTATTCCACCGGGAAAGAGTCCGGCCATGAAAAGACCTGCTGAAAAAGCGCCAACGATAAGAATCGCGACAAGCACCAGACAGGTCTTCCTCATTCTAATTTTTTAGAAGCCTGGCTTAAAAGTTCCAGAGCCCCGGGAGGGATTGTCGGAATCCTTTCACGTTTTTTTGCTGTAGCGTTCT
>CAYMDJ010000042.1:0-7568 GCA_964389315.1 uncultured archaeon
AAAGGGACGACCTGTTCAGGGCTTTTGATGATTTGCGCTTCAAGAGAAATTCGCTCACATATTATGGCAGGAGGATGGACTTCCAGACAGCGATGGAATCCATAAGTAAATCGACTGGCCTTATCAGCAAGCTAAAGGAACTGCTTAAATAAGAGTTTGTGCAATGCCTACTTGAGCATCACGAGGATGGCCTTCTGGACATGGAGACGGTTCTCTGCCTGGTCGAAGACAACTGACTGCTTTCCGTCCATGACGTCATCTGTTATTTCATATCCCCTGTGCGCGGGAAGGCAGTGCATCACGATAGCTCCTTTCTTCGCGTTCTTTAGGAGGGACTTGTTGACCTGGTAGGGCCTCAAAGCCCTTGTAAGGGAGGCTGCCTTATCCTCCTGCCCCATCGAAATCCAGGTGTCTGTATAAACCACATCGGCTTTCTTCACCGCATCCTTCGGGCTCCTGAAGAACAGAGCTGGAGACTCCTTCATTATCCCCGGGTCCGGCCTTAGCTTGTCAGGGCAGCCAATCCTCATCCCTACCCCGAGCTTCCTGCAGCAGTGCATCAGGGAATGCGTCACGTTGTTCCTTGCGTTCCCCACATACGCAAGCCTTACTCCCTTCAGGGAGCCGAGCTTGTCCTTGACCGTGTAGAGGTCTGTCAGGGCCTGGCACGGGTGGAGGAGGTCTGTCAGGCCGTTTATCACAGGAACGGATGACTTGTCCGCGATTTCAAGGATGTTCCTGTGCAGGAAGAGCCTTGCCAGGATGAAATCACAATAACGGGACATCACCCTTGCCGTGTCCCCTATGGTCTCTGCCCTTCCAAGCTGGGTGTCGTCCTTGCTAAGGTAAATGGCGCTCCCCCCGAGATGGTTCATCGCAACGGTGAAGGATGTTCTCGTCCTCGTGGAAGGCTTGGCGAATATCATCGCCAGGACCTTGTTCTTAAGGAGGGGTTTGAAGGGGTCTTTTCTTAATCTGTCAGTAAGTCTGAACACTGATTCTATCTCCGAACGGCTCATGTCCGCTATTGAAATCAGGTTCTTCATACCACTGACCCTAACGCCTTTTGTGATGCCGGTACCTAAAGGTCCAGCTTCACTCCGCCTACCTTCTGGGCAACGATGTTGTAGATGAATGCCGTTATGGCTCCCCCGACGAATCCGATTATCGCAGCCATTATCGGTGTAAAGATTATTGCCGCAAATCCGCCGAATATGGTCGCTGCACCAAGAGCAGGCATCATACTGCCAACGCCCATGGCTGCAATGATTCCCATAAAAAAGCCCCATATGGCTGCTATGACGGCGGTCAAGGTTGCCATTGACATCACGTCTATTGCCTTAAGTTCCCTGAATGCCATTTGATTACCTCCATTCTTAACATGATTCAGGCTTTCCTGAGCCCGAGCTTTACCTTTCCTGTTATGCTCGTTCCCTCAAACCTCGGCCTGAGCCACCTCACGCCAAAGTATCCTATAAGCCCTATTATGATTATTGGGATTTCCATAAGATAAATGGATACAATGTCATATGCGCCCATTGTGTAGCTCAGCCATGGGAGAATCCCGTCAAGCAGGGTTTTGTATAGAATGGACAGAACAAGATAGCCAATCTTCCTAGAGCGCACTGCCATGAAGACCAGGGCCGCAGCAAAGACGTGGGCAATCAGGACGAATGCCCTCTCGAGTATCGGCGCGAATATTATCTCTGTTCCCAGTTCGAGCTGCGAAATCAGTTGCAGCTGGTATTCCATGGGCAGGGATTCGATGATTGAAGGAAACATAACGAGGACAAGGATGCTCGTGAAGGAGGAGAGCCCCAGGAATATTGCCTCTGCAGCGCCGAAACCTACGCCGAATGAGACTGCTTCCTTCCACCCCACCCTCCTGAGCCTCGACCTTATAACGAACAGGTAGCTAATCCCTGACTCCAGAAGACCTGTCCTCAAGCCGACGTAAACTCCGCTCGCCACAAGGAGAGCCAATATTCCATAGAGGGAGAAATAATCATACAGGAATGGGCTCAGCGTGTAGTCCATCACGCCCTTTATTGCTATGGCAATAAGCCAGACAATCCCCCCGTAGAAGAACACGTTCATCTCAACGCCAGACTTTCTTTTCCACCAGACGACGGAGATTATCCCAACGAGGACCATTCCTATTCCGCTGCCGAGCAGGAAGGGGTTTACCAAGACATCACCAATGAATTATTGGATGCCTGAAATAAAAACTGATGTTTCCTCTCAGTCAAAGAGGCCCCTCTCACCCCTGAGTTCCCTGAGCCTCTCTATCACGAGAACCGTGAGGATTACGGCTATTCCCAGGAGGATTCCCACTATCCCTATCCTCACTATCAGTGGGACGTTCTCAACGGTAAGGAAGACCCAGAGGCTGTAGCCTATCAGGATGAGCATCCCCGCTATCACGAGGACCAGTCCCGAGAACTCAACCCTCCTCATCAGAGCACCTTAACAACATTTTCACATAAAGAAATAAAAATACAGGGTGTTCACTCAATTTATACCCCCTCCGCCCAATTATTAATATGCCAGGGACCCGTTCCAGGAAGGAGACCATTATTATTGCCCTTGGGGGGAACACGCTGCTCTCTGCAAAGGAGAAGTTCTCCATACACGAGGAGGTGGAGAACGTTGAGGAATCCTGCAGACAGATAGCGGGGATAATAAGGAGAGGGTATAGGGTTGTTCTCACCCACGGGAACGGCCCCCAGGTAGGTGACATACTCCTCCAGCAGGAAGCTGCCAAAGGCCTTGCCCCTCCAATGCCGCTTGACGTCTGCGGAGCCCAGAGCCAGGGAGAGATTGGCTACCTTCTCCAGAGGTCAATGAAGAACGTCATCCCAGGGATAAGCGTGGTTTCCCTGGTCACCCAGACGATAGTTGACCCCAAAGACCCGGCTTTCAGGAAGCCAACCAAGTTCATCGGCCCCTTCTACAAGGAACCCGGACCTGGAAGGAAGAAGGACTCAGACAGAGGGTTTCGCAGGGTGGTCGCTTCACCCGACCCCAAGGAGATAGTGGAGATTGAGGAAATAAGGAAACTCATGGGTTCCGGCACCCTTGTTATCGCTTCAGGTGGTGGAGGAATTCCAGTAGCCATCAGAAGGAACCGGCTGGAGGGCATGGGGGCGGTTATTGACAAGGACCTGGCAGCAGAAAGGCTGGCGAGCTCGCTGCGGGCTTCCACGCTCATGATGCTCACTGACGTGGACGAGGTCTGCCTTGATTACGCCTCCCCAACGGAGGAGAGAATCAGGTCCCTGAGCGTCAGGGAGGCGCGCAAATACCTGAAGGAGGGACACTTCCCTCCCGGAAGCATGGGCCCCAAGATAGAGGCCGCGATAAGGTTCCTCACCCACGGCGGCAAGAAAGTCATTATAACCTCCCCTGAGAAGGCATTGAAGGCTCTGGATGGAAAGGCAGGAACGACTGTAAGACCTTAAAGCATAAAACATTATCCTTCATTCTATTATAATGGACATTGGGCTGGACCTTGATGGAGTGGTCAACGACCCCATACCGCTCAAGAGAGAGTGGGCAAGGAGGCTTTTCGGGGTTGACATACCCCCGGAGAAGTGCAAGAGAGAGTATGCCGTAGGAGAGAGCCTCCTAACCGATGACCAATATACTGAACTCCAAGAATGCATCTTTTCGAGCAGGAAGGTCGGTCCCATAATCAATCCAGTTCCTGGAGCAATAGAATACATACAAATGCTGAGTGAAAACGGCCATAACATAAGGATAATCACATCCAAGAACCAGGAAGAGATGGATGTTCTAGTGCCTGAGATGAGAAAATACGGACTGGATTTGCATGTTACTGCAGTCGGACATGGAGACGACAAGAGGGAAGCGTGCAGTGGTCTTATTGTATACGCTGATGACGACCTGGACAAGCTGGAATCATTAATTGAAATCGTTCCCTACCGGTTCATGTTTAGGTGGCCATACAACGAAAATGTGGACGTGGAGCCGCACGTTGCCAAGAGCGTCTGGTCATGGCCAGAGCTTTACGGGGAGATTGCAAGGATAAACCTTCTGTGTTGAGTTTTCTTGAAAAGGTGCCTACTTTCTGAAAAGGAAGACGAACCTTATTATCAGAATCAGTATGATTATTATTGCAATGACTGCGACCACGACAGTCTTCCAGGCGGGCCTCTCCAGTATCTGCTGGCCGGTTATCCCGTCGCCTGTGGTTGCATTATCTTCGATCACCACGTCAACGAACTCGCTCTCGTTCCATCCTGAGTCGTTTTCCTGACCTTCAGGGGGAGTGAAGCCAGAGGGGACGTTCGCGTTTATCAGAAGCTCATCGCTTGACTGGCCTGACTCAGCATAAACCGTTATCGCGTAGGAACCCTCTCCTGTCCCGTAGAGGGGTGAAAGGTAAAGATAAACCACGTCCTTCTCTCCAGGCCCGAGCGAAACCTCTTCCGGCTCCACGTATGCCCATTCAGGGCCCTCGAAGCTTATTGACCACGTGTCTTCCTGCTCTCCCTTGTTCTCTACCGTTATCTCAACTACGCTCACCTTTCCTACGTCAACGGCACCGTCCCCGTTGTGGACGTCAACGCCATAGCAGTCACCAAGAGGAAGGACGTTTATCTCTGCGGAACCTGAAAGGGAGACTCCGTTCTCTGATTCAAGCCCTACCGTGAACATGTAGACACCCTCGTCCATCTCAGGAACCGGATAGGTGTATTCTGCCTGGCCAGATTCCCCTGCGTTCAGGGAGATTACCGTGCTCTCCCCATTGTAGCTGAGTGTATATACATCTGCCATCCCACCCATGTTATCCACTGTCATGGTGTAAAGGACTTCTGAATATGAACACGTATAGACGACCTCCGGGGTGACCAGGAGCTCTGCATCATAGCATGTGGTGACGTGAATCCTCACGTCAGAGCTGTCAGAAACCTGACCGTCCGTTGCGGTTATCCTTATGCTCTGGACGTCCTCAATCCCTGAGGTGTCAACTACCAGCTCTATGTCAGCCGATGCCCCTCCTGGAAGGGTTATGGCATTGCTCTCGAACTCCCCTATATCAACAGAAAGCTGGAAGGTGTTCTCCAGCGCGCCGGTATTCTTTATGGTAACTGTGAAGACAGCATCCTCGCCCCTGCATGCCTCTGTCTCCGAGGGGTATGCTATCACTGCAACGCCCTTGCAGTCATCTGAGTTGACAGCGCCTGTTACGGTCCTGACAAAGCCGTCGTCTGCAAGCGACCTCACCGTGACGCTGAAAGTCGAGACACCGGTGATGTCCGGTGCTGCCAGAATCTCCACTGTTCTGCTCTCCCCGGCCGGAACCTCCATGGTCTCCTGTCCGGAAACGACCCAGTCAGCAGAGGTTGACACAGATAAGGTGTCGTCCTCTGTCCCTGTGTTGGTGATTATCACGTTGAATTCCGCATACTCCCCGATGCATATGTCATCCTCTATCGGCTGCATCTCAACCTTCGCATTGTAGCAGTCCTTGGGGTCCACCTTGAGGATGCCCGAATCCTGCGCGTATGAGTCCCTTGACCTAGCCGTCACTACGACCTCTGTGTATCCCGTTCCCTTTGGAGGGTTTAGGGAAGCTGCTATTATCCTGCTCTCACCAGCGCCCAGCGTGACAACGCTCTCTGAGAACTCAATCCAGCTCACCGAGGCAGAAAGGCCAATGGTTTCCTGCCATGTTCCCGTGTTCCTCAGGGTGAACTCGTAGTTTGCCGGCTCAGCCGTTTCCGAGCAGGTTTTCCTGTAATCATCAAGGACGTTAAGCTCCACTCCGTGGCAGTCCATGACCTCTATGGTTATGGTCTCTGACACGCTCTTGCCCGACATCCCGGACTCCGCGGTTATGGTCGCGTAATAGGTCCCTGGCTCGAGGTTGAAAGGAACGGTTATCCAGAATGGGTCAACACTCTTTGATTCCCCTGAAGCGAGCATGACGTATGGCTTTATGAACCCCAGGTCTTCTGGCCAGTCAAGCGTCAGCGTCACGCCATCGGTCTCTGAGCCTGTGTTGGTGACGATGACCTCTATCTCGCTCAGGACCCTGTCCGGGCATGTGGAGATGTAATCAGGAGGGTGCTGCAGGGTATTGACGGACAGCCCTACACCATTGGATGCAGAAGCCGGCGGAATTAGAACAACTGAAAGAATGAGCATCACTACCCAAAACCTTTTATCCATGTTCATATATTTCACTGTTAAATTTTTTAAACACATCAGGGAAAAGCATTTAAGCGTTTCCTTGGCTCAAAGGTTGCTTTTCCTAGGGAACGATATCATCCTCACCTCATGCTGGTGCTTGAGCCTCCTGCTGGCGAAATACACCACCACGCCTGAGAGGACTATCACGATTATCAGGACGGTCCATGCATTGGAAAGCGTTCCCGTGATCATTCCCGTAAACCCATCCATGGTCCCGCTCTCTCCGGGAGCGGCAACGAACATGTCAACCTGCTTGTTATACGTTATCCCCTCTGTCACCGACCTCACGCTCACCATGAACTGGTAGTGGCCTCCCTGCCTGGGCGAAACGAACACGTATGCATTCTTCTGCCCGTCAACCCAAACGGCAGGCTTGTAATCTGTCCAGTCTTCTGGCAGGCCGCTGACTGTTATCTGGAACTCCTGGGAAACGAACGAATCTATGTCTATGGTGATTATCTTTGACTTGTACTGGTTTACATCAAGGGACGAAGGCCTTATGTCCACCCATGTCGGTCCCTGGTCATCAATGACTGGCTGCGAGCAGTCATAAGGACAGTTGTTCCAGCTCTCGCCGTATTCGCAAACGCCGTTGTAGTTGCACGCTCCGGGAGAAGGGCCCGGTGACGTTCCTATGTACATCGTCCCGTAGACCGTGTCACTGGCGCCGCAGGTCGCGTCCACCGTTACCTTGAGGGTCTTGGTCCCGCTAACGGACGGGCGGAAGCTTATGCTCTTCACGACGCTTGAGCCCTCATCAAGCCAGAACGAGGTCATCCCTGTCTGGACACCGTCAAGGTAGATTCTCATGGTCATGTATCTCTTCACGCTTCCGGTGTTCTTGACCTGGGCCTCAACAGAGGCATATCCGCCTACGCCAATACTCTGAGTGTAGTCGAGGTTCCTTATCTGGACGCCGCAGCTTCCTGAGTATCCCTCTCCTCTCTGGTACCATATCCTCTCGGTCTCCGTGTCTCCGCAGTCCGCCTCTGCGCGGACCTCTATCTCATACTCATGGTCATCGTCATCGAAATCATAATCATCGTAATAGAAGGTCCTCGTGTCGCCCTCATCTACCTGGACCGTCCTCTGGTATTCCTTATCATCATCGATGTATATCCTGTAGGTCACGTCCTCGTCCTGCGCCCCCTTGTTCTTTATCTTGAATGTTATCTCATCGTCATCAACGTCAAGGTCAAAGAGGTCTATGTTGCAGTCATCGTCCCCTCCGTCCTCACCTACCCAGAGCCGTCCATAGTCAGAGTCATCATTGCCTTCCCCGTCGAACACCTCAACGTAGCACTTCACCTCGTCGCCGTCACCGAAGTAGGATGCCGGGAGCACGTCAT
>CAYMDJ010000043.1:0-7367 GCA_964389315.1 uncultured archaeon
TATGTTCATGGTCCCACCCCAGTGACTATTATTTGTCACTAATATATAGTTACAGATAGGGTTTATAAAGGTTTCGTTCATGGGGAAGGGGCTGCTTTGTGCTGTTTTGGTGATAAAATGTCCCGGTAAGTTGGTGATTTCGTCAAGTTAGAGAGTTATAAACCCTCCTACTGGATGCCGAAGACGGGTATCCTTGCCCTTATTCTCCAGAAGACGCTGGTTATGGTGAAGCCGATTATTGCTCCAACGGCGACATCGATTGGGGTGTGGACTCCCATCGCTATCCGGGAAAGGGCAACAAGGAACGAGATTCCGAACAGCGAAAGAATCCACCTCCTCCTGAACATCAGGTAGATGAGCGTCGGGCCGACGAATGCGGTGGCCGCATGGCCTGAGGGGAAGGATGAGTCCCAGCCGTCAAAGCTGCAGTAGGGGTTGCATGCGGACATCTCAGGACTGGTGCATGGCGTGCAGGGACGCTCTATGTCTAGGGTCGTCTTCATCGCATAGACTGCAAAGAGCGTGGTAAGGAGGCTGAGCGAGAAAACCAGGGAGAAGACCTTTATCCAGCGGCGGTCTCCCTCCAGCCAGTCGTCCGGACAGAAGACCCTGAGGATGACGTAGAAAGCCGCTATCAGGGAGCCTATGGCTGCCCATGTCCTGGGGTCCCCAATCACGCTTATGGCCACCCACGCGTCCATGATATTGTTTAGTTCCCGAACAATAAAAAGGGTTCATGTAAAAGATTCTATTATTAATCAAAACATCAAAGTATTAAGGGGTCTTATGAATGTTGATTGGGTAGTTGCCATTGGGGTGTTCATAGCATTCGTCTCATGGTCTTTCGTGTATTATTTCGGTATTTTTGCAGACGTCCCCAGCGTTGCAGGAGACCTGGACTCCATAAACGAGAAGATAACGGATTTCCTGACAGAGAAGGTCTGGGTCCTTCCTGTCGTTTACGATTCCTCCACAGAGGGGACGGGGGTTTTGTATCTTGACAATGCCTGGCCCAACGGGACGAAAGAATCGGTCATCGTGATGTCAAACGGAGAGTCCCTCAGCTGCATGTTCTCAGATGACAGGCTATATTGGGAGGCTGAGCTCTCTGTTGGTGACAATGAGTTCTCTGTCCTTTACGCTGACCTGGAGGTCCCCGCGAGGTGCGACAGCGTGCTGGAACCCTCAGAAGCGAACCAGAGCATACCCATGGTCGCTGAAACGAGGGAAATGGTATCCGAATCCAGGATTGTGGACATGATAACGATGTCACCCGTCCACTTCGCGCTGCTCCTCGGGATAAACAGGGACTTCAGGGTGGAGTGGGAGATGGGCGGGGGGTCTTACTACTATGGGCAGGACGTTCCCAGGGACATCAACGTTTACGTTAGGGAGACCGTCAAGGACGTGATGGAGGGTTCGGGTCCCGTGAGCATGAGGGTGGTTTCATGGTGAGAAGGATTATTAATAAAGGAAACGAATACTTCTGCATGAGGGGTTTGTTTGTCCTGTTCCTGCTGGTGATGGTTCCTGTGGTCTCTGCGCAGTCCAGCCTTCACGTTGACGTGGTCGTCAACAACACGGCCAATGACGTTTATATCCCAGGGGAAGGCGTGATGCCCTCCGCAGGGGTTCCTGACATGACATATATGTCAAATCCCCTCTTCATAGCATCTTATTCATCGGTTGTTACAGGCCTTACGTCCATGTCCGGCGATTACGTCAGGACGGCCGGAGGGCCTGGAAACCACACCATAGGAATCGTCCAGCCCCTGGTCAATTCAAGGGTCCTGCTCGCGTTCACTGAAGGGGACTGGCAGGTTATAGACAATCGCATGGGCCTGATAGAGAGCGGGGATTTTTTCCGCAGGATAACCCCGAGCTTTGCCTTCGGCCTGGGGACAGAGTACGTGATAAGGCTGATTCTCCATTACCCCGGGGTTGACATAGAAGGGGGCCTGGAATTCAGCAAAGGGATTTATAGACTAATCATAGAGAATAAAGGGATGAGCGGAGGGAAGCCGCTCGTTGAGATTGGAGGGACGTGAATGCATGACGTTGCCATAATAGGTTCAGGCCCGGCAGGCCTGACAGCGGGAATATTCTCAGTCAGGAGGAACCTCAAGGCCATAGTCTTCGGTGACCCCGGCTCCCTGACTCAGGTGGAGGAGGCCACGTTAATAGAGGACTGGCCCGGGATTGAGAGCATACCCGGCATTGAGCTCGAGGAGACGTTCAGGTCCCACGCAAAGAAGAAGGGTGTGGAGCTGAAGGAGGAGAAGGTCATCTCTGTGAAAAAATCAGGGAAGGTTTTTTCCGTGAAGACAGAGAAGGGAGGAGCAGAGGCAAAAACCATCATATTCGCTACAGGGGCAAAGCACAGGAAGTCCCTGGTAAAGGGAGAGGACGTTTTCGCAGGGAAGGGCGTATCCTACTGCGCGACCTGCGATGCCCCGCTGTTCAGGGGGAAGAAGACCTTCGTCCTTGGAGGAGGCGATTCTGCCGCGATGTATGCCCTTCTTTTGAATCAGATTGGCTCTGACGTCACGATTATCCACCGCAGGGACGAGCTTCGTGCGGCTGAGGCTTGGCAGAAGAAGCTCTTCAGGAAGAAGATAAAGATAGAGTGGGACACCATAACCAAGGAGATAAAGGGAGACAAGATGGTGAAGTCAGTCGTTCTCTTCAACAAGAAGACGAACAAGGAGAAGGAGGTCCCTGCCGATGGGGTGTTCGTTGCTTTGGGGACAGTCCCCACGTCAGAGCTCGCGAAAGGGCTCGGTGTCAAAATCAATGAGGCGGGTTTCATAGAGACCGATTGCTACCAGAAGACCAACGTGAGCGGAGTGTTCGCCGCAGGCGATTGCACCACGACACCCTCCAAGAAGATTGTGGTCGCCGCAGGGACGGGAGCCGTTGCTGCAGAGTCCGCTTACAGCTACATCAAGGGCAATGAATAGTTCACTCGTAAAACATAGATTTAAATATTGAACACCTAATTAATCATTAGAGCCAAGTGTTTCAGGGTATCGTCTGGTATCAGCGTAACCTGAAATGCACTATAAAGGTTCGCCGCTATCATGGGCGGAGCCTCCAGTAGTGTCCCTATAGGGACGCTACTAGGAGTTATATTCTTCTGAATTTTATTTTCTCCCTTACCAAAAATCTGTATGTCTTGAAGAATCCTAAAGACATGTCTGCTATGTTGATTGGCTTTGAATTTCTTTGGCTCATGCAACGGATTCTAATCTTCATATAATTTCCATCTTTGCTAAGTATTTTCGAAGAATATTCAAAACTAACCTTCCCATTGGGGATTATCTTAATACCAATATCGTCCTTGCTAATATGTCTTGACGTTTTTCTTATCAACTTATCCATGAAGAGCTTTGTAGAATCAGTTATTCCAGGAACCCTATAATCATCATGAACATCAATCAGAAGTAATCGGTTTCTGTTATCAAAGGATTTGAGGTACTCAGCCATCTTTTCTGGGACATGGTTCAGAAAATATCCTCTATAAGGTTTGCCAGCAGGTTTTTTGTGTTCAAATACCATGAACAATATTTTTTTGTAGCTGTTTATTAGTTCTGCCAAAGCTCTGCTCGCTTTCTTAAGAATCCTTTTGTCTATCTCGTTGAAATGCATTACCTTGACATTATACTGGCTTAATATCTTTGACATGTTCTCATAAAATCGGTTTACGTAATCTTCTGGGCCAGCCACAACCATAGAATACCTGAGGTTATCTGATGAATCTATGCCGATGGATACCCTTTTCATTCTCCTGTCCCTGGCCATAGACAATATTTTATCTCGTGGCTTAAAACTATGCCAAATCTTCAACAATTTATAGCATACCTCCAATTTCTAGTGGTGGGAATAATGCAATTGTGGACAGAGAAATATGCTCCCGACCATCCCGAAGGGATAGTGGGGCAGGGGAAGGCGGTATCCGATACCCTTGGCTGGATGTCCAGCTGGAGGAAGGGCAAGGCGCTGTTCCTTCACGGCCCGCCCGGCTCTGGGAAGACGCTCCTTGCAGAAATCATTGCGAAGAAAGGAAACCTGCAGCTGATAAGGATGAACGCCTCTGACAAGCGGACAGCAGAGGGGATTGATTCCCTGCTCTCGGATGCGAGCAGGACGCATTCAATGTTCCATAAGGGGAAGCTAATCCTGATAGACGAGGTTGACGGCATATCAGGAAGGAGCGACCGCGGGGGGATTCCCTCCATAATCAGGATAATAAAGGACTCCTCGTTCCCTGTCATAGTCATCGCGAACGATGCCTGGAATACCAGGCTCTCGCCCCTGAGGAAGGTCTCGACCATGGTGAAGTTCAATAAGGTGATGACACCCTCCATAGAGAAGATGCTCAGGGAGATATGTAAGAAGGAAGGAATAGGGTTTGATGAGGATGCAATCAAGGGCCTTGCGAGGTGGTCGCAGGGCGACATGAGGTCAGCGATATTCGACCTCCAGATAGTCTCGATGGGAAGGAAGTCCCTCACATCAGGGGATATGGAGAGTCTGGGCTTCAGGGAGAGGGAGTCCAATATTTTCAGCATGCTGCCGACGATATTCGGTTCCAGGAACATCAATGCATCGAGGAAGCTTATCAGGGAGTCTGACAGGGACCCTGACGAGATTCTCCTCTGGATTGAGAGCAACGTGCACCAGGTCTTCAGGGATGCGGAGGGGTTGGCAAGGGCGTATGACATCCTCTCCAGGGCCGACATCTTCAGGGCAAGGGTCCACATCCAGCAGAACTGGAGGTTCAAAGGGATAATGTCGGATATGATGGCAGGAATCTCTTTATCAGGCCATTCCGCGGGGTATGTCCCGTATCAGCACCCCCAGAGGATAATGATGCTGGCAAGGTCCCGCTCCAGGAGGGAGGCCATGAGGATGGCTGCAACGAAGATAGGGGAGCACGCGCACTGCTCAAGGAAGATAGCTATCAGGGACTACTTCCCCTACATGAGGATTATCCTGAAGAAGGGTCTTGGTAACAGAGGGCTTGAGCTGGAGCCGGATGAGATAAAGGTAATAAAGGAGAACTAGGTGTGGGCCTGTAGTTTAATGGATAACAGGATGCCTCAGGCATTCAGTCCATAAAGAATGTGGGATTGCGGATCCTATGGTCCGGGTTCGATTGAACCCTTTAGCGCACGTAAACGCGCTAAAGCGTTCGCGGAAAAACCGCTTCCGCGAATGATGTGGTTTCGAGATTCCCGGCAGGCCCACTAATTTAAACCGGCTCTCCCAATATTTATCAATGAGCCTGAAAAACCTGTTCAAGCCGACCAAGGGAAGGATAGCGCTGTTTCTGCTTCTCTTCTTCGTGATAGGTGCGATTGACACGAACCTCCGCCTGTTCCAGAGCTCGCCGCTGATTTATAATTTCTGGTCAACGGGCGCGCCTGAGTTCATAATCTACATGCTTCTCGTTCCCTACATCCTCTCGTGCATAATCCCTGAGATAGTCTTTTACAGGAGCAGGGCAGACACGAGGATGGCCAGCCTCAGGGACTACTTCAACCCTGTCCAGAGCGCACCGAAGGAACTTTCCCAGAAGCAGACCATGGCGAGCATGTCGGCCTTCGAGGAGGCGCACGAGGATGGCGCTGCCGCAAAGAGCGTGGTGAAGACAAAGTCTGTCAAGAAGGCTGCGAGGAAGAAGTAGCCTACAAGAGGACACCCATTATGAACGCCAGGAGCCCCAGGTTCATCCCTATCTTTATTGACCTGCTTATGTGCCCGAAGTCCTTCTTCGTTGACGCGGCTGCCATCCTTGCAAGGCAGTAGGCAAATACCGCTATGCACGGAACGAGGAATACCAGGTAGTTCTCTCCGAGGATTCCCATTACGTAAGGGAGCGGTGAAACGACCAGAGAGAGAAGGAGTGATGTGAAGGCAAGCATCCTTGACTTCCTCATCTCAAGGGAGAGATCGGTTCCATCACCGGCCCCGAACCTCTCTGCAAACCTCCTGACGCCCTGCTCAATCCTCTTGAGGAATGACCTTCTATCTCCCTCCAGGTCCTCGAGGTCCTTGACAACCTCCCTGGATATGGTAGAGAACATGGCAAGGAGCATCAGGAGGAATGGAAGCATCAGGTTGCCGAAAACCGCCCCTCCGAAGAGGAAGGTGGAGCCGACAAGGTAGCCGATTGCCACGTTTCCTATGAATATCTTGTTCTGGAGAGAGTATGAGTAGAGGACGAGGACGGCTGAGTTTATGATTGCTATCAGGAACGCCAGCCATGTGAGGAAGCCTGCTATGGCTATCCCTGCGAGGAACAGGACAACGGTGAAGGAAAACGCGCTTCTGGGGGAGATTCTCCCAGAGGGGATTGGCCTGTCAGGCCGGTTTATTCGGTCGGATTCTATGTCAACGAAATCGTTTATCACATTCCCTCCGCCCGATATCAGGAAGACGGCAAGCGCTGCCAGGTATATCGGCGAGAGCGGGTTGAGGAAGAGGTTCGGGTCAGGGCCTGTCACGAGCAGGGCACCTATCATGACAGCGACCACCGACATGAGAGAGTTGCCCGGCCTCATCATCTCAAGGTAAGACAACATAATATAAGAAAGGGGTGAGGAACTTTAAAAAACCTTACCCCTTGGCGACGCCCATCGGAATCATTCTCGCGACCTTCAGCGAGATTCCCGAGCCGTGGACAGAGTCTATCACTGCCTCGACGTCCTTGTAGGCCTGAGGCGCCTCCTCTGAAAGGACCTTGGGATGGGTGCTCTGGGCCGTTATTCCCTGCTTGGCAAGGTCCTCCTTGACCTTGCCTCCCCAGAACTTCCTGATGGCAGCTGACCTGCTCATGGCGCGGCCTGCTCCGTGCGCGGATGAGCCGAACGTCTTCTGCATGGCGGTTTCCGTCCCTTTCAGGAGGTAGGATGATGTTCCCATTGAACCAGCTATGAGGACCGGCGTATCCGGATAGGACCGGGTTGCTCCCTTTCTGTGAACGTACACCTTCCTCTTCTTGCCGTCAACGGTGTGCTCTTCAAGCTTGACGATGTTGTGCGCTATCGCATAGAGCGTCTCCATTTCCATCTCCTTCCATGTCCTTCCGAAGACCTTCTCAAAGGTTTCCCTTATCCATTTCGTCATGACAGCCCTGTTGGTAAATGAATAATTGACGGCAGCCTTCATTGCAGCAAAGAAGTCCTGCCCCTCCTGTGAGGATACGGGTGCACAGGCAAGCTGGTTGTCAGGAAGCCAGATGTTGTATTTCTTTACTGCCTGCTCCTGGATCTTGAGGTAGTCTGTAGCCACCTGGTGGCCGAGGCCGCGGCTCCCGCAGTGGAGCATTATCATTACCTGGCCGGGTTCCTTGACTCCCCACG
>CAYMDJ010000044.1:0-7327 GCA_964389315.1 uncultured archaeon
ATAAACTTTTCTGCCCCCTTCACATTTTAGCCGACTTCTGAATTGAGTTTAACGTTGAGCCGTTAAGGGAAGTTCGAGCTAACCGGTAAAAGTTGGTAGATTTCTTGTTATCGTATGGTTAGCTGTGCGAGAATTTGCGCGGAGCGAGAGTGTTTACCTACCGAGCGAAGCCCTTTAACGGCTGTTAGGCGTAAGCCCTCTGAGAAGGGCTAGAGTTCGGAAGCGTGAATAGGTTTATAAAATTAATTGTTAGTATTGTGCTATGGGCATATCTATACTTAGAACAGCTGAACAATACATCCGAGAAGTGGAAAGAACAACCGAAGGGTGGCCAAAAGATAGAATAATCGAAAGTTTAGAGGGGCAACTTAAAATAGCTCCACATTATGTAACCATGTCAGAAGAAGAAAGAGAAAAAGCAATAGAATATTTATCAAAGAAACTTGAAAAACTCAAATCATAGATTATTCATTTTCAAGGGACGCTTCCGAATTACGCCTAACAACTATTAAACCGAACCAATTATTTGTTAGTTGGTTCTTGGTTTGGGTTTGGTGTTGGGGAGTTGGTCTAATGGGTTGGTGATGCCCTTTAGGCTGACTGTGGATACCTGGGTGTAGAGCTCTGTGGTGGTGATTCGCTTGTGGCCCAGTATCTTTTGTATGAAGCGGATGTCCGTTCCCTGATCGAGTAGGTGGGTGGCGAAGCTGTGGCGCAGGGTGTGCGGGTGGACGGGTTTCTTGATTCCTGCCTTCCTTGAGATGTTCTTTACAATCCTCTGGACGGCGCTTATCGTTATGTGGCCCTTCCTGCCAGGCCCTGACCTGAATAGGTAGGGGTTGTGGTGTTCTGGTTCGAGGAAGTCCCGGATTTCGTGACAGAGGGATTCGGGAATGGGGACCATGCGGTCGCGCTTTCCCTTACTGCACCGGATATGGAGGGTCCGGTTGCTGAGGTCCATGTCTGTTACCTTGATGTTCGCTGCCTCGGACACGCGGAGGCCGCAGGAGTAAATCATTTTCAGGAGGAGGCGGTGCTTCGGGTTGTCTGTGAGTGAGAAGATGTTGCAGACCTCATCTCTCGTTAGGACGGCCGGGAGCCTGTGCTCCTTCTTGGGATAGGGGATGTTAAGGAGGAGGTTTTTGTGAAGCGTTGAGCTGAAAAGGAATTTGAGAGCAGAGAGGGACTGCCTGACCGCGGAGAAGTTGCTGCCATCGTCCCTGAAGGAGTAGTGGATGTATTTCCTGACGTCATTCTCTGTTACTGATTCAGGCGGCTTCTGGATGAAAACGAGGAATCTCCTTGCCTGGTAGAGGTAGGATTTGATTGTCTTCTTGGAGAAGTTCCTGAGTTTCATCTCCCTTTCCATCCTGGAGAGATAGTCAGGGTTCATTGTGTAGTGTTCTCGTAATGCATATAAAAGGCTAGTGATACCACCGTTCCGCTATTCCGCTATACTCAGCTTACAGACGCTAAGCCTTTACAGGCTTCGTTCCCAATAGCAATATAAACAACCCTGGGTTCGAAGAGGCTTAAGCCAAATACGTAAATTATTCTTTTCCGTTAACGCTTTTGGTCAGTGTGCGGAGAAAAGGGTTAGTCGCAAGCTGATACCCAAAGGGCATAAGTACCCCTCGGGGCACAGGTGAGCAACAGTTAGAATATTGAGATTCGGTTGGCTAGAAAAAAGCTTAACCAAAAAAGGAGGCGCCTGTGAACCGGGGAAAGATTTTTAAACCTGACGCCTCTTATATTGGTATTGGTGTTGGAATGAACGAGATACTGCTCCCTGTGGGGGCGAGCCTGGTGGCGCTGCTCTTTGCAGGATTCCTTATCATGAGCGTGATGAGGAAGGAGAAGGGCTCACCCAAGATGCAGGAGATAGCAAAGGCCATTCAGGATGGTGCGATGGCATACCTCAAGAGGGAATACAGGACGATAGCTGTCTTTACTGCTATAATAACGATAATACTCGGTTTGTTCATCAATATCCCGACTGCCGTGACCTTCCTTTTTGGCGCGGTGTTCTCTGCCATAGCGGGCTGGGTGGGGATGTCAATAGCTGTTCGGGCCAATGTGAGGACAGCAGAGGCTGCCAAGGGTGGACTCTCAAGTGCGCTTGACGTTGCCTTCAAGGGAGGAGCGGTCACCGGGATGTTCGTGGCTGCGCTCGCCCTGCTCGGCGTGACATTATTCTACTGGCTCTACCAGGACCCCATCCTTATAATCGGGTTCGGGTTCGGAGGGAGCCTTGTCTCCCTTTTTGCCAGGATTGGCGGCGGGATTTACACAAAAGCCGCTGACGTGGGGGCTGACATGGTAGGAAAGGTGGAGGCAGGGATACCTGAGGATGACCCGAGGAACCCGGCCGTCATCGCGGACAACGTTGGTGACAACGTCGGGGACTGCGCAGGAATGGCCGCTGATTTGTTTGAAACTTATGCGGTTACGCTGATTGGCGCGATGCTGCTGGGCCACCTCTTGGTTGGAGCGATGGGAGTGGTCTACCCGCTTATCATAGGGGCGGGCGCCATATTCGCATCCATCCTGGGAAGCTTCTTCGTTCGGCTTTCCGGTGAGTCAATAATGAGGGCTCTCTACCAGGGCCTGATAGCGAGCGTCGTTTTCGCTGTCATAATATTCTACCTGCTCATAGACTCCGTGCAGGTCCTCTACTCGTCATTCATAGGCCTCGCGATTGCTCTCCTTCTCTTTGCAATCACTGAATACTACACGTCAGAGAAGTATTCGCCGGTCAGGAATCTTGCCAAGTCCTCTGAGACAGGTGCGGCAACCACCATGATATCAGGGCTTGCCCTGGCGATGAAATCCACATGGATGCCCACGCTCGTGATAGTTGGAGGGATTCTGCTTTCATTCTACATATTCGGTTTGTATGGCATAGCGATTGCCGCGATGGCAATGCTTTCCCTGACAGGGATGATAATAACCCTTGATTCCTACGGACCGATAACTGACAACGCAGGAGGGATAGCCGAGATGGCAGGCCTTGACAGGAAGATAAGGAAGGTCACGGATGCGCTGGATGCCGTTGGAAATACCACCAAGGCAGTGACCAAGGCGTTCGCTATTGGCTCGGCAGCACTGGCTGCATTGACCTTGTTTGCTGCATACACCCAGGAGCTTAGCCTGGCAAGGGCTGCGCAGGGGCTCACGGGAACGGTTACCTTCCAGCTAAGCGACCCCCTCGTGGTGGTCGGGTTGCTTATTGGGGCGCTGATACCATTCGTGTTCGCTGCCATGCTCATGAATGCCGTGGGCAAGGGGGCATTCAGTGTGGTTGAGGAGGTCAGGAGGCAGTTCAGGAAGGGGATAATGAAGGGAAAGGCAAAGCCTGATTATGCTAAATGTGTTGACCTCGTGACGAAGTCTGCTCTCAAGCAGATGATCGGACCGGCTCTGATAGCCGTTCTTTCACCAATACTTGTTGGATTCATTCTGGGGCCGGTTGCTCTGGGAGGACTCCTGATGGGAAGCATTTTGTCAGGGCTCCTTCTGGCCGTGAACATGTCAACAGGAGGGGCGGCATGGGACAATGCGAAGAAGTTCATAGAGAGCGGCCACTATGGAGGAAAGGGCTCTGACGCGCACAAGGCAGCCGTGGTCGGTGACACGGTGGGTGACCCTTATAAAGACACCTCAGCTCCAGCGATTAACCCTTTAATTAAAGTGATGAATACTATCGCAATTATATTTGTTTCTCTTATTGTAATGTTTGCTCTTCTCTGAACCATTTTCTATACTTAGCTAGGGCATTTTTTGTTGTCAGCCAGTCAGAATCAACTTTATCCAAGATAAGTTTCATTTTCAGCAGCTTTTCCTCATGGCAAGTTAAGGGCAGCAACATCGCAATTAGTTTCTGTATATCTCCCTTTTTGTAGATTGTGAGATTAAATAAATCTCTATTATAACTATAACCATGGTTTGTTACTTTACCTTTTGGGTGTTCGAAATATATGTGTGAAATTATACCTAAATGATCAAGTTTTCTTCTTATATCATCAAGAATTCCCCTTTCAGAGGTTTTGATGCTGAATGAAAACCGTACAGAATTTTCATGGCTTTTCACTATTTTCCAGCTAGCTTCACAATCAGAATATGCAGCAAGAAAGTGATAGAATAAACGGTTGTTATTAAATATCCAGCCCGGTATCCTCTTTGGTTTTTTCAATAAGAACCGAAATGAGGGGAGAAGGTCACAATATATAAAATATTGTTTGCATTTGAATTTTTTATTATAGAATGGACAAACACCAACATGAGAATATAATCCAAATGATTTTTTCATCATATCCAGTTGCGCTTTGCGTGTAGTTGTAGTTTGAGCCCTGATAACCTTATGAATTATTTTAGCGTGGATATCCCCAGCCCTAAGCCCAATCATGTATGATTTGGCTTTTAAGTTCCCGTTTAGTTCTGATTTTTTATGTTTGGTGCATGCCTCCGATATCGTCCTTCTGGGTATGTTGTACTTCTCTAATTTTTTTCTTAATGTTCTGTCATGCTTTATGTTGAACATCTTAGCAATCTTCAGACTAGATAATTTTTTCTTCAGATATAAATCCTCTAGTACTTCTTTTGGAATATCGTGTTTTTCCATAATTAAGAGTGCTTCTGTGAGTATATAATGCTAGTGATAGTACCGTTCCGCTATTCCGCTAGAACATGTTCTGTTTGCGCTGGTTTAAACCCTTTTATTTGATAACATCAAACAGTTAAGATGAAATTCTACCTGTCTTCATTCAAACTGGGGAACAAGCCAGACGAATTGGTAAGGCTGATGCCCGATAACAAAAGAATAGGTTATATCCCAAACGCCGCTGATTACACTAATGTGGATGTGAACAGAAGGAACGAATTTAACAGGACCGATGTGGCTGGCCTGAGAAGCCTGGGTCTGGTCATTGAATTCCTTGACTTGAAGGCGTATTTCAGCAAGACAGATGAACTCAGGAAAAAGATAAACGGGCTCGGCGGGGTGTTCGTCAGGGGTGGAAATACTTTTGTTCTGAGGCAGGCCATGAAACTGAGCGGCTTTGACGTAATATTCAGGGAGCTTCTCAAGAGGGATGATTTTGTATATGCCGGGTATAGCGCGGGGATATGCGTTCTGGCTCCGGATTTCAAGGCGCTACAAATAGTTGATGACCCAACAGACAAGCCATATAAGGAACTTCGGGAAACAATCTGGAAAGGCCTTGGCTTCCTGGATTATATCATCCTTCCACACTACAAGTCAGACCACCCGGAGACAGAAGATATTGACAAAGAGGTTGAATATTGCAAGAAAAACAACATCCCGTTCAAAACTCTCAGGGACGGTGATGTGATTATCATAGAGTGAATGACTTGGTTTTATTAACAACCATCCCCAATTCTAAACAGGTGTTTTGATGAGGATGGTTTTACCAACACTTTCGGTTTTGCTGGCTGTTGTCCTGATTTCAGGCTGCACGAACTCTCCGGGAAGCGGGGTTGACCTCACGGGAAAGGACTATGCAGCGCTTGTCGCTCTGGGCATACCTATAACCTGTGATATAAGCAATCTGGCCGGTTATGAGACAGATGCAACTCTTTACATAAAGGGCGAGAAGGCAAGGGCTGAGATGACCTTTGATTATGGCGGGGTAGAGTATGAGTCACTGAGCGTAATCAAGGACGGAAAGGTCTACGTGCAGGTCATTGACGACTACTTCGGCGGCATGGAGACAGAGTGCAGGTGGATATACATGGAGACCCCTGACGACAGGGACCAGGCATCCCCCTCGATAAGCGACGAGGACCTCAGGATGCTGGACGCCTCTGACTTCACCTGCGTAATCGGGACCTTCGGTGACGAGATGTTCTCAACGCCCGGGCAGGCATGCACCATGGCAGAATTCATGGCTTCGATAATGCCTGATACCAACGGAGGGACTGATTACTGCGACTACATCACGGACCCGGACGCCAGGGAACAGCTAGGGTGCGAATAGGGCCATCAAGGGATGACGCCCTTCTTTATGGAATTTTTAGAGGCCGGAATAGAGATAGACAGAGAGCCTCACGAGGCCTGCCACTACCCCTGCGAGGTAGACCCTTCTCGCCTCTTCCTGCCTGGGCAGGATGTTGTGTTTCTGGAGGAATCTTATGGAGTCGCTGGCCAGGAGGGCAATCCTCATGGTGTTTACGAGGCCCTTCTTTCTGTGTATCAGCTTCAGGACGAATCTGAGCCTCAGGAAAAGGTTGAGCTGGATGAATATGAAGTTCAGCGCCACGAGGAGGAAGGGTATCAGGACAATCCCGGCGGTGTAGTTGAAGAACATGAGTGTCTCCAGGTTCTGGACACCGAAGAGAAGGAGAATTTTAGGCCACTCATAGAGAAAGGTTCCGAAGAATGCCCAGAATGATATGTGAATCCTTCTGGTTAGAATGAACGTGGCCGCGTATGCCAGTGCCGCTGACGCGAACAATGCAGCAAACGGATGAATCATTGATTATAATTTGTCGGCTTTTCTATTAAATGGGTGGTTGTGGTTCATGTGATTTGCCTATGAGCATGGCCTTTTCCTCCCTTTTCATCATCTTGATTTCGTTCTCCCTCCTCATCGCCAGGGATTTGGTTTCAAAGGATTCTGAATGGACCAACCTGAAGGGGAGGCGAGAGCGGACGTATCTGGAGCCCTTACCATTGGAGTGGGCCACCATCCTCTTCTTGAGGTCGTTGGTTATCCCAGTGTAAAGGGAGCCATCCCTGCACCTCAGGATGTAGACGAAGAACATGTTTATTCTTTGTCCGGTTAATTAATTAAGCCGCACGGAAGGGTTTCTTGCTCGGGCTTTGAAACGAAGCGAACCTGAGTCAAAATGCTTTATAAATCCCCGATACAACCTTAAATCACCTGATTGGAGGTGTTTGTTATGCAGGTTGTCAAGAAAGATGAAAGACGGGAGTCTTTCGACAGGAATAAACTCAGAAAGGGAATTGAAATAGCAGCGGAAAGGGCAAAGATTGACAAGGCCAGGGCCAGGAAGATAGCAGACAGCGTCGTTAAGGACGTTGAAAACAACTTCAGGAAAAGGGACGACGTGAGAAGCGCTGACATCAGGGAAAGGGTCCTGGAGAGACTGGACAGGGAAGAGAGAAAAATCGCTGACTCTTTCAGGAATTTCAAAAGATAGCAAGCCAGAATCCATCTGCAGTCGGGCAGCTTGCTGTTAATGGAGAAGTACCTTTATTCTTATTTAAGGCGGGACGCTAAAAATAATTATGGCAGAAAAGAAGGCGTTCGCAGGAAAGAGCAAGGGCAACGAGCTGGGCGGCATA
>CAYMDJ010000045.1:0-7249 GCA_964389315.1 uncultured archaeon
ACGAGGCATTCTCATTCTCCGGCCTCCTCCTGCACACGGCAGGGAAGGTGATGTCCAACTACAACCTGAACCAGATGTACACCCCCCAGATATCAGATGCTCACAAGAAGGGATACGTTCACATCCATGACCTGTCGCACGGCGTCATAGGCTACTGCTGCGGACATTCCCTGAAGAACCTGCTCCTCATGGGATTCGGCGGAGTCCCTAACAAGGTGGACTGCAAGCCGGCAAAGCACATGTCCACCGTTGTCCACCAGATGGTAAACTACATCGGCTGCCTCCAGATGGAGTTCGCAGGGGCCCAGGCGTTCTCCAGCATTGATACCCTGCTTGCCCCATTTGTCAGGGCAGACGGCCTTGAATACAAGCAGGTGAAGCAGAACATGCAGCAGCTGGTATTCAGCCTGAACATACCCTCGAGGTGGGGGGCTCAGTTCCCGTTCTCTAACCTTACATTTGATTGGACCATTCCGAAGGATATGGAGAATGAGCCGGCAATCGTTGGGGGAAAGGACCAGGGCTATGCATACAGCGACATCAAGGAGGAGGCTGACATGATTAACAGGGCTTTTCTGGAGGTGTTTACAGAGGGCGATGCCAACGGGAGAGCGTTCTCGTTCCCAATACCGACGTTCAACATAACAAAGGACTTTGAATGGGACACGGACAACGCAAAGAAGCTCTTCGGGATGACGGCAAAGTACGGCTCTCCATATTTCCAGAATTACGTGGGCTCGAACCTGGACCCCAGCTCTATAAGGGCAATGTGCTGCAGGCTCAATATCAACCAGAAGGAGCTCATGAAGAGGCCCGGAAGCATGTGGGGACCTGGGGACAACACCGGCTCGATAGGAGTCTTTACGCTTAACATGAACAGGCTCGGCTACGAGGCAAAAAATGAGGACGAGTTCCTGGAGAGGGTCGGACATTACATGAGAATAGGGAAGGATTCACTGGAGATAAAGAGGAATATGGTTGAGAAGAACCTCCAGCGCGGTCTGATGCCCTTCACGAAGGTTTATCTCGGGACCTTTGACAACCACTTCTCCACCATCGGTCTCGTCGGGATGAACGAGGCGATGCTGAACCTGATAGGCGAGAACATCGCATCCCCTGAAGGTAAGAAGATAACGATAAGGACCCTGAATTTCATGAGAGAGAGGATGAAAGGGTTCCAGCAGGAGACCGGGAATCTATACAACCTGGAGGCCACACCCGCAGAGGGGGCATCATACAGGCTCGCGAGGGAGGACAAGAAGGCTTACGGGAAGAATATCATAACATCTGGTGGGAAGGTTCCCTACCTGACCAACTCGACGCAGCTCCCGGTTGGATACACGGATGACCTTGTACAGGCCCTGGAGCACCAGAACGACATACAACCTCTGTACACCGGGGGAACGATATTCCATGCCTTCCTCGGGGAGAGGGTCTCGAGCTGGGAGGCAGCGGCAACGCTGGTCAGGAAGATATCGCAGAACACGAGGCTTCCGTACTTCTCCCTAACACCCACCTTCAGCGTGTGCCCTGTGCACGGATACATAAGAGGAGAGCATCACAACTGCCCGTTCAATAACAACGGGGGCTGAAATCATGGTACTTGAATCCCGGCGGCTTGCCCCGGGACCTGTACAAAAGGTTGCGGTCAGGGGCTGTCTTAACAGCCCCGCCGTAACTCAAAACGCAAAGGAACTAAGACGACATGCGTTTGGTGCATGTCATGAAAATTAAATAACATTTGGGCGGCATTTCAATCCCAGGTCGCACCCAGGATTTATATAAACAATGCTTGGTTTGAATGCTGGGCACGAAAAGCCGTCATACTAATGATGGAGGTGGTTTAATGGAACCTAACGGAAAATGCAACAAGGAGACAGAGGTCTTCTCGAGGATAGTCGGATACTACAGGCCGATAAAACTGTGGAACGACGGTAAGAAAGAGGAATTCAGGGAGAGGGTTACCTTCTCTGAGAAGAAGGCGCTCGAGGGCCTTGGCAAATAAGCATCCCTGAGACAGGGGGATGTCTTGCTTATAATCAGATGCAGAGTGGTTTTATGGTAAATATAAAGGGTCTCCTGAAGACGACAATGATTGATTACCCTGGAAAGATGGCCTCCGAAGTCTTTTTCGGCGGGTGCAACATGAGGTGCCCCTTCTGCCACAACATCGAGCTCGTTAAGGATTCGGATAAGCTTGACAGTATATCAGAGGATGTGGTCATGTCCTTCCTTAAAAAAAGAAGGAAATGGATTGACGGCCTGGTAATATCCGGTGGCGAACCCACAATCCACAGGGACCTCCCTGAGTTCATGAAAAAGGTCAAGGACACAGGGTTCCTCGTGAAGCTGGACACCAACGGGACAAACCCGGGGGTGATTGAGAAGCTGATTAAAGACGGTTTGATTGACTGCATAGCGATGGACATAAAATCCTCTCCTGATGGTTATGATAAAGCTACCGGAACAAAAGTGGACATGAAGGCAATCAGGAAAAGCGTCTCCCTGATAATGAATTCCGGCCTGGATTATGAGTTCAGGACCACCCTTGTCCCGGGGCTGCACAAGAAAGAGGATGTCAGGGAGATAGGGAAGTGGCTGAAGGGGGCGAGGAAATATGCAATCCAGCAGTTCAACTCCGGAGAGACGCTTGACCCCAGGCTTAAAGGGAGACACTCGTTCAGCGGGAAGGAGCTCAGGGAGATGGCTTCAATGGTTTCGGATTGCTTTGACGTGGTCGAGGTCAGGGATTGACCAAAACATTAATAAAGGAGCAGGACAATCTTTTGAGAGGGATTTTCATGGCAAAGGAAAAGATAACCAAGAACATGCAGCTCGGTGAGCTGGTTAGCAGGTATCCAGAGGCCGCGCAGGTGATGCTTAAGCACGGGCTTCATTGCATAGGCTGCCACATGGCTGCATGGGAGACCATAGAGCAGGGCGCAAAGGGGCATGGCATGGATGACAAGCAGCTGGAAAAGATGCTGAAGGAGATGAACGATGTCCTTAAGAAGAAGCCCGGAAAGGATTTAAAAGAGCTCTGAGAATAATAAACGTGATTGTATGGGAGACAAGAAGCCTGTCGTTGACAAGGAGAAATGCATAGGGTGCGGGACCTGCGTATCGGTCTGCCCGCAGAACGTCTTTGAGATGAAGGACGGGAAGGCCAATGTGGCGAGGCCGCAGGACTGCGTTGCATGCTCGGCCTGCGTGGAGAACTGCCCTGTAGAGGCAATAAAGCTTGTTGACGCAAAGAAGAAATAGTTAACAAACGTTAACTTTATATATTAATTAACTATAGTTAATTCTATGAATCTTCCCCAGGAGATAGAGGTCTGGTACATCATCCCTGCCATAAGGAAGGAGATGGCAAAGGCCATGCTCAAGAAGGGTCTCAGGCAGAAGGAGGTTGCAGACAGGCTGGGCGTCACTGATGCCGCAATATCCCAGTACCTGAAATCAAAGAGGGCGTCAGAGGTCAGGTTCGATTCCACCATGAGGGCGGATATAGAGAAGTCTGCGGAGCGGGTAATGAAGGGCGGAAACGCGATGAAAGAGATTCAGCGCATAGTGAGGCTCTGCAGGATGAAGGGCCTGGTATGCAGGACGGGCAAGAAGCTCGGCAACTCGCCGGGGGGTTGCAGGGCATGCCTCGGTGAGGTGTGTTTTCATGAATAGGGTTTATCTTGACCATGCGGCGACCACCCCTGTCGAGCCGGTGGTCGTGAAGGAGATGGAGAGGTTCTTCCTAAAGGACTTCGGAAATGCTTCCTCCATCTATTCAACAGGGAGGGAGGCCGCGCTGTCTCTGGACAAGGCAAGGAGGGTGGTTGCCAGGGCGATAAACGCGGATGAGGGTGAGATTGTCTTTACCTCAGGGGGAACGGAATCGGACAACCTCGCACTGGTTGGGGTTGCCATGGCGAACAGGCCAAGGAATCATATAATAACGACGAGGATAGAGCACCACGCGATACTCCGGACCTGCGAATGGTTGGAGAGGAACGGCTTCGGGGTGACGTATCTTGATGTCGACAAGCAGGGACTGGTAAATCCAAAGGACGTGGAGAAGGCAATAACCGGGAAGACGTGCATGGTTTCTGTCATGATGGTCAACAATGAGATAGGTACAGTGCAACCAATTAGTGAGATAGGGAAGATATGCAGGAAGAAGGGAGTCTACTTCCACACGGACGCCGTCCAAGGGTATGGGAAGATTCCCATAGACGTGAAGAAGATGAACATAGACCTGCTCTCGGCGAGCGGACACAAGATATACGGCCCAAAGGGGGTGGGTATGCTCTACGTGAGGAAGGGCGTTAAGATAGCGCCCATGGTCCATGGAGGCAACCAGGAGGAAGGAATGAGGGCAGGCACGGAGAACCTCCCTGGTATAATGGGATTCGCAAAGGCCACTGAAATCTCCCTTAAGGTGATGAAAGAGGAGGCCGGGCGGCTTACTGGTTTACGGGATTACCTGATAAGGAGGGTGCTGGAGATTCCCCACACCCATCTCAACGGCCACCCCAGAAAGAGGCTGCCAGGGAACGCCCACTTCAGGTTCGATTACATCGAAGGCGAGGCATTGATACTCAAGCTTGATGCGCACGGCATAGAGGGCTCCACAGGGAGCGCGTGCTCCTCTAGGGAGCTGAAGCCCTCGCACGTCCTGACAGCGCTCGGCCTGAAGCCGCACCAGACACACGGGAGCCTGCGGCTGACGCTTGGAAGGCACACCACCAAGAGGGAGGTTGACAGGGCAACGAAGGCCATCCGGAAGGTTGTTGGAGAACTCAGGAAGATATCGCCCTACGGGAAGGGCTGGAAGGACATAGAGAAGGATAAAGGAGGGAAAGAATGTACAGCAAGAAAGTGATGGAATACTTCCACCACCCCCACAACATGGGTGAGATAAAGGACCCCGACGGGATAGGCAAGATTGGTAACCCTCAGTGCGGGGACATCATGTGGCTCTACATAAAGGTGGGGAAGAGGAAGGACGGGGAGGAATATCTCAAGGACATCAAGGTCAAGACCTTCGGGTGCGTTGCCGCGATTGCCACGAGCTCTGCGATAACAGACCTCGTGAAGGGAAAGAGCCTGGAGGAGGCAGAGAGGATAAGCAACAGGGACATAGTGGATGTCGTTGAAGGCCTCCCCAAGAACAAGATTCACTGCTCCCTGCTCGCTGCGGATGCGCTGAAGAAGGCAATAGAGGACTACAGGAAAAGGGAGCGCAAACAATAAAAACCTTTCCTACAATTCTGTAGAGGTGAATATGCTTATTTGCACCGAGTGCGGACAGGAATTCCCGGATTTTGACTTCCAGCTGAAGTATTTCATATGCACCCAGTGCCTGATGGAAATGGGCATTGATTCTTAAACCATCCAGGGCAATTATTTACAATGTCTGACATATGGCTCTATGCAATAGGCAGCGTCATCCTCGTAAGCCTCGCCTCGCTCGTGGGTATATTCACGCTCTCCCTCAAGGACAGGGCCCTAGGAAGGATTCTCATCTACATGGTCTCCTTCTCTGCAGGAGCGATGCTCGGTGGAGCGTTCCTCCACCTTCTTCCAGAGGTAGTTGCTGAAGTGGGGTTCGGTATTGAGATATCTCTCTATGTCCTTCTGGGAATATTGAGCTTCTTTGCAATAGAAAAGTTCATCCACTGGAGGCACTGCCACATTCCCACCTCTGACAAGCATCCGCACCCCTTCGCATACATGAACCTCTTCGGTGACGGGGTCCACAACTTCATAGACGGGCTTGTTATAGGGGCTTCATACATCGTCAGCATCCCGCTGGGAGTAGCGACCACGCTGGCCGTTCTCTTCCACGAGATACCCCAGGAAATCGGGGACTTCGGCGTCCTCGTCCATGGCGGCTTCAAGAAAAGAAGAGCCCTCTTCATGAACTTCCTCACCGCACTCACCGCTGTTATAGGAGCTGCCGCAGCCCTTATCCTGAGCGCATATATTGAGGGGATGACCATCTTCCTCGTCCCCTTCGCTGCGGGGAACTTCCTCTACATAGCAACCTCTGACCTCATACCAGAACTAAAGAAGGAGCCTGGCGCAAAGAAGTCAGCAGGTCAGTTGATATTCATCATCCTCGGGATAGGAGTGATGTATCTGATTCTGCTGGTCAATGGATAAAACACTGATATCTTCATTTTCTAAAAACAAGAGCTGCTGCTTTGTAACTTATTTTTTTGAACTTGGGATTTGATTTGATCTCAAAACTGAACTGTCTCTTTACATTAAGTTTTTTGAGTATTCTCATAACATCATCGGGTTTATGATTATAACATTCATCCCCAGTTATGATAGACGGTCTTGATTCAACCAGTCCTGATTCATATATGTAAGACAGGATTAGAGTTTTGCATATGATTTGTAAAGATGATAAATAATCTACAATCTTTTTTTTGCTAATATGATGTAAATTCATCCAGTCAAAAACATTGACATCCTTAAATCCCATCTGATGCAATTCTTGGGTTTTAGTTTTCTTAAACTCCAAACCCGGGAAGTTCTTCTTTGCAGACTCTATTGCTACTTCTGAGGTGTCAGTTCCAATAGTTTCTTTGAATCCCATTCCTTTTATGGTCTCAGCGGTTTCGCCTGTCCCACAACCAGGAATTAGCAGGGTTTTTTCTTTTTCCAATTCATTTAATTCCGCTATTATCTCGTTGGGGAATTTGATACCGAACCATGGCAATTCAGAAGACTGATATTTTCTATAAATAGAATCCCACATTTCTTGGCTGTTTTTTTGCAACATCTTAAATTATTGGGTTTATTGTTAAAATTACTTAAGCCGGTTGCCGTGGACGGGTTTCCACTGCCAGGAGTATTTCTTTACTGTGGGGGTCTTTCCGAAGCCGCATGATGCGCATTCCTTGTGCCTGATGTGGTAGGCGTGCTTCCCGCACCTCCTGCAGATGAAGTGGGTCTTCTTGTTCCTCTTCCCCATGCTGGGTGTTCCCTTTGTCATAAAATCAGCCTCACTTTTCAGGTGAGATGTAGACTATGCTGTCGCCCCTGATAAGGACCTTCCCGAGCTTCACTTCCTTGTCGTTCCCTGTTATCGTGGCCTCGTCAAGCCATATGTTTATGTGAGAATCAAAGGCCTTCAGTATGCCCGTTACGGTCTCCTCTGACTTTGTCTTGACTATTATCTTCTTGTCTGTTGAGCTTCCGAGCACGTCAAGCGGTCTCTGCATCATAACACCTCGTTCATTCT
>CAYMDJ010000046.1:0-7226 GCA_964389315.1 uncultured archaeon
CGTATACTCCCTCTCCTTCACCACGTGCTTCAGGATAGATGAGTGCGATACCTTCTTGCCGGTCTCTATGCTGAAAACAGGAAGGGAAAAATGCTTGGACAGGAAGACTGTCTCCAAGAAATTGAGCTTCAGGAGGTCTCCCCTGTCCTGCTTGTAGACCCCGAACTGCCCGAACCACCCTTCGTCAAAGAGATACTTTCCCGTTGCGTTGTCCTCCATCACAGAGAACATGGACTTGGGATACCAGAACGCAGGGGAACTGATTTTATCCATCTTGAGGTCCTTGGAGGGATATCTCTTGAGGTTCCTGGACCTCTTGACCGTATTTGTCACATCCTCGGTCCTCTTGAGGATTATCCCCCTGTCCCTCCAGTCCCTGTATGCATTATACCTCAGGAACAGCCTTTCATCTGAGACAAACCTTGCAGCCAGCTCGTTGAAAGAGAGAAGACGCTCGCCAGAACGGCAGGTCCCGTTCATCATGGACATGGCGTAAAGGCCCTCTTCAGGGCGAAGGAACACCTTTCCTTTCTCCATCCTGCCGAAGTGGCTCCTGTGCAACCTCTCTACCGAGCTGGGCTCTTCGGCCCAGAGGCCCTTTCCAGGGTCGTACAAAAGCTCCATAGCTAACCCTTTGTTATCTGAAGCCCTTAAAAAGCTTTCTTCCAACCAGAAGAAATGAAGAAGACAATTTACGTGGCGGATTTAAGCGATTCCATAAGGGAGCTTGTAGACATTGCACTGAAAGATTATATCCAAAGAGGGTATGAGATAGAGAGGTTCAGCAGCGGGAGTGACCTGAAGCAGCATTACATATGCCAACGCTGCAGGGAAAAATGCGTGCTTGTAACCGACAAGACGGAGCCTGACCTGATAATACTGAGCAACGACCTTCCCGGCGCCAGGGGCATTGAATTTATAGAATATGCAAGGAAGAGCCTGATGGACAAGGTTCCCATAATAATGGCCTCAAGGAGGTCAGCGCTCGGGGAGTTGGCGCAGGAATATGATTTCATCTTTATTGAGAAGGATGCCCATTTCCTTGACAACCTGATAAAGAACGTTGATGATTTCCTCGGGGAGCCAGAGGAGGATTATCCATGCGAAAGCTGATTTACCTGGCTGATGACGATGCCTCAGCGAGGATAAGTTCGGTCAGTACGCTTCGAGCCATTGGTGGTTATGACATAAGGGAGTTCGAGGACGGGTTGGCCTTGAAGGAAGCTTACGATTCTGCAAGGCCTGACCTGATAATAACGGACAACGAGATGCCAGGCCTCACAGGGATTGGTTTCATAACATATGCAAGGGAGAAGCGCGGGGATGACATCCCCATAATACTCATGTCAGGGAAAAGGGAGCCTGCCCGCCTGGCAGAGAAATACAACTTTAAATTCTTCCTGAAGCCATTTTTTGTTGGCGATGTGGTGGATTTCATAAATGAGCACGTCTGGTCTTCAGACCAGGTTTCTTAGGCCCTCTTCTATACCCACAGAGGGAGAGAAGCCCAGAAGCTTCCTTGCGAGAGAGATGTCCGCATAGCTCCTCACTATGTCGCCCTTCCTCGGAGGGGCACGGATGACCTGGGGATTCTTCCCGGTGGCATTACCGAGAATCTCCACGAGCCTGTTGACAGAGACCTCCTTTCCTGTCCCTATGTTTATAATCTTCCCTGCAACAGGCTTCTCTGCGGCGAGGACCAGCGCCCCAACCGCATCGGTGACGTGCAGGAAGTCCCTTGTCTGCTCACCGTCGCCGTATATCGTGACCGGCTCACCGTTCTTTATCCTGCTCATGAAGATTGGTATCACACCGGAATACTGGCTCTCGGCGTCCTGCCTCGGTCCGTACATGTTCATCGGCCTCAGGACAACCACAGGGAACTTGAAGACGTTGTTGTAAATCCTGCATATCTCCTCTCCGTTCTCCTTGGTGAGGCCATAAATCGATATGGGGTTGGTCTTCTGTCCCTCTTTGACAGGGACCTCCCCGTCCCCGTAAACAGCTGCCGAGGAGGTGAATACCGCCCTCTTTACACCGGCCTTGCTGGCCGCCTCCAGGACGGCATTCGTACCCACGACGTTGACCATCATGGTGTGGGCAGGCTCCTCCAGGGAGCGCTGCACGTTGACGTCAGCGGCAAGGTGGAACACGATGTCAATCCCCTCGAAATACTTCAGAATCTCGTCAGGGTCTGTTATGTCAGTCCTAACGAGTTCCACCTTATCCTGGAAGCCCTTTATGTTCTCAATCCTTCCACCAGAGAGGTCGTCAAGAATCCTTACGTTATTCCTTTCGCACAGCCTCTCTGCAAGGTGGGAGCCAAGAAAACCACAACCACCCGTTATCAGGACGTTCTTCCCTTCCATACGAACCCAGGATTGTTTATATTGATTCTGATTATGAATGCCGGTGGAGGGAAACCCAGAACCCCTTGTTTGCGGCAGCGTTCTTTCCGCGAACGCTTTTGCACGTTTACCTGTGCAAAAGGGTTCATTTGAACCCTCGGCCTCCAGATTTCGCACCTGGCTATCATCCCCTTTCGGGTCAACACTCATAACCATGAACCTGTGGGAGGATTTGTCCTCCTTTTGGCTCCAGCCATTAGAACCCAGGGTTGATTATATTGCTACTGGGTTTGAAATGGCTGGGATATGAGTCTGGCGCTCTAACCACTGAGCCACACCGGCATTATAACAGATATAGGTATTGTATATTTAAGTTGTTGGAACCTAGAGCAGCCTCTTCACGGATTCTGAGATGTCTTCCTCTGCCCTCATGGTCAGGGCGTCTATCAGCAGCTTCCTCTCTTTATGCTCAACCACCCAGTAGGGATAGTATACGGGCTCGATGCTGTGGACATTGAGCTCCCAGAGCTCAGAGACCTTCCGAACAAAGTCCTGGGAGACCATGAAGTCCAGCCTCGTCCCCCTGGTGCTCAGGGGCTGGGGCCTCTCCTGTATCTGCACACTGGAGGGGTTGGGAGGGATGTTATCCAGCCTCAGCCTGTTCGAGAACATGTAGCCATCCGTCCCGAGATACTCCATCTTCATCAGCTCCTTCACGCTGCCCTGTATGGTGGACATGGGTATCTTAAGCTCCTCTGACAGCTTCTCGAGTGTGGCTGCCCTGTTCCTGGTCAGGTAGAAGACAATCAGGCGGCTGGACGGGGGCAGCTGGAGGAGATTGCGCACGCCCCTGGAGCGGCTTATGTAGTTGTCCTTCTCGAAAACGACCTCCCCTGTTATCCCGTCCACGTAGAAGTCAAGGTTCTGGTTCCTGAACCTGGAGCGCACCTTCCACAGCGGATAGTTCAACATTACAGGCGAGCTCACTCCCTTGTATCTTGATAACACGTCCTCGCCAGAGACCCTGGGCTGGAACGCGAGGGGTTTGTCCTCCTCTGGAGGATGGGACTCTATGGTCACGCTCTCCCCGCCGTGCTGGCTCCTCCTTATCCTTATGTCGGTCATGAGTGGGTGGTCTGTCATTCCCACGACCATCGCCACTCCAACGGGGAGGTCCTTTATCTCGTCCCTGAGGCCGGGTGTTATCCCCTCCACGGAATCCGTTATGGCCTTCAAATCATTGGGGTTGGTTACCTTGAGGATGATTTGGGTGTTGGCCTGTGAGAGGACGGACTTGTCTATCCTCGCAGGCCTCTGGGTTATCATGCACAAACCGAAGCCGAACTTCCTTCCCTCCGATGCCACGCTCCTGATAATCCTGGACGAGGCAACCTCGCCGAACCCCCTCTCTGGGCAGAAGTTGTGTGCCTCCTCTATCACCAGGAGGAACTCGGGTATCTTCCCGTGCTTCCTTGCATTGAACAAATCCTCGATTACCTTCATAACCACGATGTGCTGTATCTCGGGCTTCCCGTCCTTGAGGTCCAGAATCGTTATCTTTCCCTCCTTCACTATATCCTTCGGCAGGGTCGGGTTGGCAGAGAAGAGCCTGGTGCTCAGCAGGAACTCCATCATGGAGACAACGTTCCATTTCGACTGCGAATTGGAGTTTGAGACCTCCTCCATGACGTCCTGGAGCGTGTATTCCTTGCCCTCCAGGTTCCTCAGGGCGGAATAGAGGATTCCCTTCTGACCTGCTGACAGGCCGGCAGGAAGCATCTGGATTATCTCGCTCGCATCCAGCTTTGAGCTCAGCTTTATGGATTTCGGCGAATCCCCTATGTCAAGTATGCTGACATGGTCCCTGTATGACTTGGGCTCTATACCGAACCTCTCGTTATACCTGGTTTCGTCCTTGTTCCTGTTCTGGAGCTTCAGCGTGTGATACTCGCCGTGTGGGTCTATTACCACAACGGGAATCTTGTTTTCCGCTAGCTCCTCGAGCAGGACGCCAACAAGGTAGGACTTCCCTGTCCCTGTCTTCGCAAGGACTGCGACGTGCTTCCTTATCATGTGCTTTATGTCAAGGTTGACCCTTATGTCATAACCCTCCAGGAGGCCTATGTATGCTCCCTCTTCAGGTATCCCCAGGGTCTGGCTTATGAAATCCTTGGGTGCAGAGAAGACAGGAGTCTCCTGGGAGAAGGGAACCTTCGGGGTCTTCAGGAAGCCTCTCTTGTCCCTGAACCCTATGACCCTCGCACTGGCAACCGTCTTCTCAGTATACCTGACGACGGAATCTATGCAAGCGAGAATCCATTTCCCCTCAGGGTCCTTTACAGAAACGTAATCCATCTTCCTGACCCTGGCATCTGCCTCGAAAGTTATCCTTCCGGTGGTTATCCTCCCCGAAATCTTACCCAGTATCATGAAAAGTCACAATTATTATTGTTTCTAAAACATTAAATAATGAGGACATGCATTAGCCAGTGAGAGAGCAGATTTCGGCCCAATCTCATGTCTTAACGCTTTCAAGGTTAGCTAATATTGAACGAATCTTACCAGAAATCACTACCCAGTTATCAACCTCTTTGAAACCTTGGGATTTATACCAGCTTAATGGAAACTCGGGTGTTCTGAAGGTAATGGCGTCAAAACACTTCGCATTATATCTTTTAATGGCGGTCTTGTACATGACCTTTGATAATTCAGTACCAACTCTCTTTCTCTGGCAATCCGGGTCAACGAATATCTCACCATCCACCAGATGGTTCCCATCACACCAGGGTTTAATTCCTGCGACAAATGCGCCAACAACCCTATTGTCATACTCTGCAACAAAGCACAGGTCAGGTTGCCTTCTTAACCAATAAGACAACAAATCACGTGCCGATTTCTCATCCCATTTCTCACCGACATCAAAACTGGCATAAACTCTGCAATAAATAGCCGCAAGTGGTTTCAGGTCATCCTTTGACATCAGTCGGATGCTCAATTTCTCGTCCATGTATATTCATACAATTAAGGAATAAAATAGTTATTCAATTGATGAAGGAAACTACGCTCTCTTGCTGATTTTGGTCTTCCTCTCCTCGAGCTGGACGAAGACGTTGGCCACTATTATCAGCAGCCCTCCGAGGAGTATGTATTCAGGGACTGCCTCGCCGAGGAGGACGAAGGCCAGGAGGACCGCGGCTGCGGGCTCTGTCAGCGTCACGATAATCGGCCCGTTATGGGCCCTTATGCTCTCGAGACCCTTCGCATAGAGGTAGTATCCCAGGAACGTCACCAGCCCTATGCCGACAAGCCAGTAAGGAACCGGATAAATCATGTAAGCCTTGACGGGTTCTGCCAGGAGCGAGAAGGGAAGCAGGAAGATCAACCCAATGAGGAGGGGCCAGAATATGGTGTTCCATAGGCTGTAGCCCTTGATGTCCATGTACTTCATTGATAGCACGAAAACAGAATAGCCGATGCCGGCAGCGAGGGCGAACATGCTTCCCCAGAAGTCAACGATGAAGGAAGCCCCTGAGCCGTATATCATCCAGACGCCTGAAACGCAGAGTATCAGTGAAAGGACAGCATAGCTGCCCAGTTTCTCCTTCAGGAACCTGGCCGCCAGGAGTGCTGTCACCACCGGGTATATATACATGAGGAATATCGCGTTGGCGACTGGGATGATGTCAAGGGCCTTGAGATAGAAGCCGAACCCTATCAGGACGCCGAAGAAACCAACGGGAACGTAAACCATCAACCCCCTCCTTCCAACCCTCAGTTCGTCCAGCCTCCCTGTAGAGAACAGGTAAACCAGTATGAAAAGGCAGACCAGGCCAATCCTTATTGACGTGAGGAGGAAGGGCGATACGAAAGGAACAATGAGCTTGGTGAATATCGCAATGGTTGACAGGACCAGCCCGCACAGCAAGAGATACGTCGTCCCCTCCATGGTTAAATTATTGACCGAGGGAAAGATAAAGTTTGCGTATTAATGAGCCCGGCAGGATTCCCTAAACCATTTCATACCCAGGATTTTTTATGTTGCTCCTGGGTGCGAAAGCGTTTTTTCCGCGAACGCTTTAGGACGTTTACCGGTCCTAAAGGGTTTTTTCGAACCTGCAACCCTCCGGTCCGAAGCCGGATGCTCTATCCATTAAGCCACGGGCCCATCCTTAATTCTGCCACACGCAAAGCATGCGACAAAACAATGTCTCATCCTTCGGGATAAGACGATTTATATTGGATTTCTCCTTTTAAATGATATCAGCTAGGCCCTCTTAACCCTAGGTCCCTCTGGGGAGTCCTCAACGAGCCATCCCCTCTTTTTGATTTGGTCCCTGAGCCTGTCAGCATCTTTGAATTTCTTCTCCTTCCTGAGGGCTTCCCTCCGTTCGATGAGCTTCCTTATGTCAGAAGGGCACCTGTCCGTGGGAAGGTCTACCTTCACTCCGAGGACCCTGTCGAAATCAAGCATCTGCCCATACGCCTTTTTCGCTTCTGCGCTGGAGATTCCCTTCTCAGAGAGGCGGTTGATGTCCCTCACCATGCCGAAAACAGAGGCGAGGGCTTCGGGCACGTTCAGGTCGTCTGAGAGGGCTTCGTCAAAGCCCTTCCTTGCCTTCTCAATTACCTTCCCTGCCTTGGTTGATTTGCCCGAACCCCTGAAGCCCTTCATGTCCCTTGTGAAGCACCTCAGCCTGTCGATGCATTTCTGCGCGTCCTCAATACTCTCCTCAGTCAGGTTCATCTTCGTCCTGTAATGGGCGGCGAGGAGTGCATACCTGACCGCAAGGGGGTCGTGGCCCTTCTTCACCAGGTCCTCGAGCGTGAAGAAGTTGCTCTTTGACTTTGACATCTTCTTGCCGTCAACCATCATGTGCC
>CAYMDJ010000047.1:0-6965 GCA_964389315.1 uncultured archaeon
ATGATGTATTGGGTAGCTACCCGAACACTCATGTGTTGGGAGTAAGCTTTATAAGGTTGTCCTGCCTGGTTTACGGGATTATCCGGTGCTTTGTGTGCAGATAAACATATAAAAGGCAGGAGCGCATAGTTTTATCACATAGCGGGATGGAGCAGCCTGGAGTGCTCGCGGGGCTCATAACCCCGAGGTCGGTGGAGGCAGTCTGGAAGGAGCTGCTGCCGAATTCAAACGCACTGCTGAAACAGGCGCTTTCAGTTGCGCTGAAAATCCACCTCCCGCTATCCTTCCTTTTTATTTGTTGTCGAACAATACCTAACCATGCCCAAGGATTTTTTTGTTGCAGGGATAGACGAGGCAGGAAGGGGGGCCGTGATAGGGCCGCTGGTGATAGCGGGCGTCTCCGCCGATGAGAGGACAGCAAACTCCCTCAAGAAGATGGGGGTAAGGGATTCCAAGCTGCTGACACCCAAGAAGAGGGAGGTCCTTGCAGGGAAGATAGAGGAGGTGGCAAAGGACGTCGCGGTGATAAAGGTCGGGCCGTGCAAGATAGACTCCCACATCAGGGGTGGGGTGAACCTCAACCAGATAGAGGCAATGAAGATGGCTGACATAACAAACTTCCTGAAGCCCCACAGGATTTATATTGATTGTCCTGAGAGGAACCTCGAGAGATTCAACAGGTTCGTATCAAGAATGGTCAATGACCCGGTGCCTGAGATTGTAATGGAGAATAAGGCAGACGTCAGGTATCCGATAGTCTCCGCTGCCTCGATAATAGCGAAGGTGGAGAGGGACAGGGAGATTGCAGAACTCTGTAAAGAGCACGGCAACCTCGGCTCCGGCTACCCGAGCGATGAGGTAACGGTGAACTGGCTCAAGAGCCACCTGGACAACAACGGCAAGTTCCCGGACTTCGTCCGCAGGAGCTGGATGACAGCGGAGCTTATGGAGAAGGAAAGGCTCCAGACAAGGCTCGGAAGCTTCTTCAAGAACCTGGTCTCCAAGTAACGAAGAATGTTTTCCGTGAACGCTTTTGGAAATAATCAGGATTCGTCTTAGTTACCTGCCTTGTGCTTACCTAGCGATGTGGGGAACATTAAAAGGGTTCTTTCTGGTTGCTCTGCAGCTTGCATAAGGCCGTGGCCTATCGTAAGCTGCAAATTTGGTAATTTTTGCGTATTGCCTCTCGGCTTGCGACTGAACCGACAGCATAGGCAGCAGCGTCCGTAAGCCGAGAATTTGACCCCCCTCGGTTACCCTTTTTATTTGTTTGCTGTCAATTATTAAGCAGATTAGAGCGTCCGTGTCCGGTTTTAACCGGAGGGTTTGGAGTTGGGTCAGATGGGCATAAAGAAGCTTGGAAACATAACGATGGTTCAGCTTTCTGACATGGATTCTAACATATACGTGATAGGCGATACTGTCATTGATTCCGGGACGGGGTTCAACTTCACCCGGCTGTATTCTGTCGTGAAGATGCTCAAGATGAGCATGGGTGACATCAAGAGGGTCATCAACACCCACTGCCACTTCGACCACATCGGAGGGAACGGCTACTTCCTGAAGGCTGACATAGCGGCGCATGAAGCTGACTCCGAGGTCATAGAGAAGGGTGACGCCCAGAGGTCGTGGGCCGATTTCTTTGAGGGAAAGCTCTCCCCGAGGCCGGTAAAGTTCAAGCTCAAGGAAGGCGACAGGATAGAGGCAGGAGGGATGGAGCTCGAGGTCATCCACACCCCCGGACACACGCCTGGCTCAATCTGTTTGTATGACAGGAAACAGAAAATCCTCTTCAGCGGGGACACGCTGTTCTCTGACGGGATAGGGAGGACCGACATGCCAGGGGGGAATGAGGAGGATCTGCTCAAGTCCATAGAGAAGATAATGTCCCTCGAAATCAATACCCTGCTTCCGGGGCATGGCGACTGGATAAAGGAGCGTGCTGGTTCTTCGCTCAAGAAGATGCTTTCGAGCGCAGGGGACGAAGAGGAGTGACTGTTCTGCAGAAGATTTAAGGTAATGAAATAATTATATTGCATGGAAATAAACGTGTTCTCCCTCCTGCCACTCGTCGCGTTGTTTGCAAACGTGATTCTCGGTTTATACATAACCTACAGGAACCCCAGGGAAACCCTCACGCGACTATACATACTGGTAGTGTTCTCGGTTGCGATATGGTCGGCTGCAAACTTCTTCGCGTTCACCGCATCATCAGCAGGGGAGGCAGAATTCATGAACAGGTTCGTTTCAATCGGCTCGCTGCTTTCCCCGGTCTTCCTGCTTCATTTCTTCCTGGTCTTCACGAGGAAAGTCCCGAGGAGGCTTTATACTGCCCTGTTGTATGTCCCTGCGGCAATCTTCCTGGTGATAGACTTCGCTACGCTGCTGATAACCGAATCTGCGGAGGCTGCCTACTGGGGCTACAGGATAATACACGGCGCTGCATACGTCCCTGAAACCATATACATGGTCATATATGCCGTCACTGGCCTCGTCCTCTGCTACGGCTTCTACAGGAAATCGAAATCAGACAGGGAGAGGAGCGAATCAATCCTCCTCATAATAGCCATTGCCATACCGGTAGTCGGAGGGGCCATGACAGAGATCGTCCTCCCGCTCCTTGACATAACTATTATACCCCTGACCTCGACGTTCTCAACGCTCACTGCCGTAATAATCGCGTATGCCATGGTGAGGTTCGGCCTTCTGATAATAACGCCGCACATGGTCGCGGAGAGGATACTGGACACAATGCCTGACTGCGTGGTGGCCGTTGACATGAATGACAGGATATCCTTCGCTAACAAGGAAACCAATGAAATACTCGGTTACAAGGAGGAAGAGCTCATAGGGGAGCCGCTTGATGAAATAATTACGCCTGACGGGCTCACCGGGTTCAGGGTATCGAGGGAGCTCGGAAAGGAACTCAAGAACTTCGAGACAGAGGTCGTGAGGAAGGACAGTAAGAAGGTCCTTGTTTCTGTCAATGCCTCAGAGATAAGGGACAGGAAGAAGAATATCGTTGGATACGTGCTGGTCCTCAGGGACATAAGGGAAACCACGGAACTGATAAGGACCCTGAAGGAAAAGACAATGGAGCTGGAAAAGAGGAGGAGAAAGATCAGGAAATCAAAGAGGGTCTTCATCAGGGAGATAGGGGGAATGAGGATAGGCTAGTGCCTGAGGGGAACGAAAGAGCAGTCAAGAATCCTTTCCTTTTTGAATTTTCCCTTGCTTTTGGTTATCCTGAAAAGCGTCTGGAAACCCATCCTGTTGAGGGGGACGAGCAGCATTCCGTCCTTGAGCTGCCTCTCCCACGCAGGGTAGATTCTGTCAGAGCCGCAGGAAACGATTATCCTGTCATAGGGCGATTCCTCAGGAAAGCCCCTGCTCCCGTCACCATGGACTATCCTGACGTTCTTTATCCCTGCCCTCTTCAGGTTCTCCCTGGCAAAATCAGCCAAGCCTCTGTCCAGCTCCACCGAAATGATTCTCTTAACCAAGGGCGAGAGGACGGCTGCCTGGTAGCCCGACCCCCCACCGACCTCGAGGATTTTGTCGCTTTTTTCTGGTCTGAGGTATTCGGTCATGATACTGTTCATGTGGATTGCTGATATTGTTTGACCCATTCCTATTGGAAGAGGCTGGTCAATGTATGCAAGATTTATATCCTGTTTTCTTACAAAAAAATGCCTGGGGGTTTCTTTGAAGACTCTTATAATTTTGGGGGATTTTAGATAACCCTGCTCTATCATGTCGTTAACTACTCTTTCCCTTTCTTTTCTAAACTTGTCGTGCACTGCAAAGCACCTCTTTTACTTTATTATATATTTCACTACAATTAACAGCTTTTAAGAATTTTCGTTTACCTACTCTATAGATAGCTAGATTTATAGCCTTCAAAATCTTTTCGTTTGGCTCGGCTTCATATGAGCTGTCTACATATCTAGATTTCATGTAAAACCCACAACCCCCTCTAATTCAAAAAAAATCAAGAGTGGATAAAAGATAATAATATATCAATTTTCTTTTTTGGGTATATCAAGTTATGGATAGTACCGTTCCGCTATTCCGCTAGAACGTTATCAAAAGCGGAATTTTGTTATAAATATGTGTCTCTAAGAATTAACAATCTTATCAGCGATTCCTTTTTATCAGACAGCTTCATAATTATAATAGGTGGGTTGGTTTATGAGGTTTCATGACATGCTCGTCAGGGCCAGGCCCGACGGAGGGTTGCTGGAGAGGGTCAGGGAGATGGGATGGAGCGGATTCTGCTCTGTCATCGATTCTGATAAGATAGGCAAGGAAGGATTCAGGAGCAGTGAGATTGACGTTTCAAGGGGCATCCTGCTGGAGCCGAAAAGAGCTTCTGATGTCTTTAGACTGGCAAGGAAGCACAGGAAGGATTTCGAGATTGTCTGCGTCCGGGGAGGGAGCCCTGATATCAACAGGGCGGCTGTTGAGACGCCTGAGGTGGATATCCTCACGGGACATTCGCCCGAAGGAATTGGGATAAACCACGTGATTGCAAGGCTGGCGAGGGAGAACAACGTCATGATTTGCTTCGAATTCGGGGGGTTGCTCTCCTCTTACAAGAAGAGCCGTTCGTGGATATTCTCCAGCATGTCGCAGGCGGCGAGGGAGGTGAAAAGGCACAAATCCCCTGTGTGCATAACCTCGGGGGCGCAGTCCCTCTGGGAGGTCAGGTCTCCGTCTGACCTTCTCTCTTTCTCCCGCCTCCTGGGGATTCCTGACAGGGCAGCCAAAGAGGGGATGTCAGGCCTTGTCGTGGAAAGGAACAGGGAGATACTCTCAGGGAAAATCATTGGCAGGGGAGTGGAGCTAGCAGGTCCCGTCAAGCCCTAGGTTCAGGAGCGTCCCTCCTATCAGGTCAGCGAACATGAAGCTCGATATTATAGCGACGAGGAAGTAGACCAGCGTCCCTATCAGCAGCATCCTCCCGACCAGGTACCACTGCGCGACGCTGTCGTCGCCCTTGCTTATCTTGGTGAGGAATATACCGAGGATTATGAGGACCTGGATTATGTAGACTCCTATGATTATCTGGAAGACCTCGGGTGATGTGGAGGGCTTCATGTTGAACGCTTCCGTGAAGCTCTCCAGCCCCATCGAAGAGCCCATCTCCATGGTGTCGAGGTAGCAGCCGAGGGTCTTAAGGACATTGGTTATTACGTCAGCCATCGATACTATCAGGCCCGTTATCAGCGGGCTCAGGAAGTATGCCTGGAAGGTCATCGAGGAGACGGTTTCCGAGAGGAGGTCCCTTATGTATTCCTGGGTCTCCCTTATGTTCTTCATGTACCTGGCTATCCTGAGCATGCTCTCTGACGCGTATTTTATCCCTGTCCTTGCCGTGTCAACCACTGCGAACATCACGTTCCTTATGAGCCTCGAGGGATAGTATATCATCGCCCCGTAATTCCTGTCAAAGAGAGCCTCAGAGAAGGTCATCCCGAGGTTCTGGATGTTCCTCAGGGTTATCCTGAACAGGTTCGCTATCTCGAGGTCCTTCATGTCCTCTATGGATTTCGCCATGGCAAGCTCGGTGGGTGTCCCTCCGGAGATTCGGTTGCCGAGCTGGAACAGGGCGAGCTCGAACTCGGTCTCTGTCTTCTGGATGCTGTCCTTTATCCCCGATTTCTGGAAATTGGAGAGTATGAAATAGGTTGCCAGGGAGAATGCAATCCCCAGGATTATCAGGCCCGATAGCATCAGGGTAACGGGGCTGTGGGCTCCTTTGTCACCGGTAAATATCAGCTCAGGGTTCTGGAAGAAGAAGTATATGGGGAAGGCTGCCATTGCAACGAGGACGAGAACCGCCACGGGAAAGACCGGTATGTTCGACTTCCCGAGGAGGAAGCATCCCCTCTTGGGGATGCCGGGATGGTTCTTGAGCTCCACCTGGGAGAAGGTCATCGGCCTCTTCCCGAGGGTGCTGCTTATGAACCAGAGTATCATTAGAGGTAAAACGATGTTGTAGCCGAGTATGAAATGCAAAGGTCCAACTATGTCGGACAGAAAGACCGCTGCAAGGGGAGCCATTATCGTTCCCATCACGGGCAGGAGTATGCCGAGCATGTGGATTATCGTGACAGGGAGCTGGAGGTCCTGGGCGTAATGCTTCATCCTGGTCTTGGTCCCCTCGAGGATGACCTCAAGTGCCTGGTCGAGTATGACCCCCGACCTCTGGGGGGTGTGGGTCTCTGACTCCCTTATCAGGCGGAGGGCCTCTGAGAATTCCTCGTTCTCTGACTTCCATTTGGCTATGTAGTCTGTCATTGCGTCCGATGCGGAATAGTATTTCCTCATCTCTATGTCCCAGAGGAGCCTCCTCATGTCCCAGGCAAGGGGGCCGGAAACGTTGGACGCGGAGAAGGCCAGCGCTCTCTCCAGGTTAGGAGAGATTCTCATGGATATTACCATGTAGAGTATGGCAAGGACGACCTGTGAGGATGCCTGTATCCTGAGCTTCTTGACGTAGCTGTTCGGGTATCTCAGGAAGTAGTATGCGACGCCTATCCCCAGTATGGGGACCATTATAGAGAGGTAAATGGGGATGAATCCCAGGATTATCAGGACAGGGGTGAGCGCTGCGAAGAATATTATCGTCATCACCATCAGGGACATCACGTTGTCCGGGGTTATCTTCATCCCTGTGAAGGCGATTGCCTGCTCGAGGTCTGTCCTGGTCTTCCCCGATGCCTTCATGGTGACTATCTTCGCTGCCAGGTGACAGAGGCGCTCGTACCAGCTGAGCCTTATCTTCTCTTTCTTGCGGAATATCTTGTATTCCCTGGACTCTACGTCTATCCTCACCTTTCTCCTTCTCGGAAGAAACAGCCTGTTATCCTTGGGCATCTGGGGGAGCTCAGGTCCCTCATCCTTCTTTTTCTTTTCCTTGTCTTTGTCCTTGTCCTTCTTCCCCCCGAAGATACCCATGA
>CAYMDJ010000048.1:0-6749 GCA_964389315.1 uncultured archaeon
TCCTCATGCGCAGGGGAAGAGGGACCGAATCCCGAGGGGGAGATATGCGGAAACAACCTAGATGACGACTGCAACGGCGTTGCTGACGAGGACTGCGCCTGCGAGGAGGGCGACACACAACCCTGCGGGGAGAGCAATGTTGGAGAATGCCTGTTCGGCATCCAGACATGCGAGAACGGTAAGATGAGCATGACCTGCATAGGGAACATCGACCCCGTAGACGAGATATGCGACAACCTGAAGGACGACGACTGTGACGGATACAAAGATTGCGAGGATTCTGACTGCTCCCTTGATTCTTCATGCGCAGGCCAGCCAGAGGTCCCTGAGGAGCCGTTCCCTATCGGGAACGTCCTGATGCTGCTGGGGATTATCGTGATGGGCGTCCTGCTGGCTCTCTGGTATTTCTTCAAGAGGGCAGGCCAGGAACTGACATGGGAGGCGCTAATAAAGAAGTGGGTGCGCAGGTAGTAGGAGGTCATGACATGAAGATAGAGATAACCGTTGAGGCCAGGCACGTAATGATAATCCTGCTTTTCATTGCAGCCGTTTCCACCATGGGACTCGTCGTTGCTTACGGGGGCTCTGCCCCCCTAACGATGGGCCATTCCTGGGGTGAGATTGATTGTTCCGGCTGCATAACCGGCTCAAACATAGCTGACAATTCGGTCACCAGCTCCAAGATTGGGTGCGACAGCATCCTGTGCAGGGATTCCGGCGGGAACATCGGCATAGGGACTGATGTTCCTGGTGCAAAGCTTGACGTAAACGGCACAATCAGGGGCGCAACCTATGGATTTGGCGGCATGTATGCCATAGAGGACTATGGCGCGTGCAGGTCTGCTAACCCCTTCACCGATGCCTGCTCCTGCCCGGCCGGTTTCAGTGACATGTCCACAGGCACCCCTGTCTATAACACCAACGCCAGATGGCTCTATGTCCACATCTGCTACAAATAGTAACTACTGCCTGTATCTCAGGATGCCCACGATTCCTCCGAGCTCCTTGAGCTGCTCGCCCATGCCCGTGCTCGAGGAAACTACGTAAACCTTGGTTCCTATCTTCTCTGCTGACTCCACTATCTCCTCTGTGAGCTCCTTCTCAGAGACTATGTCAGGCTTCTTCCCGCACTTGCATTTCTGGTTTCCTGCCTGCCTCCTGTCCAGGACCCTCTCGAATTTCTCCCCGCAGGCAGGGCATTCAAACCCGAATCTGACCCAGTCAAAATCCTCTGATATTATCATCAGCTCAAGGTTCCCTGCCTCTGTTGCCTCAATCGTTTCCTTGAGGCCGTACACGGCAAGGCCGCTGTCCTTTCCCAACTCCCCGAAGAACCTCTCAAGGATCTTCCTCTCCTTGGTCACAGAGGCCTCTGATAGTATCTCCTCTGCCCTTTCCACGATTTCCCTGAGGCCGGGCTCACCCGTGTAGGAGGTATCAACTATCCCTATCACCCTGTCCTTTATCGTGTATTCAAGATAATCACCCTCTGCGAACTGCTCCTTGACTGGGCCCGGTCCCCCTATTATCAGGCCGAGGAAGTCCTCGAACTCCTTGAAGGACTGGCTCGCTATGTCACCGACCTTCTTCATGAAATCGTTGAGCATGCCCTCGCGGATTCTTTGGTATCTGTTGGCGCTCCATCCGCCAGCCCGGGTCTTTCCGGGAACGATGGATTCCAGGTGCTTCAGGACCTCTATCTTCTTTCCCTTCAGAACCCCTATGGTGGCCTCTGACTTGTCAAACAGGATAAGGCCATAGATTTCTCTCTCCCTTATCATGCTCTTGAGAGGGTCAAGGATGAAGGTCTGGCCGCACCAGTAGAGCTTGTTCTTGAGCGGCTCGGGCGGCTCTATGGCCCATATCTCAAGGTCTGTCACACCCTCCTTGTCTGACACGTTCCCGCAGAATATGGCGAGGCCGTTCTGTGGCGTTTCTTTATAGAGCTTGAGGTGCTGGAGTATCTTCTCGAGAGCAGAGGTCACGTTCTTCCTGACGGCCTTGCTCTTTATGTTCATTGCGGTTCCCTGTTCTGACCTTATTTGTTCAACTACCTTAGGCAGGCCGTATCCAGCGGGAATGTAAACGCTGACCAGCTCGGTATGCCTGCCCTTTATCCTGCCAAGCTCCTCTGTTATAGCCCTGAGTTCGTTCAGTTTGTCTTTCATGATAGTAACCTCTAGAACGCATGTCAATATAAAAAAGATGCTAGACGAGTGATATCCCGCTTCCGTTTATCTTGAATTCTTTCCATTCCCTCGGGACAGACGTCCCCTTCATCTTGGAGACCCTCAGGAACCTCTTGTTGCCCTCGAGCTTCATCTCAATGACGCCGTCAGAGAGGTAGTTTAGCGTGTTGACCAGCTGGTCGCCGTGTATCCCTCCTTCGAGGACGATGACTTGCGTGGTCTTGAAGCTCCTGCCCTTTGCTATCATTATGGGTATGAACCTCACCACTATCTCAGATGGTATGTAGAGCAGGAGGGTCGAGACGGAATCGAATATGCTCCTCTTCTTCTCCACCCTTATCTTGTTCAGTATCTCTGAGAACATCACATTAAGGCTGTTTATGTCAAGCCCCCCCTGCAGGACCCTCTTCCAGGGCTCCTCCTTTGAGCCGCCGACCTTCCATGAGTATGCATCGAGGAAAATCATCTTGGTCCCGTCAAGGAAGCCGTTGGTCTTCCACCCCATCTTCTTCATCTCGTCTATTATGTCGTCAGGGGCGGCATCCAGCGTTATGTAGACTGTCGGCTCATCGCCTGTCATTCCCCGGTTTAGGAACTGCTGGCACAGTGTCGACTTCCCTGCACCAGGCGGGCCTGTCAAAAGTATGGTCCCGCTCTGCGGGAAACCCCCTCCCAGCATATCATCCAGCTTCTTGATACCGCTGCTGGATTTCATCATATCAGCCATATACAACTATTAAATATTGTCTTAATATATATTTATCTTGAAACCGGGCCGCAAAAGGGCAATATTATTTAAAGCAAGGAAAACATAGTTTAAATGAGATTCAGATGAAAATACCGACCAACATCCCGAAGCTCGATGAGTTCTTCAAGGGGGGGATTGATGACGGTTCGCACGTCCTGATAATATCAGACATGCTCATAGACAAGGCAATGTTCGGCATAAACATCCTCGCGAGCAGGCTCAAGGAGGGTGACAACGGAATCTACTTCATAAACAACAAGACTCCTGATTTCATAAAGCAGAACATAAGCAACTGGGCTTCATACAGCGACAAGGTCTCGTTCATCGACGGGATATCGTACAGCCTCGGGCAGAAGAGCAAGGAGGAGTTTCAGATTAACGAGAAGACCATAAACGTAATCCCTTACATAAAGGAGTCGTCCGATACCTTCAGGAAAGCACTCGAGAAGAAGAAGGGATACGGAACGACTGCGATATTCGATTCCCTTGACTTCTGGATCGGCCACTGGAAGGACGTTGAGAAATTCATCATGGAATCAAAGAAATGGATAAAGGACACCCACACCGTATCTTTCTACCTTCTTGCAAACATAGGATTCAAGCCGAGCAACATACAGAAGTTCGCGGAATGCTTTGATTATGTCCTGTGGCTCAAGGCCTTTGACAGGAAGGGCCTCGTGCTTAAGCACATCTACATCCACAAGCCAAGGATAAAGTTCGCGATACCCTTCGAGATAACCGCGTCAGGGATATCGATGTACATACCGAAGATTCTCGTGACAGGCCCCTTCCACGCAGGGAAATCCTCAACGATAAAGGCGATGTCACAGAAGCCAACGAGCATTGACAGGCTGGGGACGACCGTTGCGTTGGACCACGGATGGGTGGAGAGGAAGGGATTTGCCGTTGACCTCTTCGGCACGCCAGGACAGGAGAGGTTCGACTGGATACTCAAGACGCTCTCGAAGAGCATACTCGGCATATTCCTGGTGATTGATTCAACGAAGCCGGAGACATTTGACCGGGCAAGGGAAATGCTCGCGCAGATAAGCGAGCAGAAGATACCGGTAGTCATACTCGCGAACAAGCAGGACCTCAAGGATGCAATGGCACCCAAGGCAATAGAAAAGAAGCTCGGATACCCGGCCATAGGGACCGTCGTTACCAAGAAAAAAGGAGTGGATGAGGCACTTGAGAAGCTGTTCGACGAGATACTGAAGAGACAGACATGGTACTAGGTGATTGAATGGTAGGAACAAAGGAAGAGGAACTCAAGCAGATACTGGAAGAATTTGAGAACGTAGGCGATGTCGCGGGTTCCGCTGTTGTAAGGAGGGACGGCCTCATGATAGTCTCAGGCCTCCCGAAGGACACGAACTCCAAGGCAGTTGCCGCCATGGCAGCCGCGATAGTAGGAACCGGCGAAACCGCGAGCAAGGAACTCGACATAGGCGAACTTAACCAGGTCCTTATAGAATCCCAGAAGGGCAAGCTCATCTCCATCGGAGCAGGCCCTGACGCGATATTCACGGCCATGGTAAAGGAAAAGGCAAACATGGGCCTCGTTCTCATGCAGATGGAGAGGGCTTCCAAGAAGATAATGAGGATAATACAGTAATCCTCCGGTCATGTGCGGAAGTCCTCATTTGGCTAATCCTGGTTCTATGCCTTCGCTGCCAAACTATTTAAGACCAAATACAATATAATGGATAGTATGGACAGAGTAAAGACAGGCATACCTGGCATGGACGAGCTCATGGGCGGGGGGATTCCCAGGAAGCAGATATGCCTCATCACAGGAACGGCGGGAACGGGAAAGACTACGTTGTGTGCCCAGTTCATATTCAACGGAATAGCGAAATTCAACGAGAATGGAGTGTATCTCTCCTTCGAGGAGCCTGAGGAAAGCATGAGGGAGAACCTGAAGTCCCATGGCTGGAATTTTGACGATTACGAGACCAAGGGGCAGTTCTCTTTCATAAGGTATGACCCGTATCACATAGAGGACGTGTTTGACGTCCTTGAGTCAACGATAAGGCAGACCAAGGCAAAACGCGTTGTCATCGATTCTGTTTCTGCGCTGGGCCTTCACATCAAGGATGATGCAGAGCTCAGGAGGATGATATTCAACCTCTCGGTCGTTTTGAGGAAGCTGGAGTGCACCACCCTCCTGGTTTCAGAGATACCTACTGACTCAAAGGGCCTGTCCAGATACGGGGTCGAGGAATTCGTTTCAGACAGCGTGGTTGTTCTTTATTACGAGAGGATGCAGTCGAGCTTCTCAAGGGCGATACAGATATGGAAGATAAGAGGCTCAGAGCACTCGGAGAAGCTCCACCCATACAAGATAGGAAAGGAAGGATTCATCACGTATCCGAGCGAAGAGGCCTTCATGGGTTCCATTAAATAGATGCTCATGTCTTTCAGATTGAAGCTGAAGAAAAAGATATCAGACGTAAAGTATGAAAGGTTCGTCCTCAGGGAACCCAAGCACCTGATAGTCATACCGAGGGTTACCGACCCCACGAGCCTCAACGTAAGGTACAACCTGCTCTATCCCTTCGCAAAGGCGAACGTGAAATGGGACAGCGACAAGAAATCAGTCATCTACAGGATAATCGAGCCAAAGCTCGATGAAAGGGAGGCCAAGATAAAGTACGCCATAGAGCAGGCGCTCGAGGAGATAATAGACGTGAAGCTCTCTGTCATCAAGAACGAGAGCGGCGCGACAGACTACCTCCAGAAGAAGGTGATGTCAGTCATAGAGGACCTGGGAATCAAGGTCCCTGAGGAATCATACCGGAAGATAATGTATTACATAGTTAGGGATTTCGTCGGCCTGAACGAGATAGAGGCCATGATGCACGACCCCTACATAGAGGACATCGGCTGCAACGGTCTCAATACCCCTGTCTACATAATACACAGGAGGTTCGGCTCTATCGAGACCAATATAATCTACAAGAACCCCGAGAAGCTCTCTGATTTCGTCGTGAAGATGGCAGAGCGCTGCGGGAGGTATATTTCCTATGCTGTCCCCCTGCTTGACGGGAGCCTTCCTGACGGCAGCAGGGTCCAGGCATCCCTTGCAAAGGACGTCACCACAAGGGGTCCGACCTTCTCCATCAGGAGGTTCAGGAGGAACCCCTACTCTCCCGTGGACCTGATAAACCTGGGAACGGTTTCCGTTGACATAATGGCATACCTCTGGATACTCGTCCAGTACAACGTCTCGATGCTGATATGCGGAGGCGTCTCCACAGGGAAGACCACTTTCCTGAATTGTCTGAGCATGTTTATCGAGCCAGAGGAGAAGATAATATCCATAGAGGACACCAGGGAGATAAACCTCCCGCACGAGAACTGGATTCCCTCTGTCAGCAGGACCGGGTTCGGAACGCCTTTGGCGTCGGGGAAGAGATACGGCGAGGTTGATTTGTTCGACCTCCTGAAGGAATCATTCAGGCAGAACCCCTCCTACGTGATAGTAGGTGAGGTGAGGGGCAAGGAAGCGTACGTTCTCTTTCAGGGAATGGCCTCGGGCCATTCGTCGATAGGAACGATACACGCCGGCTCTGTTGACGACGTCATCAAGAGGCTCCAGACCCCACCAATAGAGCTGTCACCCTCCCTGATAGAGTCCCTGGACGTGATGATAGTCCTCACGCACAGCAAGGAGAAGGGCCCCTCAGCCAGGAGAGTGAAGGAGGTAGTGGAGATCCAGTCGCTTGACGAGAGGTCAGGCAGGGCCTACACGAAGGAGATATTCTCATGGGTCCCCTCCTCGGACAGCTTCAGGGAAACCCTGAGGG
>CAYMDJ010000049.1:0-6718 GCA_964389315.1 uncultured archaeon
ACATGCTCTCAACGGTCTGCAATGCCGTTCCCGGCACGCCAACCACTGAGATATGCGACGAGGTAGACAACGACTGCGACGGCTACGTTGACGAGGGCGTCTGCATTACCGGTGGCGGCGGAGGAGGCGGCGGCACAGGCGTGTCAGAATACTGCGGCAACCTGTTCTGCGCCAGCACGGAGAACTGCACCACCTGCCCCCAGGATTGCGGAGAATGTCCGGCAGGGGAGGAGCAGGGAGAGGGAGAGCAGTGCGTCCCTGACTGGTCATGCGGCGAATGGTCTGAGTGCTCACCAGAAGGCCTTCAGGAAAGGGTTTGCGAGGACCTGAACGAGTGTGAGGGAGCGTTCACGCAGCCTGACATAGAGAGGACATGCGTCTACACGGCACCTGCAGGCGGCGACGGGACGCAGGGAGCTGACATAACCGGACAGTTCCTTGGAGTGCCACTGACAAGCCTCTACCTGATAGCGCTGATAGTGATGGTCCTTTTGGCAGGCGGAGCCATCATGCTCTGGAGAAGAAAGGGAGCACCCGCTTCCTGATTCTGCGAACAATCTATTCTTTTATTACTATCTTCCAATTAGAGATTGGTAGCTTAATTTGTAAGGAGTTTGGCAGAATGTCACGATTTCCTGTGCTAATGGCTTTTATGCTCATGTTGCTGCTGCCTGCAGCATACGGCGCGCCTGAAGCGCCCTGCGGCTTCTACGGGAGCGTCACCGTGAACGGGGAGCCTGCACCGGCAGGAACAACAATAACGGCTTATATCGGGGACACTGAATCAGTGAGCATGCTCACGCTCCTCGAAGGAGGATACGGGAGCGCTGGCAACCCCTTCATATCAAGAGGCGGCGAGGACGGCGATGTTGTCAGCTTCTGTGTGAAGACCCCCTCAATGCAGGAGCCCGCAGAGGCCGCTGAGAGCGCAGAATGGGAGCCCGGAGCGGTCAGGGAACTGAACCTGAGCGTGCAGGCCCTGGCAGCGGACCCGGGCAGCGCCACACATGAAGAACCGGATGAGGAAACATTGGTTCCTGAACAGCAGGAAATACTCATAGACCTTGATATGAACATGAGCCAGAGCATACTGCTTTCCAAGGCACAATCAGCTAATATAAAGCTTAGCAACAACCTTTACTTGCTGAGAGTGAAATCCCTGAGCGATTTCGGAATCCTTATGGTTTTTGATGATTCCGAGGAAATCATAATAAATCTCCACGACACAAAGGCGGTTGACCTTACAGGCGATTACGTGACCGACGTGGGGATTTCGCTGGACGCCGTGGACAGCGGCACTGCGCATATGACCTTCACAAGGCTTGAAAAGAACCCGCTGGGGGCTGGCACCGAAGGCATAAGCGGCTTCCTGATAGCAAACCCGGTCTTAGGGAGCATGATGATAATAGTGCTCATCGCACTCTTCGGCGGCGTGTATTACCTGTACAGAAGCAGGGGTTCAAGGCAGGTCGAGGAAAAATGAAGAAGGCTGTAATGAGATACAAGGGAAGCGCGTCCATATTGGCAGCTTTAATCATAATGGCATCGCTGCTTATTCTGCTACAGTTGCCCGGTTCTGTCTACAGCGTGACGTGCAACGAGGACGGCCTTTGGGAATACAACGAAACAAGATACTCTGGACGCCAGTTCTGGTGCAACGTTGACAACACATACAGGGAATGCGTTGACGGAGTCTATGTCCAGAGGGACATATGCGAATACAACTGCTCTTCCCATGTGGCTTGCCACGGGTTCCCGCCAGGAGCCCTTCTCAATTACTGCGACGCCGCAGGAGGTAAAGACGAAAGATTTCCGGGCGAGTTGTACCTCAGGGACATGTGCAATGAAAGCTGCCAGCCGGTGGATTCAAACGTCTGCATGTATAACGTCTACGTATGCACCTCGGACCCTGACTGCCACGGCATCCAGAACGGGACAGGGGACTGCGACATTGGATGCCAGCTCATGTTCTGCGGTGACGGGACAGTAAGCTCAGGGGAGGAGTGTGAACTTCCAGGCACAATGGATAATGGTTACTGTGAGCAGTCAACATCAGGCTGCAGCGGCCATCTTTATGGCGTCAGGGACGACCTGGGGAACTGCGACTCTGAATGCGGGTGCGTCGAGGACCCGTTCGAGTACGAGTGCGTTGAGGGGGAGTGCGGCGCAGTCTGCGACTCCGGCAGCGACTACTATTCAGGCGGCGGAATATGTTACTACAGCTGCGATTACGAGGAGGAATGCGACTACCAGAGTTCATGCTCCCTTGAGAGCTATTGTTCGGACGACGTCTATTACTATGACGGAAGCTGCTCCCAATTCGGCTGCACGTTCCAGAGCCATGACTGCTCTTCTGACAACCATTACGGCGAGTGGGAATACTACTGCGAGGGTGACGGCCTCAGGAGGCACAGGCTCTATTACAGCTATTACTGCACACCGTCAGGATGCCAGGAATCAAGCCAATGGGCTGACGACGAGTTCGTTGAGGACTGCAACGAGAATGACGGCGACCTGCATGAGGAGTGCGGGGTAGAGGACTGGACATGCATCGAGGGGGAACCCGACCACTGCGGCCTTTCAGGCGTGACTCCTGACGACATCCTCTGCCCGAATTACTGCGACAGCATGGACAGGTATTATAACGGCGAGTGCAGCGAGGTCACATACCTCTGCGAATACGATTCAGAGTTCTGCGGCGAGGACGGATACTATTGTTATGATGATGAGATATACCTGTTTGATTTCATCTGCACCCCTGACCAGTGCACGTCTGCTGAGCCGGAGCTCTTTGAGGACTGCAACCAGTATGACGGATGGCACAACTACGGCAACATCGAGGGCCTCAATGACCCCACATGTGAATACCAGGACTGGTACTGCACAGAAGACCTTGGCGGGGATGCGTATTGTGATTATGAGACAGAAGACTCCCACGATTACGACGAGCTTGACGGCGCCTACTGCATGGGGCAGGGAGAGGCAGTAGAGGACAGGGACTACTACTGCGGCCCAGAAGGCCAGGCGCTTTACGAGGATTCAAACTATCACGACTGCGGAACCGAGCAGTGGATAGGCGGCGGCAACATTGAGGGTTACGGCAATGACCCCGAATGCGAATACGTTGACTATTACTGCATTGACAACGGAGTTAACGACTACTGCAGTGCAGAGGCATCGTATTACGTTGATTACGACTACCTTGATACAGAGGAGTGCCAGCCTGAAACCCCGTGGCTCTCGCAGCACGACTTCTATTGCGACCCATCGACCTGCGACTGGCTGAACCCGGAGAACCTCTGCGGGTGGGGTGACGAGTGGTATAACCCGCAGTGCTCTGTCGAATGCGAGGCGGAGTGCGAGACGGACATTGACTGCGATGACAGCTCGTGCTACGTGCTGTATTCAGACACGTGCGAGGGCTACAAGCTGAAGGACTGGAACGGCAACCGCATCTATGACACTATGCCGGTAAGCGATTTCATTGAGAACACGTGCTCAGGGATGGATGATTGCGCCTGCACCCATTACCAGGCAGACTGCTCCGCAATTCCGGAGGGCGTCTACTGCGTGGAGGGAGTATGCGATGCGGAATGCGACGAGGACAGTGACTGCGAACCCTTCTGCGGGGAGGGCGAGACGTATTTCTACGGGGGAGAGTGCGACCTTGAGATGTACTGCGACTGCAGCTACCTTTCAGAGGACTGTGATGATTATGATGACGATTACATCGCTGGCCAGTGGTGCGACCCGCAGGAGGGCGACATATACTGGTGGCTTGAGGACTGGGGTTGCGGAGAGCAGGGATGCGGATGGACAGAAGGATACCTGAGGGACGGCGTCGCTGAGGATTGCGAGGATGTGTGCGAGGATACGGACGGGGGAATAAACTACGAAGAGGAAGGAACAGTCACTGACTGGGAGCTCTGCACTGACCAGATGGTAGAATGCCCTTACCAGACGTATGGCGACTACTGCGAGGGCGATATACTCCACGAGTACTACTGCGAATGTGGTGACATGGAAGAGGAAGTTCTGGATTGCAGCGAGTCCAACTACAAGGGCTATTGGGAATACTACTGCGAAGGCGATGAGATATGGAGGCACAGGCTGTATCATGATTTCTCATGCACGCCTGGCGGATGCATTGAAACCACCTATTGGGTCGACAATGAGCTCTTTGAGGACTGCAGTGAGGGCGACGGCTGGTACAATTATGGCAACGACGAGGGGCTTGACGACCCCGAATGCGAATACCAGGACTGGACCTGCACAGGGGAAGGCGAGGTATGGTGCACTTACGACGTTCCGGAATCCCACGATTACGACGAGCTTGACGGCGCCTACTGCATGGGGCAGGGAGAGGCAGTAGAGGACAGGGACTACTACTGCGGCCCAGAAGGCCAGGCGCTTTACGAGGATTCAAACTATCACGACTGCGGTACAGAATACTGGTTCGGCGGCGGGAACATAGAGGGTTACGGCAATGACCCCGAATGCGAATACAGGGACTACTGGTGCATTGATGACGGATACGACGACTACTGCAACTCTGGTGTGACATTCATTGATGATTATGACTATCTTGATACCGAGGAATGCCAGCCTGAAACGATATGGCTTTTCCAGCACGACTACTACTGCGACCTCTCGCTCTGCGATTCTGTCAATCCTTCCAACATGTGCGGCCCGGGCGACGAGTGGTACAATCCGCAATGCTCGGTCCAGTGCGGCGCAGAGTGCGGAACCGATTACGACTGTGAGCCCTATATAGACGAGTATGATAACTGCTGGTTCGGCAGGGTATGCACAGAAGAATGTGGGTGCGCGCAGGGACAGTATAAATACTGCCCTGAACCGGGAACAACCAGCGGCATCGTATGCTATTACGGAAACCAGGAATGCACCGAGAACGGCTGCCAGCTTGATTACTGCATCCTTGATTACAACGAATACTGCGACCCTGAGGACGGGTGCGTCCAGATTCCGTGCGTGGAAATACCTGACATAACAACCTTCTCCGACGGCTCGGCAGAGAATCTTCTTGAATTCCCTGACGGGGGAGGAAGCAACGATTCCGTGAAGATAAGGATACCTCTTGCAAACATGGAGATACTCTCTGCCAGCGTTGACCTTACCGGGCTTCCTAAATCCACTTCCGGGGAGAAGAGCATGGACGTTGTTGCGGTAAACGACGTATCCGGAAGCATGGCATACAACTGCAACCCCGACGGAACGCCGGACCCGCAGGAGCCTCCCTGCAACATAGAGAGCATGAAGAACGCAACCAAGGAACTTATTGACACCGTCCTGAGCCAGCCGGACAACATGATGGGGCTGGTGAGCTACAATACGGTGGTTGATGACTGGATGGGGCTTACCGACGATGCCGTTGCGCTCAAGAGCCACGTTGACCTCTACGAGGCATCCGACAAGACATGCATATCGTGCGGGATAAGCAAGGGAACAGACATACTTTCGTCAGGGACCAATGAAGTCAGGGCAATGCTCCTGATGACAGACGGGAACGCCAACAGGTGCACTTACGGGATTTGCAACACCTATACTGCCGGCCAGGAGGCCATATCAGAGGCGCAGAGGGCATATGACGACTACGGGATAAGGATTTACACCGTGGCTTTCGGTGACGATGCAGACACAGCCCTCCTGGAGGAGATAGCAAACGTCTCAGGCGGCAAATCATACATAGCCGACGGGACAAACATAAGTGACGTCTACCAGGAGATAGCGGTTGAAATAACGAACGTTTATCCCTTAAATCCGTGGCTGGATGTAGGAAAAGACGGCGACCACGAATGGTTCTATGCGGGCTACTTCGACACGACAGAGACGGCAGAGTTCCAGGCAGAGTTGGACTCGCTGAAAGACTGCATATGCACAGGATGCACTGTTGATGGAACCCACTGCATAATAGACATGAAAACGTTCTCGGAGGGAAAAGGTTTTATATCCTTAAGTGATATTCTAATAGAAATATGCGTATATACTACTGACCCAACTTCCTATCCGGGCGCACCTGAGCTTTGCGATGGCAAGGACAATGACGGTGACCTGGATATTGACGAGGACTTTGCCAATCTAGGTTCTTCCTGCACATCAGGCACCGGCGCGTGCCAGAGCTCAGGTATCTTTGTCTGCTCAGGGGACATGCTCTCAACAGTTTGCAGCGCGGTTCCAGGCTCACCTTCCACGGAGACCTGCGACGGTATAGACAACGACTGCGACGGCTACGTTGACGAGGGCGTCTGCATCACAACTACTTCAGGCGGCAGCTCAGGCGGCGGAGGTGGTGTGTCAGAATACTGCGGCAACCTGTTCTGCGCCAGCACGGAGAACTGCACCACCTGCCCCCAGGATTGCGGAGAATGTCCGCCTCAGGAAGAGGGGGAGCAGTGCGTCCCTGACTGGTCATGCACGGCATGGTCTGATTGCTCACCTGATGGAAGCCAGACAAGAGACTGCACAGACCTTAATGCCTGCGAGGGTGCCTTTTCAGGACCCGTGACAGAGCAGCAATGTGCTTACCAGCAGGCTGGTGCAGGCCAGACCGGGTCAGCCGGCATCACAGGATTGCTCACCCTTGACCCCTTGATGGGACTCTACTGGGCAGCAATCATAGTGATGGTCCTTGTGGCAGCCGGTGGAATAGTCCTCTGGAAGAAGAAGTAAAGTCACTTGCTTTTTAGTTATTGGTAAT
>CAYMDJ010000050.1:0-4528 GCA_964389315.1 uncultured archaeon
GCGGATAAGCCAAGCAATGTTTTTGAACGGGCAGAAATGCCCACCCCATTTTATTTGATGCTAGATTCAGGAATCTCATGCCTAGAAGTATCTTTCTATAAAATACCGAGCATCCTCTATACTGTTCTGGGGGACCACCGGATAAGGCAGGCCGTTCAAATCATTCCCCGCGTCTATCAGCCTTTGGTCATGTGTGACGGCCAGCCATAAACGCTCGGATTTGCCATTGCCAAGAACAGGCGCAACCAGAAGCGACATGTCTGCCTCAGACGGCTTACGTGCAAGACGGCATTTTGAATATGAACGCTCAGCAGCCGTTTCTATAATTCTGGCAACCCTCTTTTCATCTCCATTCTGGCTTGAACGCAAATCACCAAGCGTGGGCATGGAAAAAGGCTCGCGGTTAATATTCAGTGTGTTTGCATATACTTCTCTCTTAAACGCTTTATAATCAGGTATATTTATTCCCTTTTCCTCTCTCCATTCCTTGGGTTTCGTTCCTATATGGCAGATTTCTTTCCATATATCATTGGTTATGAAAACATCACCCGGATGTTCATGATGGAGGGTCTTGAGGTCACCAATCTCCTCCAGAAGCACGCACGTATCAATTAAGGCACCAAAACGATTATAATTAGCAGGGTCTATTCTACCATGTTCTATGTATGATTTTCTTGTACCCCTCACGTAAACCTCTACCATATTACCACCCTTTGGTGACAATTAAATGTCACTTAAGAGTAGTAACATTTAAGTATTTAAATACCTTTCGGTGGTGAAAAGAAAGGCGATTTGTGCCGTTTTTGAGGGCACATATCTCTCTAACCTGACACCTCGGCTTACGAGAGGCTCCCACCTTCTACAAGCCGAGAAGCAACACGCAAATAAGCCTTTACGGACGCCCCCGCAAGTCAAAAAGGCTTAAGCAAAATACAAAGAATTTACAACAGTTTTCCGTGAACGCTTTTGTCAGAAACTAAAATTCGTTATTGTCATCTTCCAAAGAGTTATTTGGCGAAGAAAGGAGCAGTAAAAGGGTTCACTTGAACCCAATCCCGGCGTAAGCAACGACCTCTCTCCTGTCTCCGGTGACTTCCCCCGAGTTCGTGTAGTCCAGGAGCTCTGCCCCCCATCCAAGCTCCCTTGCAGCCGATAAAAGGATGGCTATGGGAGCGTACCCGCACACAGACCCGTCATGGGATAGCGACCTGAACAGCTTCCTGGCGTCAAGCCTCTTTATCGCCTCTATTGCCTCCATGTCCCTCTTCCTCGCAGCATCGGCGCTTATGAAATGGGAGAAGTCAGAGCTCGCAACCAGCCTGATGTCAATGTCCTTTTTCATTATATCAGCAACGACTCTCCCAAGGGACTCAAGCCTCCTCAGGAAGGAATCCCCATACCCGTAGGAGAGTATCGCCACCGGAACGAAGGATATCTTCCCGAAGAAGTGCTGGAGAAACGGGAGGATGACCTCAATGGAGTGCTCCTGTCCATGGGCAACCTCGTCCGATTCAGCACCGTCAAATTTCATTATGGCCTCGGCCAATCCATGGTCAATGGGAACTTTCCCCAATGGGGTCTCCCATGAGCCTGACGAATAGACGGCGAAATTAGCGCCCAGCCCCGTATGGTTGGGCCCCAGGACGATGAACCTCTTCCCGGGCTTCATTGAGCCAACCGCCTTGGCCGCGACCCTCCCGGAATAAACATAACCAGCATGCGGTGATATGCATCCCAGGAACCCTCTGTCTGAAACCCCCTTGGACATTTCCTTCAGGTTCCTGGCCAGGTTCTCCCTGTCCCAATCGTAAAAACTGCCCGCAGCAACCGCCCCGCGCTCCATATTAAATACTTATCTTTCTGTTATAAATTCAATAATTTCTTTTGTTTCCATTACGGATTTCATGGAAATAGTTACTGACAGATTTTAAAAAGGAGGAATCGGCCCCCTCCGGATGGGGGCCTTTCAAGCTTAATCTTTGCAACCCATGTAATGCCTCACCCCTTCGGGATAGGGCTATCTACTCTAGCCGACGTATGTCAGCTCGTCCTCGCCCTTCTCTGACTTCTTCACCACCCTCTCTGCCTTGAGGGTGTCCGAAATCTTCTCGTAGAACCTCACCATGTTCTCGTTTATCGATGGCTTGCTGTTCTTCATGGATTCCGTGAGGTCGGTCTTCGTCACGCTCTTTGCCTTGAAGTTCTTCCTCAGGGCGTTGAGGGCGGCTTCCCTCACCATCGCTTCAAGGTCAGCGCCCGAGTACCCGTCCGTTTCCTTCGCGAGCCTGGCGAGAATCTTCTCCTTATGCGCATCAATCTTCCTGCTGAGCTCCTTCTTCCTGCTCTCGCTCTTTTCCTTTTGCAGCTTCTCCATGAGCTCTGCCGTTCCCTCCAGGGGCATGCTCTTCGTGTGTATCTTCAATATCTCCAGCCTCGCCTTCTCGTCAGGCGCTCCGACGAGGACCTGCCTGTCAAACCTTCCCGGACGAAGGACCGCCTGGTCCAGCATGTCAGGACGGTTGGTTGCCGCAATCACCACCACGTTGTGAAGCTCCTCGAGCCCTGACATCTCTGTAAGTATCTGGGAAACGATGTTCTCGTGGACCCTCGTCCCCACCTCCAGGCCTCTCCGCGGGGCAATGGAATCCATCTCGTCAAGGAAGATTATCGTGGGAGCTACCTGCTTAGCCCTCTTGAATATCTCCCTTATGTGCTTCTCTGACTCGCCGACCCACTTGCTCATTATCTCCGGCCCCTTTATGGATATGAAGTTCGCCCCTGACTCATTGGCGACGGCCTTGGCGAGCATGGTCTTCCCTGTCCCCGGAGGCCCATAAAGAAGGACGCCGGTCGGAGGCCTGATTCCCATCCTTGTGAACGCCTCAGGATTCTTCAGCGGCCACTCGACCACCTCCTTGAGGCTCTGTTTGACAGATTCCAGCCCGCCAACGTCGTTCCATGTGACCTTGGGTATCTCCACCATTACCTCCCTCATCGCAGAGGGCTCGACCACCTTGAGCGCCTCCTGGAAGTCATCCTTGGTCACCCTCAGGTCCTCGAGAATCTTGACCGGAATCTCCTCATGCTCCTTCCAGGATATCTCAGGGAGGTTCCTCCTGAGAGCGAGCATCGCCGCCTCCTTCGCGAGGGCAGATATGTCAGCTCCCACGAACCCATAAGTTACGGATGCCAGCCATTCCTTGTCAACGTCGTCTGCCATCGGCATGTTCCTGGTATGTATGTCCAGCATCTCCCTCCTACCCTTCTGGTCAGGGACTCCTATCTCAATCTCCCTGTCAAACCTTCCCGGTCTTCTCAGGGCAGGGTCTATCGCGTTATGCCTGTTGGTTGCCGCAATCACGATTACCTTACCCCTCGACTTCAAACCATCCATCAGGGTAAGAATCTGCGACACCACCCTCCTCTCTACCTCTCCCGAGACGTCCTCCCTCTTGGGAGCAATCGCGTCTATCTCGTCAAAGAATATTATCGACGGCGCGTTCTTCTCCGCGTCATCAAAGACCTTCCTGAGGTTCTCCTCGGACTGTCCATACCACTTGCTCATTATCTCCGGCCCGTTTATCACTGTAAAGTTGGCTCCTGACTCGTTGGCAACCGCCCTCGCAAGCAGGGTCTTACCAGAGCCAGGCGGCCCGTATAGAAGGATTCCTTTCGGTGGCTCTATACCGAGCCTGGTGAAAAGCTCCGGGTGCCTCAGGGGAAGCTCTATCATCTCCCTCACCTTCTTTATCGCGTCGTGCAGCCCCCCGATGTCCTCGTACGTTATGGTCGGGATGAACCTGTCCTCGATGTCAACGGCCTCGGGCCTTATCTCAACGTCCGTCGCGTCCGTTATCCTTACCGGACCCTCCGGGATGGTTGAAATCACCATCAGCTTAGTTTCCCCTGGTATTGGGGTGAAGAATATGTCCTCTAGGTTCATTCCAAAGAAGTCCTCGAACGGGGAGTTGCTCCTCTGCTTCACGACAGGGAACGGGGTGATGATGTCCTTCTTCGTGACGGGTCTCATGTAGAGGTTCTTCTTCATAAGGTCAGGATTTACCTGGAGGATTATCCCTTTCTGCGCAGGGGCAAGGACCACCTTCTTTGCATCCTTGACCTCTGCCCGGGAGACCTTCACGGTCTCTCCTACCCCTATGTCCGTATTTCTTCTCGTGAGGCCGTCCATCCTTATTATGTTAAGCCCGACGTCAGCAGGATACGCTCTCACGGCTATGGCTGCGCTCTCCTCCTTCCCGTTTATGGAGACAACGTCACCCTCCTTCACACCGAGCTTGCTCATTGTCTTGGTGTCAATCCTTACGATTCCTCTTCCGAACTCTTCCCTGTTGGTGAGCTCGCCCACCTTAAGGTTTACTGATTCTGTCACATTAATCACCCCATCTTTAATCTTTGTCACATGCATACTGTGCGACTATCCAATGCCGAACACCCTACGGGGTCCGGCCGTTTATCTTTAATCTTTGTCACATGCATACTGTGCGACTATCCAATGCCGAACACCCTA
>CAYMDJ010000050.1:4628-6493 GCA_964389315.1 uncultured archaeon
CGGGGTCCGGCCGTTTATCTTTAATCTTTGTCACATGCATACTGTGCGACTGTGAAATACTGCTTAATCATCACTTCGCTGATTAATTATGCAGTAATTTAGTCAGCCGCATTTACCCTATTGGATTAATGCGGCATTCTAATATTAACATGATTCTTTTTATTCTTCCCTCCTGTGCCTCTTTTCGACCCTCAGGATTATGGAATGGCGCGTCCTTATCACGTCCAGGCCAGGCTCGTCCCTCACGGTCTGTATTATCTTTACATATCTCTTCACAGTAACGTTATGGAGGCCGGTCTTCTTCGCTATCTGGTTGATTGACATGGCCTGCCTCTCCTTCTCGAGTATCTTGAACATCTGCTCGATTATTTCCAGCGGATCACGTCGCATCATTTCGCCTCGCACTCTTTTACGGAACCGGCCTTGTTCATCCAATGCAAGCCGGCATTCTAATATCGCCTTCCTATTGTTTACGGACTATCCTATGTATCCAGTTTCTTCCCTGTCAAACCCGTCAACGAACGTTATCTCGGGCTCTCCCGGAAGCTCCGGGCCTTCCTGTTTTATTATCTCCTTTGCCACCTCGTTGAAGTTCCTCGATATCTTGGTGACGGCATGCTTCTCTCCGAACACCTCGCTGCATATCGCATACGTAAGCTTCTTTGCCTTCATCTCGTCGAGTATCCCCAGCGTGTGGAGGTATTCGTGCAGAAGGACAGAGAACGCATAGGGCTTGAACACCTCGGGCTTTATCCTCGATATCCTCTTCAGCACCGAGCTGTTGAGTATTATCGCGTTGGAGCCTGCCTGATGGAACCCTCCGATGAATCCCTGCTGCGCGATTCCCATGTCAGAGAGCCCGAGCATCAGCCCGGCCCTCTCGTTGTTAAGCGTCATCCTTACCGCGTCCTTCACTATGCAGAACAGCTCGTCCACTGTCCCTGCCTTCTCGAATCTCTGCGTGAACTCTCTTTTCGACATCCTAACCCCAATGAAATATATAGACCTTCTAGTTTAAATACTTTTCGGTTGTAGTGTCATAGTCTATATATTATAATGTATAGATACACGCAGAAAAATGGAGAAAGGGTTCTGTTGCGGTGCGGGACTTTTTGCATGTTCCATTCACCTTCTCACCTCTTTATTTTAGAGGGACAGAAGTGATGATGTCCACCATAGGGGAACTATTTCTTTTCTTTATGGCTTATAGGTTTTTCTGGGGTAAAATGATAGTTATGTTTTTGTTTTTTTGATGTTTCATACCAATTTTTTATAAGATAACCAATAATACCAGCAATTCCGAGTATTATGATGTTCACATATAATTGGACCGTGAAATCATAATTTGTCAGATAAACTGATATGGGAAACATGACAACCAAACCAAGAAATGCAATTGAGATATGGCATCCAAATTTATGACCTTTGTAGAAATCAAGCGTGCTTTTTGAGTAATGAAATGAAAGAATTAATGCAAGTGAATAATATGAAAATATTGAAATTAGAAGGGAAATGATTGATATTGAATTTTTATATATGAAATCTTTGAACAAAATAGGAATAAACAAAAAAGCGAATGCAGAAACAGTTCCAATAAGCAACAACAATATCATGTCCAAAATACTTTTTTCTGAATTACTATATGTTATCATTTCAAAACCTCAATTTTCCAAAAAATAAGAAAAATAAGAAAAATAAGAAAACTATGATAAGAGCCGTTAATACTGAAACTATTGAAGAATTAAAACCAAATACAAGAATCAATGTAACAATTATAAATATAATAACATATAGGTATTTCAGAATTGCCTGTCCAATCATATTCATTATTTTCTTTTTTCTCTTTATAAAATTCATAGGAACAC
>CAYMDJ010000051.1:0-6409 GCA_964389315.1 uncultured archaeon
AGCCCGACAGGGAGAATTCCCTGGTCTCTGAATATCTATCCCAGCACGGAAAGACGTCCTCCCCTGAATCGAAGAGAATCCTCCGCTACCTGGGGATAGAGAAGCTTCTGGAAAGGAAGGTTTCCTCTCTCTCGGGCGGGGAGCTGCAGTCAGTCTTCATAGCCTGCGCCCTGATAGAGGAGCATGACATCCTCCTCCTGGACGAGCCCTCTGCCTTCCTCGACGTGGAGCAGAGGCTGAGGGTGGCAAAGCTGATAAGGGAGCACGCGGAATCCAGGGAGATTCCCTGCTTCGTTGTCGACCACGACCTCCAGTTCATTGACGTCATCTCTGACAGGGTCATGGTTTTCGAGGGAGAGCGTGGGGTTAAGGGCTACTCTCCTGCTCCAGTCCCACTGGAAGAGGGGATGAACTCCTTCCTGAAGACGCTGGGGATAACCTACAGGAGGGATCCACACACAGGAAGGCCCAGGGCCAACAAGCCCGGCTCCCAGAAGGACCAGGACCAAAAAAGAAGCGGCAAATATTATTACGAAGAGTAGAACCCTTTTACTGCTCCCTGCATCGCCAAGTAACCATTAGAATGCCGCATTAATCCAATAGGGTAAATGCGGCTAACTAAATATGGCAGGTACCTGCGACGAATAATAGTTCCTGACAAAAGGCTTCACCCAAAAACAAACCTATGGGATTGAGTAGCTAACCAAAGCCTTAAATTCTTATCAGTCAATACCTATTCAGGTCCCTCAGGAATGTATCATATTTCCAGAATAAGACGATTTGAGACGCCCCAGTTAGAATGGATTCTCCCAGAAGAAACTATTTCTCCTATGCCTTTCTTCCTGAAACCATCTGTCTTTTCTTGTCTTTCATAGACGGCCTGCCCGCCCCTGCAATTCTCCTTTGCAGTCCGAGCTCCCCTAGCAAAGATTCATGGGGAACATTAGGGGTTGGGCAGCCGACCAGAAAATCCAAGAAAAAAAGGAGGTGAAGTCCGATGAAAAGAATATTTTTGTTGGTGTTGGTTTCTTTGTTGATTGCAGTCCCAGGATTTGCCCAGCCAAGCCATTTCCTGCCCGAGGGATGCATAGATTCTTTTGATGCAGGAAAAAATCACATCCTAGCAGAAACAGGTTTCATGGCAGACGGGAAAACCATGTTTATCGTTATGGGAAACGCTTCTCTCTTACTGGGAAACAATGATTCTGCAATAAAGTATTTCAGGGACGCCTTGGATAATGGTAAGGAAATCGCAGAGTCATATAGAGGGCTAGCAAAGGCCTATTGTTTCAAGGGCGAATTCTTCTTGGCATCATGGTGCTATGAAATGTCAAGAAGACTCGGGATTGTTCCGAATCCCTTCCTTGAGGCAAGGCTCTTTCCAGGCCCGCGCGAAATCTCAAATGGAGGGCCTCCAGTATTTTTCACTCACGGCCTTGAAAAAGCGTATTTCCAGATGGAAGGTTCTATCTATCTCTTGGGCAAGCGCGGCAATTATGTGAAGATTCCGATTGGTTCAAAGGCGAGGTTCCTGGAAAAACCGGATTATCTGCCCATGTGCCTGGTTAAGTATGATATAATCGGCTCTGAAGGAGACTTCTATGAGGTTTACCTCCCACCGGACTTTGACCTCCTGCCGCCCAGGAAGGGTAATTACTCCAAGATAATACTTGGAAAGCCACAAGAGGAAAGGCCTAGAAGACCATTAGAAGAGAAATGGTGGTAACCACATCAAATACCCAAACAAAAAGGAGGTGCAGCCATGACTAGAAAAATCGTTCCGATTATAATCCTTATCGCTATAGCTGTCTCCCTTGTAGTGGCGGTTATCGTGATGTTCTCGGTCCATGCTCATGGAAAGAGTTCACAGAGTTATTACATGAAGGATGGCCTGGTCTACAAGAACTTCGAAATTATAAGCATAGTGAATACTAACTCTGGAGAATTGAACAAGGAGCTTAAAGCATGGAACAAAACAGCCAGGGAATCAAACTGGTGGGTCATCGAAGTCTGGACTCCGGAGGCCGGCTGGGTTATCATCATGTATACTGAGAAAGAGCCGGTCCCCTTTGAACCATTGAAGAAACAATGAAACCAAAACCCGGCCATGCGGGAGGCAAGCAGGCACAGGGTCTCCCGCCCGATGCCGAGAAGAGGAGGTGCATTAGGATGAAAAAAGCAGAAGATTTAGAGAAAAAAGCAAATCTGAAATTAGCTAATATAGTGGTTGTTTTTGCCTCAATCTATCTCCTGTATCTCATGTTCATCATAAATGACATAAGATTAGACCTAAAGAACGTGTTGTTCTTCATGGCCCTGATTTTCTTTTGCGCTTTCGCCCTCTCTTCATTGAAGAAGGACGAGGATGAATTGAGAAAGTTGGGGATATTGAAAGCGCAAACTAAGAGGAGCATATCCAGACCCAAACGGCATTCATTGAGGGAGATGTTTCTCCTATGGATAGCCGCAACCATAACCGGTGGGTTCTCTTTCATATTCATTGAAGAGGAGAGGGAGAAGATATTCTCACTGTATATCGCTGTCAGCGTAATTATTCTGCTGATAGTGATTTTAGAGTTCTTTCTGATTTTACGTGGCAAAAGGAGGCAAACATGAAAGCCAAACAGCCAAAAAACAGAATGCGGCGTTTAACATTTTTCATTGGAGGCAAATCCAGAAAGATGGAAGTGCATGAAAAGGACCTCCAGAGGGGTTTTGACGAGACCCTCCAGCCAGAGGAAGGGGGTGAAATATGAGAGCTGTTAAACTTTTTTTGTATGGTCTTCTGGCAGCGTTTATGTCCTTCATTTCGAGGGACAAGGAAGAGGAGAAAGACGAGGAGCCTGCTTCTTCCTCCATTGACGTTGAACACAGCGGGCTCTATATGGAAGCGCAGGGAGACCCGGACATAATCAAGGAATTCAGAAGGCAGGCCGGCGTGGTCTGATGAGGAGGTGCGTATGATTCCTAAGGGAGCAAGCTTCGGTTATCTACAAACCGGGCCTTGCTCTTTGCTTTGTCAAGTTAGCGGTACTTAATTACCTTCAATAGTTTTCTAGTTGCTTCTCGGCTTGCGACCGAGCCAATACAACTAAGCCGGTTGATTGCTGACCATCAGGTCAGATTTCCAAGGAGGCGTCTGTAAGCCGAGTCTTCTTTCTTTTTGGGAGCCTCTGGACGCTCCTCCTCATCGCCCCTGTGACGCCCTGGAAGAAGTAAACGAGGACAGTGAGAACGAACATCAGGAAGAGCCACATGAGCTCCTGGTGTATCAGCGTCATGTATATGGTAACCATTATTCCAACTGCCATTCCTATGAATGTGCTGAAGACGTGGATGTCCTCGTCATAAAGGAGGACGGCATTCAGGAAGACGGCGAGACCGAAAACGAAGAGGATGAACTGGGGAAGAATCCCGAAGGGGATGACAATACTCATGAATAGGACAGAGCCTGAAATCACGCCCTTGACGGCGTTCACGGCATTGAACAGCTCTCCATAAGGGTCCATCACTCCCCCTTTATCTGTTGAAGATTATAGTGCTCCTTCAACTCGTCCCTGAGTTCATAGAGAAGGTCATTGCACTGCTTCAGGTAGTCCCTCCTCCTCTTGTTGTAAAACAGATACATGTATGTCCACCACAGCGCCCTGAAGAATGGGTTGTTTGATTTCATTGATGTCCTGTTCTCTGCGTTGATCCTGATGCTGAAGTGACCTTCATTGGTCTCCCTGCTCTTCGCGCCCTGGACCATTATGTGGACCCACATGGTCGTTGCCCTTGCCATCTTCTTCTGCACCCACCACCTGGCATAGAAATCGTCGTTGGGGCCTGAGTTGTCCCAACGGAAATCCGTCTCCCCCACGCCAGAGGAGGAAACCTCGAAGAAGTTCTGGAGCATCCCCGATATCTTCTGGTATACGTCGAACGGAGCCTTCCCGTTATAATTGAGAAAGATGAACCTTGCCGGTGCCAGGCAATCATCAAATACCTCTATCTTGACCATAATCATCAAGCCATTTCCCTGAGTTCCCTGAACAGCTCCTGTAGCTTCTTCTGGACCATTGCCGTAAGCTGCCTGCAGTCCTCCATTACCTCATCCCTCTTGTTGTGGTAGAAGGTCCTGTGCCAGAAGGTTCTCACGAACTCATAGAAAACAGACCGCTGCCATAGCGTGTCCTGCGGATACTCTGTCCTCAGGTAGGGCTTTATCCTTATGGAGGCGTTTCCCATCTTATCTGTCCCCTCTCCGGACATCTGTATCTTGACGTATATGAACGTGAAACTATCGATGTCCTTGTGGACGAGCCAGTTTGCCTTGAATTTTTCTGTCACACCCTTGCCCCAGTTGTAGTTCTCTTCCTGTATGGCGCTCTCGGGCACGTTGAAGACGTTCTTTATTATCTCGAAGAACCTCTGGTATATCTTTGCGACATGCGGGCCAACATACTTCATCTGGACGTCTCCGGGGTCCTTCTGGAAGCAGTTGTCCTGCAGCATCATCTTCGTCCTTGCGTATACCATATAATCACCCTTTTATCCTGAACCAAAAACCATATATTGCACCTTTTGGTTCAGGAGTTATGCCTCACCGGAACACACGTTTGTATGTTATTTATTATTAGTTGACAATATTAATTAATATGTTCGGTTTAACAGGCATAATCATAGGCATAATCCTGGTAATCCTCGGAGGCGCGCTTGCCCTCATAGGGCCGGGGACTGACAGGTACCAGGGAGGTGACTTCACCATAGCCTTCATATTCACTGGAATAATAATGGTGCTTGTGGGAGTCATACTGATGTTTTGGTGATTGCATGAGAACCATAGAATACTACCAGAAAGAGACAGAGAAGGACGAGAAAGAGGTAAAGAAGATAAGGAATTCCGAGACAGTGGTGAAGCTGCTCCAGTCAGAGGCATTCGCATCAGAAAAGGGCATACTGGGCGAGGCATTCGTCTTGTCCCCTGAGAACCAGGGCATGGTCATGGACTTCACCACCAAGGTGGGCGCGTGCTCGAATGCCTATTATTCCTTCATCTTCCAGATGCCGAAGTGGAATTACAGGACAGAGAAGGTCAGCGAGGGAATGGCAATATCCCCGACCCACATGGACGCATACAACATCTTTGCTGGCCAGAAGCAGAAGCTGGAAGGCCAGATAAAGCAGGGCCTTGCATCGGCCATGCAGGCAATCACGGACTACGAGCTGCTGAGGCACGACGAGCGGAGATACAGGGAGATAATAGACTACTTCAAGAAGGGCGTCAAGGACGACCACGTCCTCAGGAGCCTTTTCGTGGACAGGGTGGACGCCTACACCGGAGAGGGGTATTCAATGATAACCATGGCCAAGAGATGGCCTACGATAATCAATGACTTCATAAGGATGGGAAGGATTGAGGCAGAGGAGAAGAAGAAGGGGAAGGAGAACCCCCTGTCGAGCACAGAGGACATGGAGAAGAAGCTCGACGTCCCTCTTGCAGAGGCCACGGTCCTCTACACCAAGAACGAGCTCTACAAGGAATGGAAGGAGCTCTTCAGGCCGGTCGTCCAGGAGAGGTATGCGCGCATAAAGGCAGCCGCCGACTCGAGAAAAACCTCTATCAACCAATATAAGGAATGGCTGAGGCCATACATTGCCAGGCACAAGGCAATGAGGGAGTTTGACCATGCGGTTGCTCCAACGAACCGCCTGTATGCCCCGGCCTTCGGGACGAGCGTCGCCTTCACACAGGTAAGGCTCTGGTCTTGGAGGTCTTTCCCCATGGAGGAAAAGAGGAAGCCAGAAACACTGAAGATTGAGAAAGAGAATCTTGGATTCCCGATAAACCCCTTTGATGAGTGGGCAAAGAAGTGGATTGCAATGATAAACATCAAGTACGCGACCAAGTACAAGGACGAAGACATAATAGACATGATAAACAACCAATTCACACAAACCAGCATGGGTCAGGGCTATAAGGAGGACGAGGTCCCCGGCGCCTGGATGTCGAGGGACGACGTCTACTACGTCCTGTTCGATGTCAAGATAGAGCGCTCGATAATAAAGACCCCTCCCCCGGAGGGAGTAGAACTTGAGGACATAATGCTGAAGCCCGTCAGGATATGGCTCCTCTCCCAGAACGCCCTCCTCGTCCATCTCGTTGAGCTGAAGGCCATAGAGGAGCAGTTCAAGAGGGAAATCAATGAGATGATTGGGGCCCAGGAGATGGAGGACGAAATACTGAATGATGTCAGGAAAGAGATGGAAGATGCAGGCAAGGAGCCTGAGAAAGATGGGATATCCTTCACCAGGAGCATGGGAAACCTTGTCAGCAGGCTCGAGAGAGGATATGACTGGCTGGTGGACCAGACGAAACCCTACCGGAAGTATTTATTCAGGCCCGGTCCCTATGAGTCAAATTTTG
>CAYMDJ010000052.1:0-6275 GCA_964389315.1 uncultured archaeon
GCTTCCGCAAGTCGCAAGAAAGCCTTGGGAAAGAACCCGCAAGAAGGAAGGCCTCATGGAAAGCTCTTGGCCCGAGTTCAAACACCCTTTTACGATGCGAGCATGCCAAAAGCGTGTACGGAAAAGGATTGGAAATCTCGGTGGTGGCCCTCTTATTATCTTATCCTTCTTACTTGACAACGCAAAGGAACAGGGCTCAATATCCGAATATAAATCTTATATCCAATCCGTCTAGTGGGGCGAACATGCTGGAGGGATTTGAACAGATTCTGAGGGAGCTCGAGGATTTGGGGAAAGAGCTCGACTGCATCCAGAAGGAGATGACAGGATTACTGGTAAGAAAGATATCCGGAATGGAGAAGATTGCCATGCTTGCATCTTCAGGTATTAGAGAGAACGAGCTGATACTTGAAAGGGAGATACAGAGAATTACGCTCAGGCAGAGAGGCCTCATTGACCCCTCCTTTCAGCAATAGGTTTTATTCTTAAGAGACCAATAATATACCATGAAGCCGAGGGGCGCTATAAAGGATTTCTGGAACGATAACAACGACAGGATAAAGACGTGGCTGATTGTGGTAGTGATTGTCACTGCCGTGTATATTTCCGTCACCTTTGTAATCTGGGGAATCTTCACCCCTGATAGGGCACTCATATACGGGGTTGCCTTCATCCTCTTTTACGAACTCTTCAGCAGGCTGATGGACAAGATATCGGAATACAGGGAAGAGAAGAGGAACGAGGAACTGATCTTCAGGGCCCGGCTGAAGAAAGAGGGGCAGCCCGAGGAAGCCGGGAAGACCGACGAAAAGAAGGAAAAAGAGGCCAAAAAAGGGAAGCAATAAATTTAAAGACAGGCTATTTTAATTGCGGGGATTCCTGAGTGGTCAAAAGGGCAGGGCTTAAGATGCAGACGAGTCTTAAGATTTGAGGCTTATGCCGTTGATAGGAAATCCTGTGGCTTAGTGCCTTCCTGGGTTCAAAAGAACCTTTTTGGGCCGGTAAACGCCCAAAAACGTTCGCGAAAAGAACTTTCACACCCATGAGCAATATGAACAATCCTGGGTACGAAATGGTTCTGGGAATCCCAGTCCCCGCACTTATTTTATATAGTGGAAAATTTATGTGTTCGAAGGTGTCTATTAAGCGGGTTTCCGAACCAAAAACCAGCTACTTGAGGAACTTATCAACCTGTGATTTTGCCTTATCCATCCTCTTCTGGTGGGCTGAGAGGAAGGAATTAACCTTCTCGACGGTGTATTCCTTGAGCTCTCCTGTGAGCATCTTCCCTGACTCGTAATCGTCCTTTATCTTCTTCAGTTTCCGGTCGTCCTCCTCGAACAGGAACTTCAGCATGCTGAAGGCAACGTCAACCTTAGTGTCTCCGCCGTGCTTCCTGTGCTCCTTTATTGAATTGCCCCCGCCGGAGAAGGCATATTTCATTATCTTCGTCCTGACGGTCTTGCTGTCATCGCTCATCGCTATGTAGGAGAGCGGGTCAGAGGAGGACATCTTCCCTCCCTTGAGGCCCTTCATGAACTCATGGTATGTCGAGGACGGCGGGATGAATCTGAACTCTCTCTGGAACCTCGCCGCCAGGTCCCTGGTCAGGCGCATGTGGGGGTCCTGGTCTATCCCGACTGGAACGACAACCGGCTTGGGACCTCCGTTCTCCGGGAGCTGGGGGTGGAGGATGTCCGCTGCCTGCGTTATGACGGATATTATCTTCCCTGGCGTGATGTCCCCGTAGATTGCCTTCATCTCCGCGAACGTGACCCTCTGGGGAAGCATCTGCAGGAGGCGGTAATATGCGGTCTGGTGGTTTGACTGGAAGTAGAAGTTTACCTTCCCCGGCTTCATTCCGAGGGCTATGTAATTGAGGAGATACTCATCTATCGCGATCTTCCTCAGTTCCTGGAGGGATTTCCTCCGCACGTTGAAAGCCTCTATGTCAGCGACGCACACGTAGAGCTCTGCGCCTATCTCCTGGAAGTATATCATCTCCCTGGCGAGCATCGCGTGGCCTATGTGAAACTTCCCGGATGGCATCAGCCCTGTCATCATCACGAACGGCTTCCGCTTCTTCCTGGCATCGAGGATCCTTCCGAACTCCCTGTGGCCAAAGATTATCCCTCTCTTCATCTGCATCATGGGTTTTGGGGTGTGCTTCAGGACAGAGCTGAATGGCTCTATGCCGAAGTCCTTCATTATGGCGCCGTAATCCCTGATGTCAGCCTTTCCCCATGGGTCTATCTTCTTTGTCATGTCTTCCTCCTTGAATATTTGTGTTATCTGCTACTTTAATGTTATCAGAATCAGGGCTGGACGAATCCCCCTCTCCTCTCATCGGAAAGTCCAGTTTGACGGCATCACCATCACATGAATAATTCGGGGCCTGGTTTATAAGCCTATCCTGGGCCCGGGAAGCTATCTCGTTACCCTGAAGGTCCTGATTTCCTTCTCGAGCTCCTGGACCTTGCTGTTCTTCTCCAGCTTCTTCCTCACCGGCTCCAGAAGCATATTCAGGTATTCTGCGACCGCATTCTTCAGATCGAGCGGGTGGATTGCCCCCTTCCTGAAGTCGTCCTCCAGCGATTTGTAATGGGTGTAGACCAGGGGCCCGCCGTACTTGAGGTCCCTCTCTATCTTGAACTCCTTGTTCTTCTCGAAGATTATGAACCTGCAGTATTCGAGAATCGGGTTCTCCGCTGCCTCGCGCTCTGGGCAGTATGCCTTCGTTATCTTCCTCCTGATCTCCTTCTCAGAATCGTTCATGAATATCGCCGTGTCAGGCTTTGATTTCGACATCTTCATGTCAATCGCCCTCTGGGTGGCGTCACCCTCTCCGCCCGCTGGTTTCCCGAGGCCCATGAGCATGTGATGCGAGACTATTACGGGCTTCCAGAATCCCAGCGACGGACCTATCTCCCTTGCCAGGACGTTCACCTTCCTCTGGTCCATTCCGAGCTGGGTGATGTCAGCCTTCAGGTGGAATATGTCAGCGCACTGCATGCAGGGGTATAGAATCTGGGACGCCTGCAGGACCTCATTGTCTGTCCGACCCATTATCTGGCCGCACCGTATGATTCTCTTCACAGTAGAGTTCCTCGCGACCTGCATGACCTTCTTCCAGTAATCATCGTCCTTCACCATGTCAGAGGCCCACACGAACTCGACGTTGTCCAGGTCCATGCCGCTCGCCTTCCAGACATGAATAAGATACGTACCTACCTTCTTTATGTGCTCCAGGTTTCCTCCCATCTTATTGTTCGCCCAGGCATGCCAGTCGGCAACGAGCATCTTGAACTTCACTCCAGATTTCGTCATCTTGTTGATGTTTATTGCCCTCTGGAGCCCCTGCGCGATATGGATGTTGGTCCCCGAAGGCTCGAAGCCATCATAAGCTATGGGCCGCTTCTTGCTCTTGAGCAGCTCCCTTAGCTCTTCCTCTGTGACTACCTCCTCTCCTACGCTCTTTATAAGGGAGTATCTCGTGTTGAGGTCCATATTCATTATTGGACAGGACGGATTTAAAACTGCCCTACAAATTTAATTCATGGACATATCAGTCCCGGAGCCCCTGAACGGCCTCATAAAGGGCCTGGAAAAAAGGTCGCTCATAAACTTCTACGGAGGGCCGGGCACGGGCAAGACCAACATATGCCTGCTTGCCGCGCTCGACTGCGCGAGGAAGGGCGGAAGAATCATCTACATAGACAGCGAGGGAAGCTTCTCTGAAGAGAGGTTCAGGCAGCTGACACCTGACTGGAGGACCCTACTCGAGAGGATACAAATAATGGAGCCCAAGACCTTCGATGAGCAGGGCAGGGTGATAAGGGGCCTGGGAAAACATGATGCTGACCTCGTGATAGTTGATTCCATGGTCGCTCTCTACCGCCTGGAGTATGCGGACCGTATGGACGAGACCAAGAACGGGAAGAAGGACATAGAGCTCGTGATGGAAGCCAACAGGGAGCTCTCGAAACAGCTGTCACTCCTCTCGGCGCTTGCCAGGGAGAAGGACATGCCTGTCCTGATAACCACGCACACGTTCCGCCACTGGGACAAGGGAACCAACGAGCTTGTCGGAGGGGACGCGATAAGATACTGGTCAAAAACAATCGTCTTCCTGGAGAAGACAGGGAGGATGTCAGAGAGGCGTGCGACGGTCATGAAGCACAGGCACGTCCCTGAGCTGGGGCAGGCAAAGTTCGACATCACCCAGAACGGCATCAAGCCATCCGGCTTCAGGATTTTCTAGGACAGGTCCGCTTTATATTTCTATATTTGATATTGAAAATATGGATGGAGAAGTATCTAGCTATATGGTTGCCGTTCTGGCAGATGATAAAGGATTGATACATCTTCTTCATGATTCTCCTATCAAAGATATTGTACCTAGGGATTATTTTAAGAATTTTGAATTTTGTCGTGAAATAAACCCATATACTTTTAGAGATAATTTCATGCTCACTCCACAGGACTGCATTAATCATGATGCTGTAGGGAAATGGACACATGACCCAGAAATGACACAGCGCGTATTTGATAATTCTATGATTGAGGCAAGCCAACCAACAAACCATTTCAGATTAAGAAAGGGACTGGGCATGGAAATGGGTAAGCCAACAAATAATCCGATTTTTTGTTACAGGAACAGTGAACCGCCTGAAGGAGCAGTTTTGAATGTTGGTACATACGGCTACATCTTCATTGCCGAACCCCAAATTATAGAGGCCATTGAAGGAATGGGAATGGCGCACGAAGTTATGGGCAAGTAATAATTTTCAGAATTTAGACAACGCCCGGCTTCTTTTCAGAGAAAACGTCGCACTGAAACGTATAGACTTCTGTCCCTCCGTCCTTCCAGGCATCGGGAGGGAGGATTGCCTTGGTGCAGGCCGCCATGATGAACTCCTCGCTTGTCATCTTGTGCTCGGTTGCCACCTGGGGGAGGAGGAGCCCTGAATGGAAGCCGCTCCTTATTATGAGGCCGTCTTTCCCTCTCTTTATGGACTTTGGCCTCTCTGCCGGTGGGACCTTGAGGGGTTCTGGCTTGGTGAGGATTGAGACCTCTATTGTTATCTTGTCCAGCTCCTGCGGAGAGAGCGGAGGGAATCTCGGGTCTTCGCAGGCATGCATAGCTGCCTCTATTATCCCGTGGATGAGGTGATGAGTAGGTTCTGGAAAGCCGATGCAACCGCGCAACCCTCCGTCAGGGTAGGTATGGAGCGTAACGAAAACGCCTCTCTTCTCCTCGAACGAGTGGGGATAGTCCCTTGTCTCCAGCCTCTTCCTGTTCCTGACCCATTCCTCCACCGCTTTCCTCGCTATCCTGAGTGCGCTCCTTCCCTCTGCAGAATCCATATTCTTATTTTAATCAGCCGGTTTATAACAGAGTATGGAAAAGTGGTTTTCAGAGGAGGAGAGTGCCTCCCTTAAGGCTTTGCTGGAAGACGGGGGAAGGAGGGTTATCCTCTATCATGCGGACCCTGACGGCGTGTGCTCCGCGGCGATGATTGCAAAGCTCTTCCCTGGCGCGGAATTCATCCCCAGGAAGGGGCCCGGGATAACCGAGGGCTTCCTGCAGCTTCTTATTGAGAAGAAGCCCGATGTCCTTCTTGCTCTGGACCTGCCGCTGGACCAAGAGATAAAGGCTATAAGGCGGCTCAGGAAGGAGGTTCCTGGAATAAGGATGTCCATAATAGACCACCACATCTTTGAGAGGAACATGAACCCAGGGATTTTGCACGTAAACCCGAGGTTCCACAAGCCAGGGGTGTACGTACCGGCTGCGTGCATTATATACAGGATGCTCGAGGCAATGAAAATTGAAGTGAAGCCAATGCTCTGGATGGCAGCTGTGGGAGTGATAGGCGACATGGGAGAGAAATGGTGCGGGAAGCTAATCAGTGAAGCGAAGAGGGAGTTCCCCTATCTCCTGCGGAAAGGAACCAGGGAGTCCAGGATAATGGACGCTGTGGAGACCATATCCGCTGCAATAACGATGAACGGCCTCAAGGGGTCGGGGGCCTGCCTGAAGGCGCTCAAGGAGGGAGAAGGGTTCGAGGACTTTGCCGGGAACAGCAAGCTATCCAAGCTCAGGAAGGACTTCCACGAGGAGTTCGCATTCGTCACTGGCGGCTTTCAGAAGGAGCACATTGAGCACACGAAGAAGATATGGTCTTATGAGATAAGGTCTGCCTACAGCATAACATCGATGGTCGCCAACCATTTCGGGCTGGAGTTTCCTGACAGAATCATAATAATAAGGA
>CAYMDJ010000053.1:0-6211 GCA_964389315.1 uncultured archaeon
ATTTTTAACCGCCGGGGACCAATAATAAGCATGAAGAAGGGTTTGGTTCTGCTCGCCGGCATCACGTTGTTGGCATTGGTGGTTCTCCCTGTTGGTGTGGTTGCCACTCTCTATGGGGTGAGGGACGGGCAGTTCATATCCGCTCTGCCGGGCGGGATTGCCACTGTGGTGGTTGACCTTCCAATGGACGCTGGCATGGAGGCAGGGGAGGGTTTCGTCTACTCGCTGGAGATGGTTCCTGACCCAAACATGACGTGGTCTGACTTCTCGTTCCAGAGCTTCAGGAAGGTCGAGGACAATAACACGGCAAGCATTGCGATAAACTTCGATACCAGCGGGAAGAAGGTCGGGGAGTGCTCGAGCCCCTATACCCTGACGCTGGTCATTGAGAGGATGCCCAAGAGGGTGGAGAGAGTCTGGTCCGGAGGGGTGTGCGTCTCAGAATGGGAGGACGTTGATTGCGTCACCGGAGGGATTGGTGACGGGCCTGAGGACGTCATGAACGCCCTCAACGACCACACTGATACGTTTGACATGCAGCTCGACCCCAAGATTATAAAGGCAACGCCAGGGGAGATAAAGGAATTCACCCTAACCGTGGGTGGAACCGAACCTGCGGAACTGCAGGTTTCCGTGTCCCAGGGAACCATCCCGATTGAACCGCTCAGCGCAGATGTCAGCACCAGCGAGGAGGAGCCACACCAGGCCATTACTTTCTCGTTGCGGGCCCCCCAGGAAGAGGGGGAGTATGAATTTTCCATAGAGGGGAAGACCAGCGGATGCTCGGGAAGCTACTGCAGCAAGACCGTCACGGGAAGGATTTCCGTCTCTGAGACTCCCGAGGAGGAGACAGGATTCTCTGTTACCATGTTCCCTGAGAACATTGATTCCAGGAACCTCAACCCTGTCACGCTGAGGTACACGGTAAAGAACAACCTCGATGAGAGCAGGGAGTTTGACATCTCCCTTGAGGTGGAGCCGGTCGGTGCGAGCAACACCTTCGAGGAGGAGACCATAGAGGTGGGCCCCAAGGCAAGGGAAACCAGCTCATTCATCTTCACGCCCGCAGAGGAGAGGAAGATGTATAGGGTAACGGTAACCGCCACTTCGGAGGGAGAGGAGTCATCCTTCACGTCATTCGTCTCAACGGATGAGATGGTTTCTGACCTGCTCAGGGAAAGGGACGACGTCTGGAACGACCTCTCTTCAAGCGACCAGACAACCCTGGGCACGGAGATAATGGACTGGAGGGGTGATTACAAGACAGCCGGATACGAGGAGAACATGGACGGGTATTCGTCACTCAAGGAAACGATAGACGCCGCAAGGACGGATGCCCAAGCGGAGCCCACTGATGACTTTGACTGGGACGCCTATAACGATGAATTTAATGATGATAGTGAGGGTTCGGGAGGAATTGACATGACCTTCATCCTGGTAGCAGCTGTCATGTTCCTCGGCCTGATTGGGATATACTTCCTCTACAGGAAGCTCTCCTCGCGAAGCAAGGAGCAGGGAGAATTCCAGGAAGTCAAGATATAATCCTTAATTTTTGTGACATGAATACTATCTGACTGATATGTGGTTCAGTAGAATTCCTCGTCCTCGAAGGCGTCCTCTTCCTTGCCTTCGCCCTCTTCCTCAGATTCCTTCTTCCCCCTTTTCCTGAGGAAGTAGTAAACGCCGAAGCCTGCAACACCTATCACTGCAACTATGAGGATGATGTTAAGGACCCCCGAGAAGTCAAAAGCAGGCGCTCCTGCAATGCACTCATATGACTGGCATTTCTCTCCTGCGGCGGTGTCGCACTCGAAATCAGTGCAGCATTCCGCTCCTGTCACGCAGATGTCGTTGCAGCATTTGCCTCCCGTGCACGATGCACCGTTAAAGACATCCTCGCACTCGTTACCGCTTGATGCCTTGCAGCATATCCCCCCTGCGCAGCTCCCTGTGTAGGTCTCGCCCTCATTACAGCTTACGGCACCTGCCCTGCAGTCGCTTCCTGCAGAGCACTCTGCCCCTGAAGTGCACCGGTAGTTCACGCAAGAGCCAACACAGTCAGTGCTGTCGCAGCACTCTGCCTTCTTCTTGCATTCCTCGTTGCAGCATATCCCTCCTATGCAGAACGTCCCGTCATCCTTTCCCTCGCAGCCGTAGTCTGTCCCGGAATCCCTGACGCTTATCTCTGCCTTCATGGATATCTCTGCAATCTTCGCCCCCCCGGATGAGTAAAGGGGAATCTTCGTGCTCAAGCTGAGGCCTGAATCAAGGTTGCTGAACGTGACCATGTAATACATGATTTCATAGGGTTCGAGTGTCGCATTCCCGGGGAAGCTTATGCTTATGTAATCCCTCAGGTCTGCCGGGACCGAGGCGTAGATACCTGATATGGTCTGGTTGGCAGGGTTCGTTATCCTGTAGTCGCCCCTCTGGTATGTATCTCCGCTGTCAACCAGGACGCTGATGTCAACATCATCAACGTTCACGATGCCACTCTCTCCCGGCTCCTCGCCCAGGGACACTCTAACGACGCCCCCGCCGAAATCGCTGCCGCTCGTTGCCTTGAACGCTATGTAGTAGGTCTTCTCAGAAAGGCTCACGGTTTTTTCCCACTTCTCGCTCTCCAGGTCAATGGACATCGGCGAGAACCCTGCCGAGACAGGGGAGAGGTCATCATTATACACCCTGTAAGAGACGGAATCCGCATACTTCCCACCCAGTATGGACACTATCAGGTAGACCTCATTGGTCGAGTAGTTTATGTTCACCTTGGGGCTTATGGGAATCCCCCCGACGGTCACGTCCTGCGTCTTGTTGGCCAGCGGGCCGGTCGAGTTGGTCATGCTCACCTCGAGCTCATAGGGTATGCCATGGTCCTCAGTGGATTCCATGAACGGTGAGGGCCCGCACGTGCTCATCTCATCTGTGTTGGAGAAGTAGCAGAACCAGGTGTCGCCGAATCTCGGGAACAGGCCGTAGCCGTTGACCGTATCGCCAACGAACCAGTTCATCCTTATCGCTTCATCCGTTACCGAGGGATTCGCGACGAGGACGAATCCGGAGTTCGCGGATATTTTGTCCGGTATGAACTCAAGTCCTATCGTCTGCGCCATTGCAGACGGCATTAAAAGCAATGACAAGACCAGCAATGCCGCCCAGAAAGGTTTCATGTATATTAATTAAGCAAGGGTCTATATAAATCTCCTTTCTGAAAAATATTCCATGGCAAGTTTCGATGATTTCAGGAAGCTTGACCTCAGGGTAGGCGAGATAATATCCGTTGAGAGCGTCCCCAATGCGGACAAGCTCTACGTCCTCCAGGTTGACATCGGAGGGAAGCAGGTCCAGCTCGTTGCCGGCCTGAGGCCTTTCTACAAAGAGGATGAGATGAAGGGAAAGAAGATTGTCGTGGTTGCGAACCTCGAGCCTGCGAAGATAAGAGGGATGGACTCAGAGGGCATGCTCCTTGCAGCGTCCGAGAAGGAGAACGTAAGCCTTCTTACCGTCGACAGGGACATCCCTGTCGGCTCAAGGATTTACTGAATATCATCTTTCCCGGAAACAATAAATCCTTCCAGTCCAAATAATATCATGACTTCTTTGGGTGAGTGCGTGAGGATATTCGCAGACCACAGGGAGTCTGCATCCAACGTCAACAAACACCTGGAGGAGCTGGGAGCAGACGTCATCTGTAGGCAGCTCAGTGTTGGTGACTACATCCTCTCCGAAAGGGTCTGCGTGGAGAGGAAGACAACGAGCGATTTCCTGGGTTCCATGATGAACCAGCGCCTCTTCCGCCAGCTGGAGGAGATTTCCAGCAACTTCGATAGCCCTGTCCTCATCATGGAGGGAAGCCCTTCAAACCTCTTCTGCAACGGCATCCACCCAAACGCGGTGAGGGGAGCCCTATCCTCGATATCGATAGACTACAGGATTCCCATGCTCTGGACCCAGAACCCGAAGGAGACCGCTGCGCAGATATACAGGATGGCCCACAGGGAGCAGATAGGGAAGACCACAGAGGTCTCTGTGAGGGGGGCAAAGAAGCCCGCGGACACATCAAGGCTCCAGGAGTTCATAGTGGCAGGCCTCCCGAGCATAAACTCCAGGCTGAGCGCCCGCCTCCTGGAGAGGTTCGGCTCTGTGAGGGGGGTCTTCAGCGCAACGCACGAGGAGCTCATGGAGATTGACAAGATAGGCGACAAGAAGGCGAAGCAAATCCTTGATATAATGAACATGAAATACAGGAAGCCAAGGAAAAAATAGATTTCTGGATGTTGGTTTACGGGATTATTTCTTCAGGCAGGCCTCGACGAATCCCCTGAACAGGGGGTTAGGGTTCAGGGGCCTTGACGTAAATTCAGGGTGGAACTGGACACCCACATGGAACCGGCTTCCTGGTAGCTCCAGGACCTGCATTATCCTCTTGCCGGGCGCCATGCCAGAGAAGACCATGCCCTTTGACTCCAAGGTCTCTATGCAGTCTGTGGAGACGTTGTAACGGTGGCGGAATCTCTCCCTCACCTTCGTCTTTCCATACAGCCTGTGCGCAAGGGTTCCCGGCTTTATTGCCATGTCGAATCCTCCGAGCCTCATGGTCCCTCCCAACCCCCCGATCTCCTCCTGCTCGGGCAGTATGCATATCACGGGATGCTTTGCCTTGTCATCAATCTCTGTAGAGTTCGCACCATCGAGGCCGCACACGTTCCTGGCAAACTCTATGACAGCCATCTGGAAGCCGTAGCATAGGCCCAGATACGGAAGGTCGTTCTCCCTTGCATACCTCACGCACGCTATCTTCCCTTCCGTTCCCCTTGAACCGAAACCCCCCGGGACAATCACACCATCCAGTCCCTTCATGGCTTCCTTCACGTTATTATCATCAACCCCTGTAGTGTCTATCCACTTCACATTGACTCTTGCCCTGAGATGCGGAGCGGTGTGCTCCAGGGCCTTGAGTATGGAGATGTAAGAATCATGGACCGTTGTGTATTTCCCTGTTATCCCCACGGTTATCTCCCTCTCAGGCTTCTCAACCCTCTGTGCAAGCTCCTTCCATTTCCTTGCCTCCTCTGAAAGTTCTGTCTTTCCCCTGAGTTTCAGGATGTCCATAACAATCTCATCCATTTTTGATTCCTTGAGGAAGGTGGGGAACCGGTATATGTTCCTTGTGTCATGGAAGCCAATCGTCCTCTCCACGGGCACGTTGGAATAGATGCTTATCTTCTCCTTTATCTTCTCTGATATGGGGTTCTCTGACCTGCAAACGATTATGTCGGGCTGTATCCCAACGCTCATCAGGGTCTTTATCCCGAGCTGTGCCGCCTTGCTCTTCTGCTCTCCAAGTGAGCCGGGCTGCAGGACGTAGGTGACGTTGATGAAGCATACGTTCTCCCTTCCCTCCTCGTATGCCAGCTCCCTCATTGCCTCCAGGTAGAGCGAGTTCTGCAGCTCCCCAACGGTCCCTCCAATCTCAATAAGAACAACATCAGCCTTTGATTCGGTAGCGAGCCTCCTTGCAAAGCCCTTTATCTCGCCTGTAACGTGAGGAATAAATTCAACGTCCCTTCCCAGATACTTCCCTGCCCTCTCCTTGTCTATTATGGTCTTGAACACCCTGCCCATGGTGACGAAGCTGCTCCTGCTGAGGTTCTTCTCGAGCATCCTCTCATAGGTTCCGAGGTCGAGGTCTGTCTCTGTCCCGTCATCCAGGACGAAAACCTCGCCGTGCCTGAACGGATTGAGGGTTCCTGAATCATAATTTACGTAACATTCGAACTTCAGCGGAACGACGTTGAACCCCCCGAACACCTTGAGCATGTTCCCGAGACAGGAGGAGAACGTCCCTTTCCCCACTCCAGATATCACAGAACCTGTTATAACGATGTACTTGGTCTTCCCAGGCTCATACCCCCTGGGAAGGCTGTTATAGAACTCGTGGCCCTCTGTCCTTTTCGATGCCTCTTTCAGCATCTCCCTTGCTTTCGGCATAACATATTATGGGCAGAAGGAATAAAAAGGTTCTCATTTTCCTGCCCAGTGCACAATCCTTCTCTCAATCAGCATAAATACCTTGTTAAGCATATATCCGGCAAGGCCGACAATAATGATACTCGAATACATTTCCGCAGTCCTGTAAGTAAGCCCTGCTTCAAAAATCCTGTGACCAATACCGTTGCCTGTGACCACAAACATTTCTGTAACCACTATT
>CAYMDJ010000054.1:0-5659 GCA_964389315.1 uncultured archaeon
ACCTAATGAAAACGCCCTGCATGCAGGGCAAGAGGGGATGAAAATGCCGGCGTTCGTGAAATTTGAGATGCCAAAGGACCTTGCAGACAAGGTCGTTGAGGCAGTGACCATAGCAAAGGCGTCAGGGAAGATAAGGAAGGGTGTCAACGAGACCACCAAGGCAATAGAGAGAGGCATAGCCAAGCTCGTTGTCATAGCCCAGGACGTGACACCTGAGGAAATTCTCATGCACCTTCCCGTGATATGCGACGAGAAGAAGGTTCCTTATGCATACATCGAATCGAAGCAGGAGCTTGGGAAGGCTTCCGGGATAGACGTCCCTACCTCCTCGATAGCGATTGTCGAGACAGGGGAGGCAAAGAAGCTCGTTGCTGAGATTGCTGACAAGGTCGCTGCACTGAAGAAGTAGAGGATTGACATGGTACCAGCTGAGGTATTAAATGTATTGGGAAGAATGGGTATCAAGGGAGTCTGCAGGGTTAGGGTCCGCGCCCTTGACGGAGAGGACAAGGGAAAGGTCCTTACCAGGAACATGGTTGGTCCTGTAAAGAAGGGCGACATAGTGATGCTCAAGGAAACGGCAATGGATTCTGTCGGCAAGCTGCAGGGTAGATAACATGGCAAGATGCTCTTTTTGCACCATGACATTGAAGGACGGAAGGGGGAAGATGTTCGTCAAGGCAGACGGCAAGATATTCTACTTCTGCAACTCAAAGTGCGAGAAGAACTGGAAGATGAAGAGAGAGGGCAAGAACGTCGGGTGGACGAGGGCCTTCAGGAAGTTCAGGGAAAAGACCTCAACGCCCGTGAAGGTTGCTGAGAAGCCGAAACCGGCTGGAAAAGCTGCGAAAAAGTAGCTGGATGCGCCAAATTTTAAATAGGTAACTGACCAAATTAGTTATATCAGCATGCTATTTTGCTGTCCATGTCATGTTTCATTGATTAATTAATTCGTTGCAAAGAAGCAAGGTGAGAAGGAGGATATCTGTATCTGAATTTTTCCCTTTTTCGGTTTTTAGGTGTCTTTTCCATGTCTTTTGCTAATTCGGGGCGGTTGCCCAGAAAGGAGGTGCATGATGCTGATATACGACGACTCAAGTGACTTTTTTCGTCCAAAAACAGAGGTTGAAGCTGAGAAGAAAAGGATGATTGTAAAGTTTGTGCTTGCATTGTTGTCTCTAACATTCATTATTCTGACAGTGGTTTTTAGTTTTTCAAGTGATATCATACTGGTTATAATATTCACTTTCTTGGCAATAATGTGTCTGTGTGCTGTTAAATATCTTAACATTCTTGAAGCGGGGCCTTTGCCCTAGGAAGGAGGGGTTGCCGTGATTTTTGGAAGCGGCTTTATCTGAACACTTCTTTATGGCTATCTGAATTCGTATTGGTGATGTTGAGATATTATTAACAGGATGTTGGAGGGATAGCCAAAAGAAGGAGGATTTCTACTATGTACGATGGACCTGGAGATTTTATGTGTACTGAAAAAGAGGAAGATGTGGGCGTGGGCGCCGGAGAGATACCTAATATCACCGGTATAACCAAATTTAAGTGCGATCATTGTGAAGATACTAAGAGATGTAGTTGCCATGAGTGCAACGTCCCAGGCGCTCATGGAATTTGTCAGTTTTGCCTGAACGATGATTAAACCTGTTGGTTTATTGGACAGAAAGGAGGGTGTTCCGGTGAGCATGAAAGGATTTAATCCTAGTCACCAAAGCAAGGAACATGACAGGCGGCCTAAAAAGGATAAAAAGGATAAAACCAAAACCCTATCTGCCTTGGAGTTATCTGATGAAGAGGCAGAGTTTTTCAGGGAGATTCAACGTGTGGAAGAAGGCTCCAAGCGGAGTAATTGGCTGATGGGGCCATTTAAGGAGGAGGGTTTTTTGAGGTGGTAGTAGGCAACTGTTCGTATGCGTGGAGGAGGTGAACCATGATAGGGGTTGCGGATATCCTTTACAAAATTGAAGTAGAAGATGATAAGGGGGAGAAGGAAACCCCCGTCGTTCAAAAACCCATCCATCATGAGAAGAGCGTCTTTTTCTGCTCTGATGGTGGGCCGCCCGGGAATATGGGAGAGGTCACCGAAAACTGAATAGGTTTTTTGGGGAGTTCCTGTTTGGGGTCAGGACTTCCCTTTTTGTGGTGTCAAGTTAGCGGGTTTTATGCTGAAGTTTAAACCAGCGCCAAACCCGCCAATGTTATGTTGGTTAGGCGGCCAATAAGTAGCCTGATAACCGAATTATTGGGGTGAAAATCTCTTTTCGAGGAATTCCTCCTCCAGGAAATGGACCTTGCCCGGTATTATTATCACTGCAGGCGATGGGAAGCTTTCCTTCTCGAGTTCGCTGACCCTTCCGTACTTTATGTCCTGCTTCCTTGAACCCATCATCGACGCGACCACTATCTTGTCGTCAGGGGATATCGCACCCAGCATCTTGTCCTTCTCTATCTCCATTAGCGTGCTCAGGCCCTCCTGAACGGTCATCTTTATGTCCAGCAGCATCAGGGTATGGAGCCCACGGTCCCTGTTCTCCTTTATTATCTCGTAGAAAGAAACGGGCCTGTATTTTTCGCTGTAACTAACAACCGTCGCTGTCCTGCCGAAGTTGTATACGTTAAGACCGCACTCGGCTATGGCAGAGTATATGGATGATGAATGGACTACGGAATACTTTATTCCCATATCGATTGCTTCCATTATTATGCTTATGTGGGTAGTTGCCACCAGAGGGTCCCCGGGAACCAGTATCACAATGTCCTTGTCCTTTGCATTGCTTATAATGTTCTTTGCGCCCTCCTCGAGGCTCTCCCTCTTGAGGATTGTTATGTCATGACCTATTATGTTCTCGAGCCTGTTCAGGTCTCCTCCCCAGTTCGCGGTGTAGGTCTCTGCATAAACAAAATCCGCTTTCTTGCAGACGTCTACCCCCTTCAGGGAGATGTCCTTCTCGTCCCACATTCCGAGACCTACCAGATAAAGCATAGAGAATCATTCTTTCCCGGATTTATAACCTTATCCCTTCAGAATCGGGTCATTTGAAAAGTATTTCGACAATCTCCCCGTCCTTCAGCTCATGCTCGGCTCCTATCTTCCTTCCCTCCGTGTCCAGCCCGCCGATGAATCCCTCTGCGATGCTGGTGTGGATTATCCCTGCGAACTCCCTGAGATTCGTTCCCTTCTTGACAAGGAACGCGTCGGGGAGAATGTTGCCCTTCTTGTCGCTCTTCCTGTTCATGTTCGCGACCGGATAAACGACTATGTATCCGAGCCTCTCGAAGACCAGCCTGTTTATTATTGACTGGACGCCCGTGGAGCCGAACCTATCCAGGACGTTCTCCTTTATTCTTTGGAGCGCTTCCTTCTGCTTCTCATTCAGGCTGCCGTTGACCTCGAACCCTCCGGTGCCTGGGACGTATCTTATGAGCTTGTGCCTGTCGGCCTCTCTTAATGCCAGCTCGGAATCGGCAGAGCACGGAACAGCCCCCTTCTCCAGGAGCCTTCCCATGTTCTCCTGGGATTCCGGGAGATCTGACTTGTTGGCAGCCACCATTATGGGCTTGGAAACCCTCCTAAGCTCTGTGGCAAACGAGTGCTCATTGGGGGATGATTTCTTCATGGCTTCCTTGACGTCCTCCTCTGTTATGCCGAGGCCGGATAGCTGCTCACCCATTATCCTCTCGATTGGAACCTTGCTCGCCTTCGCCGTCTTCTCATGCTTCTGGTATGCCCTTGAGGCTATACCCCTTATCCACTCGTCTATCTCGAACTCCAGTATCTCAATCGTCTTCGCGGGGTCCCAGTCTTCGTTCTTGCCCTCTGCGTTCGTCTTCCCAGATGAATCCAGCACGTGAATCAAACCAGACGCTGTTATGAGGTCTCCCATGAACTGGTTTCCCATGCCCTTTCCCTCGCTCGCGCCCGGGACGAGTCCGGCAACGTCAAGCATCCTCACCGGTATCATCCTTATTCCGTTCTCGCATTTCGAGTTGTTGGGGTTGCACTTCACGCCGAACTTCCTGCATGGACACTGTGCAGTGACGTAACCAACGCCCTGGTTGGGCTTGATTGTAGTGAAGGGATAATTCGCCACCTCTGCATCGGTGAGCGTGGCTGCCCTGAAGAACGTGCTCTTCCCTGAGTTAGGAACACCAACGAGACCTATCAGCATAAAGAAATCTTCGGTATCAAGCTTTAAAAATATAAACACCAATTATATAACAGGCCCGTGCCGGGCATCATGTTTCACATATATTGTTGTCACCTTTCGGTTGAGGAGGAACTGGAAAGTCACTTTTTATCAGGTTTACTTATATTCTAACGCTGCATCCCCTGTCTTTTGCATGTCTTAGGTTATCCCGAGTGACGATTGCCTACCCGGGCCCCTGAGAAGGCCTTTTTACCTCAATTGCAATTGCCTTACAGGTGCATTGTGAAGACCGACCACGATGCACCGCCATCGATGGGAGAGGAGTTTTCCCTCACCCGAAACTCCTCTCCTCCCCTCCTTCTCTTAATAAATAGAGATGCGCATAAAGTGCCTTGCTTTATGGCGCACTTGAAACATGAAGTTTTCGGTGACTTGCACAGCAGCGGCAAGCAGCGACGGGAGGGGGTCTGTGTGAGGCTTGGCGGCACTCCGCAGCTCCCCCTCCCAGACACCCATTCAATAAAGGGAGCAATGCGCCGAATGTCGCGTTTATGATTATATCATTTTCTCCACGGGTTTCATTTTTCGATTTATCAAATTTTCCCGCAAGGGAGAAAGGGGGTGTGTCAAAATGATGATGGAAGCACATAGCCGCGACCCCACTGATAGGTTGGTCGGGCAAAAGAGGATGTAAGACCGGGTGCTGACAAGAATCAAAGGATCGGAATCCAGGTTCCCGGGCGTTTGTTCTTTAATCAACCAACAAGAGAGTATTTTATAGGCTGTTTTTTGGACCCCATCAAGTAAGTGAAGTTAGTTATATGTGTAGGTCGCCGGGGACCACGGATAGGAGGGGATGCTTAAGTTTACGGAGCGGGCATGGGCGCTGCAAAACGGAAGTTAAATCTGCCTTGTCCATAATCCCCTCCTTTTTGTATTGTCAAGTTAGAGGGGTAAAGAGCGTTAACGGAAAAGGAAACAACTCGGGGGTTTAACTTATCTTCTTGTACCTGTTGGACCAGGTTATTATGGTCCACCTGGAGACCTTTATCCCCTTTGCCTTGAGGCGGCGCTGGACCTCTGAGGAGGAGAAGCCGCTGTTGTAGAGGTTGACAGCCTGCTTTATGGTGTCCGGGGAGAACCTCATCCTGAAGAAGCCGTCATCGGGAGTGAACTTCCTGCCGCACTTGTTGCAGAGGCACAGCCTCTTCTTGGTGTATTCGTTGTAACGGTAACCTCTCCATACGACGTCCGAGCTGTCACAGTGGGGACATTTCTTTTTCATTATTTATATTATATCCCTTATAATAGATAAATGGATGTGGTCGCGTATAAAGGGAAGGGGGATTCAGGATGAAGAAATTCTCAGATAATGTGTATGCTGATGCCCTGGCAAAGACCGGCATCCTTCTTGTAACATATCACATCGTCATTCTGATAATCGGGGTCTCCCTGGAATGGGCACCATTCCCTCTGGAGGTCCACGTGCAGAATCCCTACCT
>CAYMDJ010000055.1:0-5595 GCA_964389315.1 uncultured archaeon
GGCGTGATAGAGGCGAACCTGGCCAGGACTTTCCCTGTGATATCAATAGGCGGGCACTGGTGCGGTGACCTTGTCTGCGGGACCGATGAGGACTACCTGACATGCTGCTATGACTGCTCCTGTCCCGTCGGATATTACTGCGATACCTATGACACGGGCGGACCGACCAGCGGGGACGGGTGCAGGAACATGGATTTCGGCGTGGAGATGGATTATATGGAGGATGACACGTTCCAGGATTCATCAATCCAGCATTACCTTGACATGACAGGCCACGTCCCCAACTACCCGAGCGGGACAACCATATCCGGGGAATGCATCATACAGGCTGGTGAGTTCGAGTGCGCCTTGATTTGCACGAGGACGGATTCACAATATGAGGATGAGTTCAACTTCACGTGCCAGATGATTATCCCGCCGATAGATTATGTAGGAAGCCCGTATTTCAATCCGACCAGCAGGGAGCTCGCCCTTACCCAGAACATGTTTTCAATAAGCCACTCGTTCAATGAGGGCCCGGAAACAAGGACAGAAACATATGACGTTCCCGTCGATGAGATAAGGCTGAACGTCACCTCCCATTGCGGGGAGGGGGGTTGCGAGGAGAGTTTTGACGAGACCCATTCCAGTTGCTGCAGGGATTGCGGGTGCTCTGTATACGGTGATGACTACTTCTGCTACACGGGCCACAATCCCAACGGTGCATGCTTACCTAACAGCAGCATCCTTCTGGAGATAACGGAGTTCGAGCCTGACCCTACGGACTGCTTCATCTACAGGGAGGGCGTGACCTGCAGGATAACTACGAGCACTCTGGCTCACGTGAGGATTGTCAACCCGCCCGACGGGGTGATAGCCGTTGACGCATTCTACTCGGCGGTTGAGCAGGAGGATACCCCGATTCTTTGCAACAAGACAGGGAAGAACCATTACGTTTGTCCCTTTGCGCTGGAGAACGCGACGGTTCCCGGGGCGACAGAGCCGGGAATCACGAACGTATCGGTCAGTGCCAAGATGATAATCAACTACAGGATAAGCGAATTCACTGTCACGCAAAGCATAGAGGGGGAAGCGGAGCTGGGAGTAAACAAGGTGTATACAGAGGCTGTTCAGAGCTGCATTGAGGAGATAGCTGCTGCGGAGAGGCAGATTGCTGACCTGGACAAGTCAATGTCTGAAACCACGATGTGGCAGAGTGTCTTCAGCTTCCTCGCCATCCTCTACCTGATAATGTTCATAATCACCAGGAGCGTTAACTTCCTGGTGGATTCCATAATCTCCCAGCAGAAGGCGATTGAAGAGGGAGAGAGGCACAGCGACCAGGGTGAGCAGCAGGATGCAATCAGGCAGCAGATTATGGAGAAGAAGGAGATGTGCGATTCCCTTGACGTGCCAGAGCTTACGGTGGCAGAGGGCAATGCCCTAACGCCGATACCACCGCCGAAATAGTCGGGCTCTGCTTAGAATTGGCATGGTAGTGTTGAGGCTAAGGAAAGGCCTTCACAGAGGTTCTGTATGGGGAACCGCTCCCCGTGGAATTTAACCGAACAGGGCTGATAGTCCTGCTGCAGCCTCTTCGGCCTTCTTTCCCTGGTCCTCTTCCTTCTTCTCTTCCTTCTTCTCTTCACTGGCGCCTGCTGAAGGCTGCGCTGCTGGTGCAACGGCTGCAACAGCTGTCTGCTTTATTGCCTCTTCTATGTCAACACCTTCGAGGCTGGAGACGAGGGCCTTTATCTTGCCGGCCTCCGGCTTCTCGCCAGCTGCCTCAACGACCTTCTTCAGGTTGGCCTCGTTTATCTCCTTTTTCGCGCTGTGAAGGAGAAGAGCTGCGTATACCATTTCCATGTTACTCTACCTCCTGGTTAGCATCATCTTTCTTTTCTTTGCCTTTCTTTTCTTCGGGCTTATCCGCTTCCTCTGCGGGTTTCTCTGCTGGGACTTCTTCCTTCTTTTCTTCCTCAACAGGCTTTTCTTCCTTTGGTTCTTCTTTTGACTCGCCCTCTTCGGCAGGGGTCTCCTCCTTGGTTTCCTTTGAATGCTCTTTTGTGGGTTCGGTTGGTTCCGCAGGGAGCTTTGCAGCTACCCTCAGGGACTCTGCCTGCGAATGACCCTTTGACAGAAGGAATCCTATGGTCTCTGAATTGACGAGGCCTGCCTCCATCGAGAGGCTGAATGCCTCCCCGTGGGCCTTTGACAGGAAGATTCCGATGTTCTGGGAAGTGTAGTATCCTATGCTGCATGTGAGGTTGAACGCCCTCTGCGCGGCGTTCTTCAGATCATCAATATACTGCTCCTGTGGGATGAAGAGAACGTCCTTTCTGTATACGATTCCGTCCTCGAGCGCGGCAACCAGGTCAAGGCCTATCTCCATGGGCTCTATACCGAGCTTTGTCATTATGTCTGCCTGTTCGGGAGAGATTTCGTCACCCTCCTTAACGAGGAGCGTCTCCTTCCTTATTGATATCTTGTCACCCTCTATCATGGCGGGTATCTTTACCCTCTGTAACTCTCCTATAACGGGCCCTGCAGGAAGGCTCGTGGGGCCGGCCTTCACGACTATGTCAATTGGAGCGGTGTCCCCGCCCCTCGCGGGCGCAGGGCTCTTTGACTCGGCTATCGTCCTTGCCAGCCTGAATGGGTTTTCCTTGCTCATCAGCAGGGCTGGCTGGCCCTTCATGGCAGAGGATAGCTCATCCGCTCCCTTGATTCCTGACTCCTTTAGTATGATGGAAATCAGGCGCTTCTTGACCATCATTATCCTTGCGTTATCCCTCATCTTCTTCCTCATGTCATGCAGCTGCCTCGCGGGCAGGGAGGTCATGTCAAGAACCCCTATCACAGAGCAGTCCTTCAGGTGGGATTTCACTTCCTTCACGGTCTGTATCTTCCTCTCTGATACCATCATATCACCTCCAGCTTCACTGCTTTTCCCATGGTGAGCTTTATGTAAGCGGATTTCATGCTGTTCGCCCCCTTGGGGAGCTTCTCCTTGACCGCATTGAAGACTGCCTGGACGTTCCTTGCAACCTGCTCGTCGGTCATGTCCTCTGACCCGACCACCACATGGATGACAGGCGAGGACTTGACAGCTATCCTGGTTGATCTCTTTGCCCTCTCAACGAACGGCTTTACAGGGACCTTGGGGGGTATTGGCTTGGGCATCTTTCCCCTCGTTCCCAGGACAGCGCCGAACGACTTTCCTATGCTTGCCATGAGGCTCACCTCGCCGAAGAACCAGTCATAATTGTTAGCCAATTCCTTTAGTTTTTTCTTGTCCTTGGCATAGCCGGGAATATCATCCCTGTTTATGACGAGGTCAGCGCATTTCTTTGCATCGGCAAGCATTGCGTCTGCGAATATGACTACCTTGGTTTCCTTGCCTCTTCCTTCTGGAAGGACAAAATCGATTGAGAACCTGTGCTCTGGCTTCTTCAGGTCAACCCCCCTGAGGTTGATTGAGAAATCCCATGTCTGCTTGAATTTCCTCTTCTTGGAGTCTTCTCTCGCCTTCTTTAGCTTTTCCAGAATGTTCTTCATGGTATCCTCCTACCTAGGTAGTGAACGCGGCATGGACCCCATACCGTGCGGATAATGACTATAATAAACCGTTAACCTTTATAAAGATTATTCTGGTTCTGCTTACTGACGAAATGCCCGGAGTCGAGCTTCTTGCACTCGTCCCATCTGTATATCCTGCCGTTCATCGCGATATATATGCCCGGGGACAGCACGTTGATGGCTCCTACGGCGCAACCGACGTTGAAATCAGCGTCGCTCTCCTTGAATCTCTCCGGCTGCGAGGAGCCAACAAGGACTATGGTCTTGTTTTTCAAAGAACTGAGTTTCCTGGCAGTCTCTATTATCGTATCAGTCCCGTGGGTGATTATTATTCTTTTGTTCCTGATGCCCCTGCAGGAATCAAGGATTAGTTGCCTGTCCTCTTCAGTCAGGTCCAGGCTGTCTTTCTTGGTGAGTGAGATTACCTCATACCCGAAGTTGGGGTTCGCGTTTTTCAGGATGTTGCATATCGAGGGGCCCAGGATGTCAAAATTATACGTTCCCTTGCTCTTGGAGTATGATTTGTCTATCGTTCCTCCTGTCGTGACGAATTTTATTTCCATGTGCATGCACTGCCCTTTGTTGGTTATTTGTTACACAATAGATGTAACTGCATTATTTAAAGTTATTCCCCTTAAAGGGGAAAATGGTGGAATTTATGGAAAGTTTTATAAACATTTTGGAACATATGTTCAATCATGGACGTAAAAGATGAAAAAATAATCAAAGTCCTCAGGGAGGACAGCAGCCTTTCCATCCGTTCGATAGCGAGGAAGACCTCAATCCCGATGACAACGGTGCACAAGCGCATCAGGAAGCTGAGGGCAGAAGGTATAATAAAGAGATACACAATCGAGCTGGACAATGACAAGGTTGGGAGGAAAATCGGTGCTTACATAATGATTTCAGTCGACCTGAAGCTCCTCAAGGAAAGGAACAAGACCCAATACACCTTGGTAAAGGAGATTGGAAGGATAGCCGGAGTGGAGAAGGCTGACATTGTCGCCGGAGGGACTGACATGATAGCTTATGTCAGGATGAAGGACGTTCGGGAACTGGATGAAGTGCTGCTGGGAAAAATCCAGCTTCTGGAGGGGATAATCAACACGGAGACCCTGATAGTGATTCATTAAAGAAGTTATAAATTGATTACAAATCCAATTCTTTTTTGTACGGTTCAATGATTTCTTCCAGCTCACGCAGAAATTCCTCATCGTGGCCGAATGTGGATTTTAGGTCTTTATATATCCTCTTTGCAGCAGGGTATTCCCCACCGGAAAGCTCGTCCCTTAACCTTTCGAAATATTCGGTCTTAACGTTTCCGAGGAATCTTTTAAGAAATGACATAATACGCCGCCCTGGTTAGAAAGCCAGAACGTAGTGGGTTGTTCGTCCCCTTCCCTTCTTGGTGATGAGGCCCTTGCTCTCCAAATCTCTCAGCTCGTTGTAGGCAGACTTCTCAGAGACCTTGTAGCTGACCCTGTATTCCTTGTTGGTTATCTGTCCGCTCTTCCTTATCTGCTTCAGGGCCCTCACCTGCCTTGCTGACAGGTCAAGTATCCTCCTCTCCAGGATATCCTTCTCCCTTATCATCTCCTTTGCCATCTGCTCTATCTTGTCCAGGACGAGCGCGTCCCTCTCTGCCCTCTTAAGGGTCCTGTTGACCTTGTTCTCGACCTCTATCATCTTCTTTGCCATGCCGTCCGAGTGGGAATCGAACCTGTTCTCGAGGTCTGCCCTCTTCTTGTCAAGCCTCATTAACCGGTTCTCGTGCCTGTTCTTGAAGCTGAGCGTGTAATCATGGGATTTCGTCATCCACTGGATTATCTCATCGATGTCGCGGTCAATCCGCGCCTGCACCCTCTTCAGGCTCCTTGAATTCAGTTCCTCACCGAGCCTGTGAACCCCTGCCGTGATTATGAGCGCTCCCAGGAGGACCTGGAAGTAGAACACAAGAGTGATTGACCATACGAGCCCTGCTATGAAGGTTATCCCTGCTGCAAGGAAAATCAGCCAGAAGAACTTGTTGTAGTGGAA
>CAYMDJ010000056.1:0-5507 GCA_964389315.1 uncultured archaeon
TAACCGTAAAAAGGTCATGCTCAACAATTAATAATTTCGCTCACAATACTTCTACAAAGGGTGCGAGGAATAATGGATTACGTGGTGAAGCTGGAGGGAGTGAAGAGAGGAACACCAGGGGTGGGGACAAAGGCAGAGATAGTTGGCGAACTCTACAATTCCGGCATGGCTGTCCCCAACGGGTTCGTCATGACTTCAGAGGCCTTCACCAAGTTCCTGAAGGCCAACAGGATAGGCCACAAGATAGGGGAAGCTCTCCAGGGCATAAACTTCTCTGATTACCAGTCCCTCAAGGAGGGTTCTGTTGAGATTCAGAGCATGATAACCAACGGGACCATGCCGGATTACATAGAACATGCGGTGAAGGAGGAGTATGAGGAGCTCTCGATAGGCAGGGAGGCAAAGGAAGTCGGGGGGATTGCCCTCGACCTGATAAAGGCAGGAAGGGGGCAGAGTTTCGTGGCCGTAAGGTCTTCCCCCCTGTCGGACATTCCCCATGCGGCCTTCAGCGGGCAGATGAAATACCTGACGAACGTCCAGGGCTATGCCAGCATATGCAATGCAATGAAGGAATGCTGGGCATCATTGTTTACTCCCAGGGCACTTCTTTACAGGAAGGCAAGAAGGATTGAGGGCTTCCCGATGATGGGGGTGATTGTCCAGAAGATGGTTGAGTCGGAAAAGTCCGGGTGGCTCTTCACCAACCAGCCCGAGACAGGGGATTCCTCAAGGATGGTGATTGAATCCACGTTCGGTCTCGGGGAAGCCATATCCTCAGGGACTGTAACCCCAGACGAGTTCATCCTGGAGAAGGACAGCGGAGGGATAATCTCCAGCAGGGTGAGGAAGAAGAACTGGATGATAAAGAGGGATGCGATGTCAGGGAAGAGCATCAGGGAGACCGTTCCCAGGGAGAGAACGGAGAGGCCTTCCCTGGATGAGGAGGATATAAAGAAGTTATGGAACGCCGGAATGAAGCTCGAGAGGCATTTCAGCGGCCACGCCCAGGAGGTTGAGTGGTCAATGGAGAGGGGAAGGGTGATGATCCTGCAGAGCACCCCCTCGCCGGGATACGGACAGGCAAAGGAAGCCGAAATCCCGGAGAGCGGGAAGCTGGTTTCTGGCACCGCAGCCTTCCACGGGAGCGCCAGGGGCAACGCGAGGGTAATAATGAGCATGAGCGAGCTCCATGATTTCTCCAGGGGAGAGATAATAGTCACCAGGATGACGGATTCTGAGATGGCACGGTTCATAAGGGACGCCGGTGGCGTGATAACAGATGAGGGGGGAAGGGTTTGCCACGCGGCAAGGTTCTGCAGGGAGGTTGGTATACCCTGCATCGTGGGGTGCGGGAACGCTACCTCATCCATAGAGGACCGGTCAGAGGTGATTCTGGACACCAGCGGAGGGAATGTTTATGAGGTTCCTGCCCTGGTTCCGGAGCCTGTCCAGTCCTCTGTTGTTCAGGTCCCGCAGATGCCTCCTGCTCCTCCTCAGGGACAGATGCCTTTTTCAGGAGTTCAGATGGAGGGAAGGGGCGTTACTGCAACAGGCATAAAGGCAATCATGTCGTTTCCTGAGAGGGTCAATGAGGCGGTCGGGAAGTGCGACGGTGTCGGAATCGTGAAACCCGAATACATGATTGCTGACAGGGGAAAGCATTCCATATGGCTGTCAAAGAACGACCCGGAAGAACTGATCAACATACTCGTTGACGGGCTGAGAACGATAGCGAGGTCCTTCTATCCCAAGCCGGTCTGGTATAGGGCGATAGACATAAGGACAGACGAATTCAGGGACCTGGACGGGGGGGAGGATGAGCCCACTGAGAACAATCCTTTGCTGGGGTGGCACGGGATAAGGAGGAGCCTTGAAGAGCAGGATATACTGAGATGCGAGGTAGAGGCCCTGGTAAGGCTAAGGAAGGAGGGGCTTGACAACATAATGATAGCAATACCCTTCGTGAGCAGGGCAGAGGAGATAAGGAGGGTGAGAGAGGGAATCAAGGGGCTTCCGATAAGGATTGGGATAATGATAGAGACCCCGGCGGCTGCACTGGACATAGAGAACCTGTGCAGGGAGGGTATATCCTTCGTGTGCATAGGGATTGACGAGCTGATGCAATTATCAGTGGGTGCTGACAAGGACAACCCAAGGACGTCCAGGATATTCAGCGAGATGAACCCGGGCGTGATGAGCCTCGTCAGCCACGTGGTTTCGGTGTGCAGGAAGAACAACGTGGAGACCTCTGCCTACGGCAGCATAGAGAACAACCACCCCCTTATCGAGAGGCTCGTTGGCATGGGCATAAATTCCATAACGTCAGAGCCGGATTACCTGGATTCCCTGAAGGACGTGATATCCCGCTCAGAGAGGAAGCTGCTCCTTGACAGGGTGAGGGACCAAAGCTTTTATCCCCCTCCTATATAAATATTATATATAGGTCAGAGGTCGGTGTCAAATGGCAGAGAGGCTTAGGAAGGTAAGGATGATAACCTTCAAGATAATGTTCGACAGGGTCAGAAACTATATATCTATAATACAGTTCGCCATGATCGGATACCTTTTTATAATAGGGACGGACTTCAACCTAATCAGCACGCTGTTCATTGTTGCGGTGGCCAGCGCAATCCTCGCGGTGGTTGACTTCAGGTGGATATACCCCGCGGAGATGGAAAGGGCAACGGAAAAGAATCCGGTCTTCATGGAACTGAGGGCAAACCAGAGGGAAGTCCTCTCTGAAGTGAAGGAACTTAGAAAGGAACTCAGGAAAAGGAAGGGATAGTCTCCCGGGTTCTGGTTTCTGGCTTTACTGGGATATAGTGACAAAAAAGCAAAGGTATTTAAAGTTTATCACTCATTTACTATAAGTCAGTTACAAAAACAACGTTGAAATAATGGTGTGATAGGATGGGTAAGATGAAACTGATGACATTCATGGTTTCGTTAATCTTCGTTATATCTTTAGCCGCAGGGATGGCAGGCGCGGTCACGGTGACGTGTTCTTCATCATCAAGCTGTTACACAGGCACTTGCGGATGCTGCGATTGTCCCTGCTGCCCATGCCCGTGCACCAACCCGCCTGAGATTAATGTTGAGATAACGCCCGACCCTGCCTACCCGGACGACAGCCTGACCTGCACGGCAGAGGTCAGCGACGTGGACGGTGATCTGGACCACGTTGATTACGAGTGGTTCGTTGAGGGAATCCTTGTGAGGACGCAGACCAAGAGCGTTTCCGGATATTCTGACATTGAGACAGACGTCCTTTCAAGCTCATTCACAGAAGAGGGCGACACCGTGGTTTGCGTAGGAACGGTCTATGATTCCGAGGCGCAGGATGACACTGACGAGGACGAGATTTACATAGACACCCCGTTCTGCAACAAGCCGCCGGAGATTCTCCAGATAGAGATAACCCCCAAGACGCCGGATACGAATGACAATCTAGATTGTGACGTGGAAGTTTATGATTTTGACGGCAACCTCGACCACGTCCTGTTCAAGTGGCATGTTGGCTCTGTGATAGTGAGGACGGTTTCTGTGGACGTTTCGGGAACGCTTGATTACGCTGCTGACCAGCTCTCCAGCTCGTGGACAGATGCAGGAGATAATGTGATATGCGAGGCAATAGTTTATGATGAAATGTTAGAGTATGATTCTGACACGGATGACAGCTACATAGGCGATGGAGAGAACTTCCCCCCTGAGGTTGATTACCTGGAAATAACTCCAAGCGAGCCTGAGACAGAGGATGACATAACCTGCGATGCAGACGTATCTGACACTGACGGAGACCTGTTTGACCTGACCTTCAGGTGGTACGTGAACGGAGGGCTCGTCAGGACGCAGGTGAAGAGCGTTTCAGGCTATTCAGACGGAGGGACGGATGTCCTTCCGCACACCTTCACTGACTACGAGGACCTGGTGAAGTGTGACGTAACTGTCAGGGACTCCGAGTCAATGAGTGATTCTGACTACTCAACAGTCAGCGTTGCTCCGGCCCCACAACCGGGCAACGACCCCCCAATCGTAACTTCTGTGGACATCACACCCTCCAATCCCGAGGCGACGGATGATCTTCAGTGTGACGCCGTTCTCGAGGATATAGACGGCAACCTGGACCACGTGATAATCAAGTGGCGCGTGGAGGGAGCGATAGTGAGGACAGTGACGAAGGGGGTTTCTGGCTACAGCGACAGCGAGAGTGATACACTGAGCTTCACTTTCACCAGCTATGAGGATACGGTGATATGCGAGGTAATAGTTTATGACGATGAGGGCGAGTATGACTCTGACACGAATTACGTGACTATAGAGGCATGCGAGGGAGACCCGCCCCCGGTGATTGATTCCATATACGTGACCCCATCCAACCCGGACGTGACGGACATCCTTGCGTGCCACGTTGACGTTTCAGACCTGGACGGGGACCTGGGAACCCTCCACTACACGTGGAAGGTGAACGGCATAACGGTGAGGATGCAGAGCTATTCTGTTTATGGTTTCAGCGACAGCAGGACAGACCTTCTTTCAGCGTCTTACACGGAATATGGCGACCACGTCATATGCGAGGCAGAGGTGGTTGACCTTACCTATGCGACTGACTGGGACCAGGACGACGTCACTGTGAACGGGGGGGTGGTCCTTAACCCGCCTTCTGTTGACACCATCGCAATCATACCAACCAGCCCCGATACGGATGATGACATAACCTGTGACGTGGACGTCTCGGACAACGACGGCAACCTCGAGTATGTGGACTTCAAATGGTATGTCAACGGCCTCCTGAAGAGAAGCGTCACGAAATCCGTCTCAGGCTATTCTGATACAGAGACTGACGTCCTCCAGGACATGTACACCAATTACGGGAACGTCGTGAAGTGCGATGTGACCGTGCATGACACCACAAGCCTTTCAGACCATGATTACAACCAGGTAACCGTCCAGAGCACCTACCAGGGAAACCCACCAAACATAGCTGAGCTTCCTGACAGGTGGACAGAGGTTTCGGAGGGGATAGAGCAGATAGACCTCTGGGCATACACGAGCGATGCAGAGGACCCCGACTCAAGCCTGGACTTTTCAATAGAGGGGAAGACGCATGACGAGGTGATTGACTGCTACGTAGCATCCAACAGGTACCTGAGGTGTTACGATGCAGAGGATGGAGGCTATTCTGACGTGACCGTGAAGGTCGAGGATACCCAGCATCTCTGGGACACGGACGTCCTGAGGGTATGGGTAGACGAATATTGCGGAGGGTCATGCGACAGGGACCCTGTCATAGAATCAATAGGATTCAGTCCCGAGAACCCTGACGAGGATGATGACATAAGGTGCGAGGTGGAGGTATCTGACCCTGACGGTGACCTTGACTACCTGGAGTTCAGGTGGTTCGTGGAGGGGGACCTCGAGAGGACCAGGACAAAAGAGGTTTCCGGATATAATGACGATGATTATGACGTGCTCCAGGCATCCTACTTCGGTGACGGCGACGAGGTGAA
>CAYMDJ010000057.1:0-5451 GCA_964389315.1 uncultured archaeon
TTGAAAGACGCTTCTCCCCGCCTGTCCTTATTATCAGGTCAGGGTCTCCCGAGCCATTGGTCCAGAGGTTGTGTCTTATCACCTCTTCATTTATCTCCTCGGGCCTCAGGCTTCCTGAGGCGACCTTGAGGCCAATCCTCCTCGCCGCGTCCGTCAGCTCCTGCCTTCCCCCGTAAGCGATAGCGAGCGTTATGGTGTAATCATGGTATTTCTTCGTCATCTCAGCAGCCTTCCTTATCTTCTCCTGGAGACTCTCATCAAGCAGGTCTGTCCTCCCTATGAAATTGACCCTTACCCTGTGTTCATGGACAAAGCTCGTCCCGTCAATCATGGAGTCGAGCTCCTTCCCGGCTATCCCCATCAGGAAATCCAGCTCGTTCCTTGGCCTGGAATTGAGGTTCTCAAGGGACAGCACATAGAAGGTCATGTTGCGTATTCCGAGTTCCCTGCACCAGGAAAAGACCTCCTGGAACTTCTCGCTTCCCCATTCGTGCCCCTTCCAGGGCTCCTTCATGAGCCTTTTTGCAAATCTCCGATTACCGTCAGGGACTAGTGCGACATGTTGTGGAACCTTTATAGCAACCACCTTGCAAAGGATTGTATCCCTAATTTAAAAGTTTTCATGTAGGATAGTTATAATAGGTCTTGTGAATAATAAATACTTATATTAGGGGGATGCTGGTTATCATGGAGATTGAGCTTCACGCGCACACCCACCACTCGAGGGGGAAGAAGATACCAGTGGAGGCATTCATGTCACCCACGGACCTGGTCAGGGAGGCGAAGAGGCTAAGGCTGGACGCGGTCGCCATAACAGACCACTCAACATCAGAGGGATGGAAGGAGGCCCTGGAGGCAGGAAAGAAACACGGAATCATCGTAATCCCCGGGATTGAGATAGAGACCGAAGGAGGGCACCTGATAGGCCTGAATCTGAATGAGTTCATCCCTGACAAAATGTCTGTTGAGGAAACGGTTGGAAGGATAAGGGAGCAGGGGGGCCTTTCTGTCGCGCCCCACCCGTATGACCTCAGGAGGGAGGGGATAAGGGACAGCTTCACGAAGGCCGACGCCGTGGAGGTGTTCAACTCCATAAACATAGACCGGATATCCAACAGGATTGCCGAGAAGAGGGCGAGACAGGAAGGAAAGCCAATGGTCGTCGGCTCTGACGCCCACTCAAGGGAGATGCTCGGAAGGAGCATAAACAGGGTAAAGGCAGACAGCCTGGATTCTGCCATGAGGGAGATAAAGTCGGGCCGGGTCGGATTCACGCGCTCCTACATACCCATGGAAGTCATGGTTTCCTGGACGAGAGACAGGATGCTGCATTCCTATCCGGACATCCTGGAATACATATCAAGAAACTACTCCTGGCCAAGGTCCTCCATATCGAGATACCTCCTGAAGAGTTTCGTGATGTCCGACCATCCCGGCTGGATAAGATTCGGCAACTTCAGCCTCTGGATGGCCAGGAGGTATGGAAGCCTGATTTCGCTGAGGATCTAGGACATCTCCATTACGTCTTCCTCTGCCTTTCCGAGGTCCCTTTCGAGCTTCTCTATGTCCTTCTTCATGGCATCGAGATGCGCGAGTATCCTCTGCTTCTCCTTATCAAAGTCCTTCAGGTGGTCATAAACCCTCGTCCCCTCCTTGAACTCTGACTTGGTCATCATGACGTAGGGGAACTCGTTCATGGTCTTTGAGACAGCAGCGCACATGCTCTCCAGCCACTTGTTCATCATTATCTTCGTTTCCTTCTTTATCATCTTCTCCTTGTCGAGATATCTCCTCATGACCCTGACCACAGCCGCTTCGGGGAAAGCCAGGCGGATGCCCTCCTCTGTGACCTCTTCCTGGTATGACTCGGCCTGCTTTTCATCCTCGGCCTGCTCAGGGGTCTTCGCGTGCTCTTCCTTCTTCTTTTCCTTTGCCATTAACACACCTCCAGATAAAACAAGGCCCTGGGGCCTCTGAAAATTACTTAACTAATTATATAATTATATAATTAATAAAGGTTTTCTCGGCTTACGATAGGCTCCATTGCCCGTCTTCCCACAACATAAACAAAGCGGGAAGCAAGCAATCGCCTTATGCAAGCCGATACCCAAAGGGCACAAGGGAGCAACCAGAAAAATATTGAAACCCGTTTGGATAGAATCAGGGAAAATCCGAACAAATCACCAAACCTATTTAACAGGACGCTGCCAATAAATCTATAAACCGGAGGTTAGTTTGGATGTTTTGGGGACTTGATCTTTATACGAGTTCTGTCCTGGTGTTTGCCTGCATCCTGGCGGCAATATTCTGGATAGACAGGAAGAACGTCAAGAGGGATTCAATCCTCCTTCTCAGGAAAACGCAGCGTGGAAAGGCCTTCCTCATCTGGCTGGGCACCAGGTTCCCGGCATTCTGGAAGGCAACCGGCATGGTTGGCGTGGCAACTGGGTTCTTCATGTCATTTTACATCTTCTACTGGATGGTCGTTCTAACCCTCGACAGCGTCGTTTCAGGCGCAGCCGGGGGGTTGGCGTTCGTTCTACCGAGCCCCACGGTCAACGTTGTCTCCGCCCCGGGGGTGATAGGAGTCCCCTTCTGGTATTGGATAATAACCATAGGGCTTCTAATCCTTGTGCATGAGGGCCTCCACGGCATAATGGCGGCAAGGGAGAAGGTCAGGATAAAGTCCCTTGGCTGGGGCGCGTTCATAATTCTTCCTCTCGCTTTTGTTGAGCCTGACGAGAAACAGCTGGCAAAGCAGGGCGCATGGAAGCAGTTGAGGGTCTTTGCCGCGGGCTCCTTCGCGAACTTCGTCCTCGCCTTCTTCTCACTCTTCATATTCAGCTCGCTGATGACCGCAGCGTTCGTCCCCTCCGGGGTGGGGTTCCGCGGATACACTGAAGGGTTCCCTGCCATGGAAGCCAATGTCACCGGGGTTATCGTGGGAATCAACAGCTACACCATAAACACCGCAGATAACCTGACCCTGGTCATGGAGACCATAAGCCCTGGGGAGAGCATGACCATATACGCGAGGCAGCCTGGCGGGGAGATTGAATCCTACAGCATCATCGCGGGAACAGAGCCCAACGCTACCGGTCAGCCAAAGGGCTATATGGGCATAGCCGGCATATACCAGGACTACACCCTCAGGGACGAGTACCAACCATATTCTCCTGCCATACACTTCCTCGCAGGAACCAGCCCGTCCTTCTTCGGCCTGCTCTTCTTCATATTCCTGATAAACCTCGGCGTTGGCGCCTTCAACCTCCTACCCCTCGGCCCTCTCGATGGGGGCAAGATGTGGAAGATTGCCCTGGACAAAATCATCCCGAAGCGCTCCAAGGTAATAATGAAATACCTAACCTACGCCCTCCTCCTGATGCTGATACTGAATTTCACTATCGCCTTCTTATGATGCTAGTTCCAGGGGATTGCATTTATAAACCCTCGTGATTATTAGATACAGCAACCCGGCAGCAAACGGAAAAGCACTGCTTGCGTTGTTAAAGCTGCACAGGAGTGATTGCCGCCATGCGTTGATTTCATCAAGGCGGACTTTGCGGCAAGAACCAATGTAAGCAAGCATTTGTTCGAAGAACTGGGAGGTAATTTTATGGCAAGCTTCAAGGTTGTTATATCAGACCCGAAGACGAAGAAGGCCTATCAGAAGGAGATGGACCAGGGGGCTTCAGGCATATTACAGAAGAGGATAGGCGAGAAGCTCAGGGGAGATTCCATGGGCCTTACCGGCTATGAGCTCCAGATAACAGGAGGCTCTGACAGGCAGGGCTTTCCCATGAGGAAGGACGTCGAAGGGATAACAAGGAAGAAGATTCTCATTACCGTCGGAACGGGATTCAGGACAAAGGTGAGGGGAAAGAGGAAGAGGAAGTCCATAAGGGGCAACACTATATCCACTAGCATATCCCAGGTGAACGTCAAGGTAATCGGGTACGGCAGCAAGCCCATAGAGCAGCTCCTCGGTGCCGCTGAAAAGAAGGAGAAGCTCACGGACGAGGAAAAGAAGAAGAAGCTTCTCGAAGAGGTTGCAGGAAAGGTAGAAGAGAAGGCACCCGAGAAGAGCGTGAGCGAGAAGATACTCGAGGAGAAGGAAGCAAAGGAAAAGGCAGAGAAACCTGCGGATACAGGCGAACCTGCAAAAGAGGAACCTGCTGAGAAACCCGAGAAAGAAGAGAAGCCTGCGGAACCCGAGAAGGCCAAGGAAAAGCCCAAGGAAGAGAAGAAGTGATTCCTCTCTCCATTGTTTCACACAATCAGCTGCAGCTCTACCAGCATATGTGGAACCACTTGCACTTGTGGCCCTTGACCTTGGATATGCAGCAGTCCTTGCATATCCTCACCCCTTTCGGGTCGTGCATCTCGCACGTCTTTGTAGCAACACTACGCTGGCATTCGTGGCATTTCATTCCTGTTTTTCACCAATTCTATTACCAATTCTGACAAGTTCTTTGTGCTGTAAGTATTTAAGCCTTACCTTCCGTCCGTCGGCAAAAGTTTGTGCCGGGTTTGAGGATTAATTTAAAACTTGCCTCCAAATATTGTTGGGTGTAAGATTGGTCATAGAGAGGATGACGGCAAGGAAGGCTGCAATAAAGGACATGATGAGCGGAAGCTGGGTCAAGAAGGAGGGCATGGAGCCCAGCTACATCGTGACAGGAAGCGGAGAGAAGCTCTCCCGCGTCAGGCTCATGGGAACGGTCGTGGGAAGGTTCGTTGCAGAGGACGGGAACTTCGCCTCAATAACGCTGGACGACGGGACAGACACCATGAGGGTGAAGACCTTCAAGACCGCGAAGCCCCTGGACAGGGTGAATCCTGGCTCACTGGTGGAGGTCATAGGAAAGGTAAGGGAATACAATGCAGAGATATACGTTATTCCAGAGGTCGTGACAGAGGTAAAGGATCCCAACCTTCTAACCCTCCGGCAGGCAGAGCTCGCTGCGAGGGCCAGGAACCTGAAGGAGAATCCCCTGAGCGCAGAGGAGCCCGTCCAGGAAACCGCTGACGAGAACGCCCTCAGGAAGCAGATACTCGACGTCATAGCAGGAAAGCCCGAGGGAGTGGAATACAGCGTGATACCCGAGTCGGTCAGCGCTCCTGAGGCCAAGATAGAATCGGTCGTCAATGACCTCCTCTCAGAAGGAATCTGCTACGAACCAACGCCGGGGAAGATAAAGAAGATATAATCTTTGTGACTTCAAAACTAAGCGACATCGCAATGCCGAACATCCTTCGGAGTCCGGCCATTTATTCTTAGTTGTTGTGATACACCATTTTCCTGTAATTGTCAAGTTAGCGGTATAAATATCCCGAAAAGCATATAATTGGCTCAAAAAGGGGCTGTTTTGGTGCGAAATCGCTATCAAGAGCCCCAGAACCCAAAGGAAAACATTTAAATACTTAATGGTTAATGTATATTATGACTTC
>CAYMDJ010000058.1:0-5089 GCA_964389315.1 uncultured archaeon
TCCCTGTCCTGGGTGCACACGGCGAAGCCCTCCTCTGCGGAGATACGCTCCAGTTCCTCGTCAGCGTGCTTTCCCTTTGTCTCGAGGATTCCCACGTTCTTCTGCTGAATCAGTTGTATGCCGAGCTTGGCGTTCCTGGCGTCCCTGCCCTTCCCTTCGGCGAGCATTCGGAGCTCCTTGAGGACGAGGTCAAGGGTGTAGAGCTCTGGCTTGCCGAACCTCTCCAGCTCCTTAATGAAATCCACGCCGAACTTCCCTGGGATGAGGAAGAAGTTTGTGTCAATGAGGACCTTCATGCAATAACCTTGCCTTTTCGTTTTTATATTTAGTAGGTAACTGTATTATAGTTAACCTATAATATATGTTATGATATATATAGTAGCAACTAGGGGGAAATCATGATAAAAGTCCCTTAAGCCGGGGTTCCCTTTATTACGCTTCCGTTGACCAGCCTTATCGTTCCCTTCTTTGGTTCATATCTGCTTATCAGGTCCTTGCTGACATGCGGCACGACCGCCTTTATGTTCATTTCCATGTTCACGAAGGTTCCAGGGCACATTGCCCTGTTTATCTTGCCGTGGATGCCGCCTGAACTTTCAAATGCGTATACCATTTAATCACCTACATTGCCATGTTGAAAAAGAAGGTCCAGGATATAAGCCAAATGAAGAGATAGATTAACACTCCGTTGCCTATCCACCATTTGATTCCCTTGTTGCCAAGGCTCCTCTGGAGGGCGAAACCCATGAGAATTAGGAGACCGAATCCTGAGAATACGGTTATCCAGTTCCCGAACATCGCGGCGAGCGTGAGGGAAACGTATCCCATTGCTATCGCTGCAACTGCATGAATCCCCACTGACATCTTGTCGTGGAGCGGGTTCTCCAGTATCTTCTTTTCTGACATCTTATCACCGGGATTACTTGCTCTTGTGCCTCATCTTCTTCCTTCTCTTCCGAAGCTTGTGCTTCTTCATCTGCTTCCGCTTTCTTTTCTTTCCACAAGGCATTAAATCCCTCTGCGTTGGTTGGCCTAGCCCGTTAAACCTTAGAAAACGGTTTCCAGGCCTTTGTATCTGGCTGTTCAAAGCCGATATTATTATATGGAAGTTGTATTTAAAAGCGTATAACCGAGCCTGAACGGGGGCTTGCATGAATCTGAAGGTTTATTAGGAATTGAAGACAACTATAATCATGAGGCTTTCCGTTGAGATAAATGAGAAGCATTTCCTAATCCTGGTCGGTCTGCTGGCAGTCATATCAGTCATCGGCATAGCAATGGGGCAGACAGGACCGGATTATGCAGGGCATGGCGTAGAGGATATTGGTCCGGGGACCTTTGCGGGCGGGGGAGATTACGTCTTTCCCACAGGCACCAAAGTGAAGTTTGGTGACAGCGGTGAGGTCTCAATGTATTATGACGGGACCGATTTCATAATAGAGGGATAGGATGAACCCGAAGATGCCTGTCCTGTTAAGCCTGGCCTTTATAGCAGCGATAGGGATGTCTGGAGTTTCTGCATCAGAATGCCCAGAGGGCCACACCACGAACCCTGACGGGACGTGCACAGCCGTGTTCGGGGACCCTGCAGTGGACGGGACCGTGAGTTATTTTTCCGGGGCTTATTACAAGGACACTACCAATCAGTATTTATATATCAGTTATGTCGATGCTTATGGTTCGGTTTCCACAACGAGGTCGTTTGTAGAGTGGGACATAAGCAGCATACCTGACGACGCTGAGATAAGCAGCGTCGCTTTCAGGTATCAAGGAGGTCAGCACACCAACGATTGCCATATAAGGGACATGTCAACCAGGCCCTCGACAGGCGGGGACGGGGCGATTTATAATGACATTGGGACCGGGAATGTTTACGCTGACCCGGCAGGTTTTCCTGTCGTTGGAACAAACCGGGAGGTTGGCCTGAATGAGCAGGCCGCCTCAGACCTGCAGGACCAGCTCCCTAGCGACTGGTTCGCGATAGGGATGAGGGCAGACAGCGAGAATTCCGGATTGAACACGATTCTGTCTGAGAACGTGGCTGCCACGCCAAAACCAACCCTTGTTGTGAATTACAGGATTGATTCCTGCACCCCGCCCGAGAGCGGTGACTGGATAGTGGAGATATCTGACGATTGCGTTATAACGAATGATTACGTCGTGGACGGTAATATCATCGTTGTTGGCTCCGGGGGGACACTGACGTTCGACGGCGTTGAGATATTATCACAGGGGCTTGAAATAAGCGCTGACAACTACAGGATAGTGTTCAGCGGTGATTTCAGGCTCGTTTTCTAGTCAACCAGGATCAGGGTACTCATTGAGAAGGGCTTCTTTTCCTTCAGGACGTCGAGCTTTATCCCGATGTTGGTTGCCGTCCTGAAGATGTCAATGCCCACGGCCTCGTTGGTGGGCCTCTTCTTTTCTGGGTGGGTGCATTGCTTGGGGTAGGCGCATTTCCTGCACAAAGAGCAGGGTGATGGGAATAAGGCGAACGCCTTGCAGTAGCCTTCCAGGAAGAGCTTCTTCTCAATTTCCAGAAGGGTCTGGTTCATACTGCCTGGTTTGCCTGGGCTTTTTGGCTTGAACATAACAAACAGGGCTGTCCTGTATTCCCTCAGGATTTTCCTGGTTTCATCTATGGAGGGGGTGGCAGGGGGGCATGACCAGCTCCTTCCGTAGAGGGTGCAGCCGAACTGGCATTTGAGGCGCACCCAGTTCGCGGCAGAGATTCTGGAAGCAGGGATTTGCCTTATCTCCTGGATGCCAGGTTGTTTGGAGATTCCGGGGATTAATTCTTTGAGGGGCTTCATGGGATTAGTTGGACGTATGGATTAAATAGGTTGCTGTTGGGTCAGCGCCGCATTGCATCAACGGCTATCGAATAGAGCCCCTTCAACAGGATGAAGATACCGAACCATGAGAAGATGCTCAGGTGGAAGCCAGAGACCTCTATTATCGCGAATATCCCAACCAGGACGTCGAGTATGGACATGGGGTCGAACAGGAGCTTCTGACTTGCTGCCATTATCCAGGATATTATCCCCTTTATCATGACGAGGACGCCGAGCGAGAAGAGCAGCGGGTTCTCTCCGAGGGGCATCACGAAGCCCAGGACCAGCATGATGCCTGTGATGAGGTCCAGCAAACCGAGTATTATCAATGCTGCCATGTCACTTCACCAATGACTGTAGAACCTGCCATACCCCCTTTCCTGCCATGACTATGCCGAGTACGAAGTAGAACGGGAGGAGCAAACCTCCGCTGACTCCAAAGAGCGCCGCGGACGCTATGAAATCGAAGAGTGCCATCCATGGAACCTTCTTGCCCTTGCTGAACTTTTCGTTGACGAGCATCACGAACCCCTTCAGGAAAACGAGGAGCGCGACCCAGAATACGAACTCGCTGCCCTGGAACTGGGGACCTGACATCATCAGGATAATTCCTGCAATCACGTCTATTATGGCGAAAATGAATATGAACATCATGACACCTCTATCCCAGGCTTGCCCGGCTCAGCTCTCCTTGCCTTTTCCGAATCACTCTCTCCAGGAGCGAACACCCTGACGTCGCATCCGTGCTCCTTGCTTAAGAATTGGACAGAATCCTTAAGTATCTTGACCTCCTCCTCGGGCGTAAGGGGTTTTTTAAGGCTTCCCACGTTCTTCTGGATTGCCTGGGCAAACCTGAGGGCGTCCTTGCCCATCTTCCTTGCGAGGTCGCTCTTCATCAGGGCAGGGATGATATCCTGGGGGGTCTTGGTCAGAAGGAGGGCCTTCTCGTAGAGGGCGAACTTCCAGTGGGGAGAGACGTAGATGTTTATCTTTTCCGGTTTCTCCTTCACGAGCTTCATTATCTCGCCTATGTCTTCGTTGGTTTGCCTGACTATCTCTTCCATCATGTCAAGCCTATAGTCAATCCTGTTCTTGTCCGGCTTTGGCCAGGCAGAGACCGAGCAGAAATCCTTGTTGCCCAGCTTCTCCCAGAGTTCCTCTGCAAGGTGCGGGATGAACGGGGAGAGCATCTTGAGCCATTTCTCCAGGACCTCACGAAGGACGGCCCTGTTCATTTGAGAAGCCCTCCGTTCATACCAGCGGAGGGCATCGCTCATCCTGAAGAAGCATTCGAGGGAGGCCTTCCTGGTCTGGAACCCCTCCAGCGAGTTTGTGGTGTCCCTGACTATCCTGTTGAGCTCTGAGAGCATCCATTTATCGATGAGATTCTCCTCCCTCTCCTTTCCCTTCCTGGAGAGCTGGAGAACCCTGTTGTAGAATTTTATCAGGCGCTCCCTGTATTGCTCCACCTCCTTCTTCCTCCAGTCAAAGTCCTGCCACGGTTCAACCGAAGAGAATAGGAAGAGCCTGGTGGCATCCGCTCCATACTCGTTTATTGCGTCAGAGGCCAGGACGACATTGCCCTTTGAGGATGACATCTTGCCTCCCTCGAGTAGGCCCATCCCCCATGACGCTATGCCTTTGGGCCATTTTTCCTCAGGGAATATCGCCGTGTGGTGGAATATCATGAACGTGAGATGGTTGGGTATCAGCTCCAGGGCAGAGCACCTCCAGTCCAGGGGATACCAGTAACCTACCTCTGCGCGCATCTCCTTCAGCTCATTGGGTGGTATGCTGGTTTCTTTCGAGACCCTGCTCAGGACTCCCTTACCGAGCATGACGTAATCGAAAAACCCTCCTGTCCACTGCTCTGGCTTGTAATCCTTTGTCCTGTTCGCTATCAGGTAGAATGACATGTAAATCGTGGAGTCAGAGAGGGGCTCTATCATGAATCTTTTGTCCTGAGGGAGGTGGGTTCCCAGGCCGAAGTTCCTGACGCAGGGCCAGTCCTTCAGCCACTCTATTGTTGAGTAGAACTCTTCCTTGGTGGAAGGGGGGATGTTGTTCATCTTCCTGACGCATCTCCTTGCCTTTGCCTTCCAGTTTTTGTTTCCGTAGTCTATGAACCACGTCTCTGTCTTCGCGACCACCACCGGATGGCCGCACCTGCACGTCACCTTTTCCGAGAATTCCAGGATGTTGTCCGCGTAGCCCTTCCTTTCCAGGTCCCTCTTCACGAGGTCCTTTGCCTTGAT
>CAYMDJ010000059.1:0-4609 GCA_964389315.1 uncultured archaeon
TTCCTTGTAAAGGAGTGGAGGACAGGAAGGATTAAGGTTGGTAAAAACTGCATGATTGGCGCACTCTCCCTCGTCATGCCGGGTGTTGAGATAGGTGACGGGGCGACCGTGGCGGCGTATTCCCTGGTGAACAGGGACGTTCCCCCCGGAGGATTTTACGGTGGCGTTCCCGCAAGAAGCCTAAGGTGAAATCCTGATTAGTGCGTTTTCGCCGCTCTTTTCTATTTTGGATTTCACCGGGAGGAATTTCTGGATTACGAAGAGATTGCTGTTGCAGTGACAGGTGAACCTCGGCGAGATTATCCTTGACTCGCCCTCCGCAAGCGCCATGAAGAGGAGCAATTGGTCGGCCAGACGCTCGTCAACCGTCGCTCCGGACCGGATGGTCTTCAGAAGCTTTTCAGCGGCTTCCTTTCCAACATCCTCCGCGGGCTTTCCCCTCTCACCGAGGCCGTCTGTCCCGAGGATGCAGCCAGTATCTGTCTCTGCCCAGGCAACAAGACCCGAGCCGGGGCAGTCTGCCTCCACGTAACGGGAATCGATTTCAATCTTCAGGCCGAGCGGAGCCAAAACCTTCCTGAAGGAGGATTCCTGCCTCTCCGCGACCTTTGGCTTTTCAAGCTCCTTTGTTGCGACTGATATCCCCTTTATGGAGATTACCGTCCCTGGCTTTTCAAGCAGGAGAGGTTTGAAGCCTTTAGTCTGCTTGACCTTTATCGAGACCCTTGCGCCTCCCACCGGATAGAAGCCGTGCCTATCTATCATGATTTCGGCGTGAAAGCCCATCCTGGAAAGGACAGGGAAGAGGACGTGCTTCGTGTAGAGAAGCGGGGGAGCATACTTGCCGAATGTCGCTCCACCTGTTATTCTTATGGAAACATCCCCTGCGGAGTGGCATGAGGGAAGCTGTAGCGACTGGAAAATCAGGCCCGTGCTCCCTGCCGTGCCTATCCTGACGTCAACCCTGTCGTTGGATATCCTTCCTGGCGAGAACTCGAGCTCCTCTGAACCCAGTTTGTCTCCCTTCAGCTCAGCAGAGCACATGGACGCAACCGCCCTTATGCCCTCGAGGTGCTGGAAGCTAAGGCCGGGCTTGGGCCTGTTGGCCCTTATGTTGAAGAGATGGACGGACTTTCCGGTGTATGCAGAAAGCCCGATTGCTGTCCGGGTTATCTGCCCCCCGCCTTCCCCGCAGGCGCCGTCAACCTCTATCTTCATGCTTAATTCTTGCAGGGGGTTTTATAAAAATTGGCTGGGGTTGCTTAGACCTTGAGCTTGTCGCCGTTCTTGGGGGCAATGCAGTCAAATCCCATTGCCCTGACATCCTTCACCAGGCCGTCTGGGTTGTCGCCATGAACGAAGATTACCCTTCCGGGGTTGGATTTCTTTATGTATTTGATTATATGGCTGCGGTCGGTGTGGGCAGAGAAGTCCATCTGCTCCATCCTCATCTTCGGCTTTACGTTTAGTCCCTCGTTGACATATCTTCCTGTATCAATCAGCGTCCTCCCGACCGTCCCCTCGACCTGGTATCCGGTGAATATCAGCGAGCATTTCTCCCTGTTGTAGAGGTTCTTCATGTAATAGGAGACAGGCCCCCCGTTCATCATCCCTGCGGTGGTTATGACGATGCATGGATTGGCTATCACGTTCTTCCTCTCCCTGCTCCTGTTTATCTTCCTTGCCCTGCTGAAGGCCCTCTGGAGCGCATGGGGATTGCTCAGGAACTCCCTGTTGTTGAGCATTATCTCCGTTGCCTCTATGCCCATGCCGTCGAGAAATATGGGGAAGCCGAGGTCATGAAGCATGAGGAGCATCTCCTGGGTCCTTCCCACCGCAAAGCTGGGTATCAGGGCAATCCCTCCACCGTAGACCGTTTCCTGGACAATCTCCCTCATCTTATCCCTTAGACTATCCCTCGGGGGATGGTCCTTGTAGGAATAGGTCGATTCGCATATCAGGACATCGATGTCCTTCTCAGGTAATTTGGCCCCACCGACTAGCTGCGTGTCCGCGAACTTCAGGTCCCCTGTGAAGAGGATTCTCTTCTTCCCCGTATCCAGAAGGGGAGAGGCTGCGCCGGGTATGTGGCCCGCGTCATGGAGAGTTATCTCAGAATCCGTGAATTTCACCGGCTTTCCGTATCCGACCTCCTTCCTCTTTTCCATGAGGCGCTCCACATGTACCGGAAGGTATAGGGGCGGCTCTCCCCTCTTCTTCTGGACCTTTATCGAATCGTGGAGCAGTAGATAGGATATGTCAAAGGTTGCCTGGGTGGCATGGACGCTGTTCCTGAACCCGTCCCTGTAGAGCTGCGGAAGAAGTCCGGAGTGGTCTATGTGGCAGTGGCTCAGGAAGACTGCATCAATGGATTTTATGTCCGGCTTTATCGGGAGGAGGGTATCCTGGACCTCTATTCCGTATTCCCAGAGGAACCTCTCTTTTGCTGTCCTGAGCAGCATGCCCATCCTGCCAACCTCTCGGGCGCCGCCCAGAAAAGTAATCTCAACCATCAGTTACCACAATTATATTATACTTGCCGCCCAAATAATAAATATGCCAGAATACGTAGACCTCACCTACAAGCCCAGGGACGAACTGATTTGCGATTTCTACGTTGAGCCCTCCCCAGGCCACACGCTGAAAGATGCTGCGGAGGACATTGCGCTGGAGTCCTCGACAGGAACGTGGACTGATGTTAAGACCAATAAGCCTCTGTCCGATAGGCTGGCTGCAAGGACGTTCGAGATAAAGGGCAACCGGATTCGCGTGGCATACCACAAGGAGCTCTTCGAGGCAGGCAACGTCCCCCAGATGATGAGCAGCATAGCTGGCAATATTTTTGGGATGAAGAGCGTCAAGCACCTCCGCCTGGAGGACATAGAATTCCCATCCTCCATAGTGAGGTGGTATAGAGGGCCTCAGGTGGGGATGAGGGAGATAAGGAGGATGACGAAGATAAGGAAGCGCCCCATTGTTGGGACGATATACAAGCCTAAATTAGGGCTGAATGCAAAGGAACAGGGAGAGCTGGCATACAAAATCTATTCGGCAGGGATGGACTACAGCAAGGATGACGAGAACCTCGGCTCCATGGTCTTCAACAAATTCCAGGACAGGGTGGTGAGGGTGCTGGATTCGGTTGACAGGATAAAGAGCGAGCAGGGCAGGACTGTTATATACGCAGCCAATATAACGGCGCCCGTGGGTGACATGTTAAAGAGGGCCCAGTTCGTGAAGGACCATGGTGGTAAATGCATAATGATTGACATACTGACAGCAGGGTGGAGCGCACTGGAATACATAACCAAGCAGAGACTGGGAATGATTGTCCACGGCCACAGGGCAATGCACGCTGCCCTTACCAGGGACAAGAGGCACGGCGTCTCCATGCTCGTGCTAGCGAAGCTGTCCAGGCTGTGCGGGGTGAGCGCCCTGCACACAGGGACAATCGTCGGTAAGATGGAAGGTGGGGCAAGGGAAGTCCAGGAGATAGACAGGTTCATGAGGAACAGCTGGTATGGACTGAAGCCTACCATGCCCATCGCATCCGGAGGGATGCACCCGGGACTCGTCCCCAAGCTGATAGAACTCCTGAGCACTGACCTGATAATAACCTTCGGGGGAGGCCTCTGGGGCCATCCCGACGGGCCTGAGGCAGGAGCGAAGGCAATCAGGCAGAGCGTTGACGCCGTCATGGAGAAGGTCCCCCTGAAGGAGTATGCGGAGGGCCACCAGGAGCTCAGGAGGGCAATGGAGTTCTGGGATTGATTTATGTTCATGGAGACCAATAGATAATCATGTACGAAATCAGGATACACGGGAGGGGTGGCCAGGGGGTGAAGACCACTGCGCACGTGCTCGGAAGGGCAGGCTTTCTCTCAGGCTTTGAGACGCAGGACTTCGCCGTTTACGGCGCGGAAAGGAGGGGAGCTCCAGTGGCGAGCTTCTGCCGCATGGACAGGAAGCAGGTGCTTTCGAGAGGGTATATATTCAACCCTGACGCTGTCATAATAATGGACCCCACCATAGACAGGATTACTACCATCGCTGGACTGAAGAAGAAGGGAATCGTTCTCGTGAATTCGGAACATGAGATTGAAGGGTTCAGGGGAGCGAAATTCATAGACGCGACGAAGATAGCGATTGACAGCTTCGGGAAGCCGATACCCAGCATAGCGATACTCGGCGCCTTCATAAGGCTGTCCGGGATTATCCCAATGGAGAACCTGAAGAAAGCGATAAAGACAGAGCTTGCAGAGTCAGGCCACAAGGAGGCAATACCGGGGAACATTAAGGCATGCCAGAGGTGCTTTGAGGAGATTGGTGAATGATATGGACCTGTTCGGGATGATATTCGGCTGGAACTGGAAGGTGCGGAGGACAAGGAGAAGGTGGGACAGGCTGAGGGAGAACGCCCTCAAGAAAGAGGGGAGGATTAGGAAGCTTCTCCTAGAGAAGCTGGACCACACAGAGGAGACGCTCAGGATTATAGAGGAGAGGAAGCTATCGAGGAAGGACAGGCAGAGGAACATGAAAATCGTCAGGTCAGAGCTCAATTACATCAAGGACCTGCTCGAGGGGAAGATAATAGAGCAGGAAACCGTCT
>CAYMDJ010000060.1:0-1110 GCA_964389315.1 uncultured archaeon
AAGTCCTTCTTCTTGATCTTCTGGGGGAGTGGAGGGGAAGCTTTATAAGTAAGTTATTACTAATATAAGTAATATGTTACTGGATGATTATGGCCGCAACCAGATAGGGGTGTTTGAGGAGTTCCTGGGTGACTTCAGCGTTCAGCTGACCGGGAGCTTTATTGCCAGGAAGAAGGGCCTTAACCAGAAATCGGTTTCCAACTGCCTGAAAAGGCTGGAGAAAGAACACATACTGAAGAGCAGGACAGAGGGGAAGAACAGGATGTATTCGCTGAACCTGGAGAACAGGGAGGTGGTGAAGAATTTCATCATTGCCGCAGAGCATCTGAGAACAATCGGGTTCTATGAAAAGAATCTCCTGGTAAAGGAAATTGCGGAAAAAATAGTCCCGCACATGAATGGAATGGCGCTGGTGTTCGGGAGCTATGCGAAGGGAAACCAGAAAGGGGATTCGGACCTGGACATTCTGGTGATTGGAAAGGCTGATGAGAAAGAGATTGACAGGGTATCAAAAACGTACGGGCTGGAGATAAGCCTCAAGATATACCCCAGATTCGAAAGGGACATACTGACAAAGGAGGCTGTAAAGAATCATATAATAATAAAGAACGCGGAACAGCTTGTTGGGGCGATGATGGATGGATAAAATCAGGTGGTGCATAGAAGCGAAGAATGGGATTGAGCTGGTTGAGCCGAGCATGGAGCTGGCAACAGCATACATAAGAAAAGCAGAGGGTTCATTGAAGGCGGCGGCATCACTGAAAGACAACAGGGACTGGGAGATATCGTCCTGCTATTACACGATGTATTTCTCGCTTTACGCAATACTCATGAAGATAGGGGTAAAATGCGAGATACATTCCTGCACAATCGCTTTCATGAAAAGGTTCCTGAACAGATACTTCACGCCTGAAGAAATAAGCCTGGTTGAGAAATCGCAGAAAGCAAGGATAGACGCGCAATACTATTCTGACAGGAACGTGTCTAATGAGCTGTATCAGAGGATTACAGAAAATCCTTCCTCGTTTTTGGCAAAATGCAAAAATGTACTGAATGATATTGATGAAAAGGCAGTCAGGGAAATAAGGGATAATCTGGGCAACTACTGAC
>CAYMDJ010000060.1:1210-2396 GCA_964389315.1 uncultured archaeon
TGGGGGAGGTAGGTCTCGGAGATGAACCTTATTCCCTTTGCTGAGAGGGCCTCGAGCTCGAGCTTGTGGTCGACCTGGAGCATGTGCTTTATCTCCGCCTGCCACTCCTTTGGCTTGAACCAGACATAGTTGAGCATCTCCTTCGCCCTCTTGTGGTCCCCTTTATTGAGCTTGATGGTGACGTTCCCGGGAATCTTGAACTTCTCTATGTCCTTTGTGGTGAGGCCTATGAACTTCGCGTCGGGCGTGCCGAGGCGGTCAGAGAGGAAGGACAGGTTGATTGAGCCCTGCTTGATGACAGAGTAGATGTAGTATCCCCACACGTCGCCATCCGTAAGGACGTAGACGGGGAGCTTCAACTCATTATGTAATCGGTTGATGAGGCGCCTTGTCCCCCTGTCGGGCTGTCCCTTTCCAGTGACTATCAGGCAGTTCTGCTTCTCCCAGAACCTGTCCTCGTTCAGCCTCTGCCAGACTGCGTCCTTCTCTATCACGAGGACGTATTTTGCCTTGTTCTCCCTGAAATGTATCTTCTCGGGCTCCATGTTGGAGGGAATCCCCCAGCCCGATGAGCCCATCCTGGAGGCGTCTATGGTGTCGCGGCCGTCCAGTATCTTTATCTGGCCTGCCATGTAGCCCTTGCGGTCTGCCTTGAGGTTCAGCTTCTCCCTGAGCGTGTTGAGCGCGGCCTCCAGGTCCTCGATTATCGGGTCGCTTTCCCCTTGTTCTTCAAAAGTGTTCTCCTTGGTCTCGGGGATTGTTCGTTTGAGGGCATAATAAAGGTCCCTTATGGATATGGTGACGTCCTGGTCTATTATCTTCTTGCATTCCGCGGCGACCATCATGGTCTGCATGAACTTCCTGGTGTGCGCGACGTTCAGGTAGGTCCTGTGGGAGACCTTGCCCCCGAGCATGATGAGCTTCTTCTTCTCGTCGAAGTAGATGTTGGATAAGGCCCTTATGGGGAGGTTTATGTCAGGGTTCTTCACCTGCGATAGCTGGGAGTGGACGTTCTCCCCGAGCTTCGACAGCCGCTTCTTCGTCTCCTCTGGCATTCAATCACTTGTCCTTGTCAAGGTCGTCGTCGTCATCTTCCCAGTCCTCTTCGTCCTCGTCCTTTTCCAGATGCCTTATCTCTTCGTCCATGTCAATCCTTTACCTCCTTCTCCTCTTCCTCTTCGCCTTC
>CAYMDJ010000060.1:2496-4569 GCA_964389315.1 uncultured archaeon
GCCGTTCTTCTTCTTGGCGTTCTCTATGGCCTCGAGGTCCTCCTTGACAATCTCTCCCCACTTGTCCTCAACGAGCTTTATAATCATCTTCTCTGTTTCCTTTGCGTTCTTGCCTGTCAGCTCCTCTATGGCGATGGCGGTCTCGGGGGCATACTTCTCGAATATTGACTTCTTCTCTTTTATAGCCGCCGCCCTCCTCACGCCCGAGAGGTACGAGCCTACCTTCCTGGCGCAGTCCTGGAGCGCGAGCTTGACCTCCTTCATTATCACTGAGTATGAGGCGACCGCCTCCTTGGATTCCGAGGTGAACGGGACCCAAACGGAAATCATGTGCACGAATATCGCCACAGGGGCGTCGGGGAGCTTGTCACCGCTAAGACCATATCTTTTCCAATCCACCTGGGAGACTGCCTTGGTTATGGCGCAGTCCCCTGCCTGGTAGAGAAGAGGCACCCGGTTCGTGAACCTCATGAGGTTGGCTTCTGTGATAGAGCCGCCATAGGCAATTCCTACCTCTATCTGGAAGGGCCACCCCCTGTAAACTTCAGGCGGCCTCGTAAGGGTTGCCATGAACTCAGGGTTGAGCTCCTTCTTGAGGCCCGCGGAAACGGCGTCCTCCCCGAGCGGGGACAAACAGTCAGTGGGAGGGCGGGAGAGCTTCGTCTGCTTTACGGCGTCAACGAGCGCGACTATTTCCTTGTGCTCCAGCTTCCTGGGAGACGTCATGGGGTCAATCTCAGATGTCTTCACTATCTGCTTCGCGGAAAGGGAACCTACCCGGCTGAATTCTGACGTCAGGAAGGAAACGATTGTCCTTGCCTTGGTGTCCTTGAGCATCCTGGCCATTATCCCGACCTCCACGCCGTAGAGGTGCGGTTTTATCTCTTTTGGCTCCACGGGGAGCTTCTCAACCCCCCTGACGAACTCCACCCTTCCGTTGGGGGAGTCGAAGACTATGTTGGCGTAGGGGTTCGCGATGGCGACCTGCTTGAGGTATTCGAGAGCTGACTGCTTGTGCTCCCTGTAGACCCCCTCTGCGACGAACGACACCTGGACGCCGTGCCACTTGTTGTCCTTGTCCTCGGTGACCTCCTCCTTCATTATGGTCGCCTCGTTCTTCTGGACGTTTATCTTGATGTCGTACTTGTGGGTCTTCCCGTCTCCTGTGGATGAAATGACCTTCGTGGGCTCTCCTGTGGTGAGCTGGGAATAGAGGACGCAGCCGGAGATTCCGATACCCTGCTGTCCCCTGGACTGGCGGAGCTTATGGAACTTGCTCCCGTACAAAAGTTTTCCGAATATGTTGGGTATCTGCTTCTTCAGGATTCCCGGGCCGTTGTCCTTTATGACTATCTTGTACTTGTCGCTGCCGACCTCCTCTATCTTGACGTAGATGTCCGGCAGAATCCTGGATTCCTCTGTGGCGTCCAGGGCGTTGTCGACCCCTTCCCTGACGATGGTAAGGAGTGCCTTCATCTTGTTGTCATACCCCAGCAGGTGGCGGTTCTTCTCGAAGAACTCGGAGATGGATATTTCCCTCTGGTCCTTCGCCAGTTCCTGCGCGCTCTTCTTTATATCAGACATAATCATCACAGAGTTCTGATTGGGTCCCCTCAAAATTGCTTAATAATGGAGGGCATTCATTTATTAACTTTTCTGAATCCTGCCGCTTTTTCGACGAGCCTTTTAAGCTCAGAAACGCTAAGCTCAGAAACCTTTTTGTCCTTGATATTACTTATCTTAAGGGTATTTAAGGTTTTTCTTGCCTCTTTTTTTGTGATGTTCTCCTTCTCGCAGATGGCTTCCCTGATAGCGTTCTTGACCTTCATTTTTTCCCTGCGGAGGAGAAGGCAGGTCAGGGAATCGTCATCCTTCTTCATCAGCTTGAGGGCGATGGAATTGACCTTCGGGCGGGGATGGAAGGTTTCCCTCTGGATGTCCAGGGCCTCTTCAACTATGAAGAATGACTGGAAGGTCATGGAGAGCTTGGAGTATCTCCTGTCCTTCTCGTCGGCCAGCAACCTCGAAGCAAAGGCCTTGGGGAAGGTTATCACGGCGAGCTCGAAGTCCTTC
>CAYMDJ010000061.1:0-4372 GCA_964389315.1 uncultured archaeon
TGAAGAGGCAAGAAAGCGAAAGGCGGAAGAGGATTTCGTACATCTTCATCTTCGGCCAATCTCAAGGGGCGACAGGATTTCAAAAAAGGCAGTAAATGATGCCATAAGATTCGCAAAGGAGAATGGCATCCTGACAGAGGAAGTTATAAAGGGGATTCATGACTCTGTTTCTGCTGGCACTGAGGCGAGGGATTCCAGAAGGAACAAAGAAATCGTCTTCTTTGAGGGGGCAAAAGAATCCATGCTTGACATGGTTAAGGAAGAAAGAAACATTCGTCGCATCACCATCCCTACCTTTAGGATAAACATCACTAACCGCATCGTGCACCGGGTTGAGCCCGGTGCGGAAATAAAGAAGACAGACAAGGTCTTCACCTTCGGGCACGGACCAACCAAATTCAAGATACTGGTAAACATAAATCTTCTGAATGATGCAGAAAAGATTTTAATTTTCAGGCAGCACGTTGACGGTGGCATTTTCCCTGTCACGCTTAACCCCCTCCATTAGGTCACTGGTCCAGAACAATCCCCAGGGGGCCCGTCACCACAGAGGGCTCCCCTTAACCAAAAGAGAAGGGAGGGCATAGCCATGCAGGCAACACTTTTAAGGAATGTGTTTGATTGTCTGATTTTGCCTTTGACAGGGAAATGCAAGTTCTTCAGGGTGTGTGAGCATTTCAGGGATAACAGCCACACCTGCACCGTGACCGGTGGCATGTATTACGGTGGATTAGACCTGCGGCCCGCGGGCTTTTTCAGAAGAATGGAAGAGAAAATGAGGCAGCGGGGTGCGCAGAAAATTCCCAGTGACTAAAACCAACAAACCCTAAAGGAAAGGAGGAAACCCTAATGATGATTAGTCTGGCTCCTGGAGTAAAGAAAAATGAGGTCATAGATGCCCTGAGAAGGCTTTCACTTAAAGCCTATGAAAGGGAATGTGGCTCGATGAAAGCTTTGGCCTTAAAAGAGAGCTTTCAGCCTTCTTCAGGATAAGCACGACAAGGGGCATCTTCTCCCTTGATGAGGACCCTATAACCAGGGAAACCGATGAGCTGTTGAGGCTTCAGGGTTTCATTCTTGCACTGAAGAGGTCCCTGCACGAGAAGACCGGGAACATTTACATATCCGTAGACAATCAAGGATATCCTGTCCTTAAGCCACAGAACCCACTCCCGAGGGGGTGTGGTCTCCATCTGTCCCTTATTGCAAGGGTGGTTTCAGTATGCGGGGAGCCCCATTCAGGTGCCTCAACAAGAACTAAATGAAATTCATGTAAAGTGGCTTGGTAAGGGGCAAGGTGTGCCCCAACCATAAAACATTTCAACAAAAGGGAGGTGGACGTATGAAAAAATATACTTGGTTTATTCTCTTTGTGTTGGTGCTCTTTTTAATCTCCCTGGCCGGCTGTGCCACGAGGGACCCATCCATTGATTTTGACCTTGCCTACACCAGGGACATTGCAGATTCAGACAATGATGCCTTGTCATTAAAGGCGTCCCTGAACCAGAGGATCTGGAACAGCAAGAAGGGCACGGTCAAGGTCCGGGGCGGCGGAGGTCCAATCATAATGAGCGTCAGGACAGGGAAAAGAATGAACGCCGCAGGTGGTGTTCAGGTGGGTCTGAACACCGAGTTCAAGACCTCAGAAAATATGTCAATCGTTGTCGGAGCCATCGGGGGAATGATGTATATGAAGCCAAACGTCCCTGACTACGGGAAAACCGGAGCCATAGGTCTGATTCGGGGCGAGGCCGGAATCAAGTGGAAGGATCTGAAAATCGCTGCCGTCTTTGAGCACACGTCCGATGTTGCGGACAAGGACGATGGCAGGAACTGCGTGGGCGGTGAGATTTCCACTACATGGGAAGCTTTATCCAAACTGGCGAAAAAGGCCTACGCTGGGTTCAAATCGTTGTTTTAAGGCAAGGGTAAGCGCCCCAAGTAACGTTCGATGGGCCCTGTTCCTATTACAGGCAGGGCCCCTTCTCTTTGTATTGTCAACTAAGCGGGACAATAGAATAGGCCAAGCCTTAAAAAAGTAACCATCATCCTTTATGCATGGCAATAGCAGTGATACTCGCGGCAGGGAGCTCAAGCAGGATTCATGAAACCCTCCACCTGATAGAAGACGCTGAAACCAGGAAGATTGTTGAGGAATCCCAGAAGGGGATGATACCGATAAATGGCAGGCCGTTCATCGACTACCAGCTGGAGAATTTAAGGAAAGCCGGTTGCACTGATGTCTGCCTCGTGGTTAACAAGAAAAGCGGGAAGCGCATAATAGACCTTTACGGCAATAAATTCAAGCGCGCCATTAACATAGAATACGCCTACCAGGACGTTCCAATGGGACAGGCCCACGCCATGCTGTGCGCTGAGGGGGTGGTAGGGAATTCGTCCTTCGTTGCACTGAACAGCGACAACCTCTATTCTCCAAGATCCCTTTCAAGGTTGATGGAAACCCCCGAGGGTGAGTGGGGAACGATAGCTTTTGACGCAGAAGGCCTCCTTCCCGATAAAAGCCATGAAGAGGTTCTGGAAAAGCTCAGGAAATGGTCAGTCCTTGAGGTCTATCCTAAAGACCAGGAACTCCAGAAACTGGCAGAGAATAGCGTCCTCTACGTAAAGGAAAGACACGAGAAGCCTGCTGACCCCGAGGATTTCGCTTACAACGGAAGAATCCTCGTTGACATGACATGTGGATTATACGACATCCGTTTCTTCGACATCGCCAAGGAGCTTCAGAAGAGCTTCAAAAGGAGTGTCAGAAAGGGGGATATCCCGGATGAAATGCGCTCTGCATACGCTCAGAACATGGCAATTAAGGGACGGATTCGGATAAGGGCATTCTACGCAAAAGAGCAGGTCCCTGACCTTACAACCCGCGAGGACATCCCGGTTCTTGAGGACAAGCTAAATCGATTCGTGTGGCATCTGCCCCAATCAGCATACTCTGAATAAAAAGGGGGCAGTTTCCTGCCCCCTAAAGCGAAGATTCTATCTTGTACCTGTCCATCTCGTTAAGCTCTTCCCCGGCAAGGACCTTTGCCCATATCTCTGGGTTGTAGAACCTCAGCACGTCGCTTGCAATGATTGCCTCCTGGTTCATGTCAGGGCTCCCTGATGGAACGAAGACGTCACTGATGTTGTCAGAGCCCAGCCTGACCGGTATCCTCGCTACCATCATATCGAGTATTCTGGCCGTGCTGTTGTGCGAGGGCGCGCTGATGCTCCTGTCCTGCTTCATTGAGACCGCTGCCCTGGGGCAGCATATCACTCCCATGTTGCAATCCTTCAGCCCGTCAAGGAGGTCCCTGAACCTATTCTCATCGTAGGCAGACGGAGATATTGCATGAACTGCCCATACCATTGGCTCCGTTCCTTTCTCTCTCAGGTGGGGCGGGATGCAGTAATCCACTGCGTGTATGAGTTCCTCCGTCCCCCTCTCCTTGGGGTCATTTGCCTGGTCAACGTGCATGTGCACAGGCTTCCCCAGATCTGTAGCCAGATAGAGAATCCGCCTGAGATGCTCCTTGTATCCAACGTGCCCCGGCCTCTCGTCCCTTTCGGGAAGGCCGCCGAGGAAGTCAGCCTCCCTGGAGGTCTCTTCGAAGACTCTCCACCTCTCTGGCTCACCGTCCTCGAACCCGAATATCGGGTAAGAGCCGACCCTGAAGTCTATCTTTCCCTCTGTTTCTTCCTTCAGCTGCATGGCCACGTCAAAGGCTACCCTGCCTATATCAGCCGAGGTATCAACAAGCGACCAGACCTCTCTCACGTTGAAATACCTTGCCATGACATCAAGGTTCTTCCTCATCCTTCTCCTGAGGTCTTCTTCTGTGTAGGCAGGTCCCCTGTGCAGGTCACCGACCAGGTTCTGCTTGACCCTTAGTGGATATGATGAAGCTTCCATGGGGTCAAGGCCTATGTGAGAGAGATACCCCTCGTCCAGCGTATCAGCCCTATCAAGGTGGGCATGTGCGTTTATCGCCCCGCCTTTCTGCTTAACGAAACTAATCAGGTCACGTTCGTATATGGTCTTATGACCCATTCGACACCTCCTCTGGGGAGGAGGGTCCAGAACCCGAGGGCAAAAAAACCCTTTCATAATTGGTGAGGAAACAATAAATAGTTTCTCATCATCGCTCCAAAAAATAAAAGAATCCCGAGGGGGGGACTTGAACCCCCAAACCTCACGGTCTCTGTCTTTCACGGGACATGGTCCTCGATAGACCGATGAAACAACTGACTACAGCTTCGCACAGGAACCCTGTCGTGCGCTCTACCAGTTGAGCTACCTCGGGAAACCTAACAATATTTGTGGGTAGTTATTTAAAAGAATGATTCCCTCCCTTCTCGTCAGCGAAACCCT
>CAYMDJ010000062.1:0-4255 GCA_964389315.1 uncultured archaeon
ACTTCGCCTATTCGCGAACGTTAGCAGAAATTGTTTCGAATACTTTATTGAAAAATACGAGGGCGCGAAAATTAATCATGAATGATCATATCAACTAAATCAATTATTCCTTGTTTGAAATTATGATAATCCTTACTTTGGAATGCTTCTTCAATTTTTCTATATATTGGCCCCCAACATTCTTCATGTCCGGAGAATTGCGAACGTGGGTGTATATGCTCTTCGTACTCTCTAAATTTTCTAAAAGCTTCGTACAAATCTTCTATTGAAATATCTAACAGAGGAAACTGAAACGATGCTGCCATAAAAGTCATATAATTATCAACTAACTTATCACTATCAGATCTAGGTTCATCGAATCCCCTTTGTTGAGCTAAAGGTTCTACATATCCATCTCTTATGATAGTTCTTAACTCATCGTCTGTGTGACCACAAACAGTCCTACAAAAATCACCCTTATAAAACATTTCAGGTCCACTTGTTCCTTCCATGTGTAAATACTTATAAGTAGTATATTTATAGCTTTCGGTCGCGCCTTCGTAATCACGGCTCATAGTGGTTAATCGAAACAACTCTCGCTTCGCTCGCCCTCAAAACGAAAGCTTCAGTCTGCTAACAGCAGCTAACAGGTTCGCTCCGCTCACCCAAATCCTCGCTCAGGAATCAATCAAGAGAAAGCAAATAGCGAGGACTTCTGTTAGCTGCGAACGTTAATTGCAATTCAGATTTTATTGTATTATTTTCTCATAAAATTTCCGGGTCGCGTTCATTAGATTCAGTTTTTTTATTTCATTAATAGTAAACCATCCAGCATCTTCTACTTCTCTTTTATCAATTTTTAATTGCCCCCCAACTAACTTAGCATTAAAGAATCCGAAATTACCTGCATCATATTCACTTGGTGAGACATTAATTGCTTTCTTGTGTATTATTTCAATATCCAAACCGGTTTCTTCTTTTATTTCTCTAATCAAACCTTCTGTTATTGTTTCATTAGATTCGAATTTTCCTCCTGGATGCCTCCATTGTCCACTATTTGGTTTATTTCTTGATTGTTGAATAAGAAGACGTTTACCATTATGTTCAATAACAGCTACTCCACCAATTAGTTTATTTTTTTCCATCTTAAGAAATTGAATAATATCTTTATTAATATGAAATCTGAACTTCCTTCGCTCCGCTCGGGCCTCCTATCCCATTGTCTCGGGCATCTAACAGCGAATAGACGGTTCGCTCCGCTCACCCAAACCCGTTTCCAGAATCGGTCAGGAATCACCCTTTTTCTGCTTTCCCTCGAACCCCCTGATTCTCTTCTTCAGGTCAATCATCCTTAGCTCCCTTCCCACTGCGAGCTTGTTGAACCTCTCAAGCTCGTAATTCTTTTCCTCCAGCTCCTTCTTTGATTTCTCCATTTCCCTCCTCGAGGCTTCCAGTTCCCTTGTCTTTTGCTGTAGGCTGGTTATGAGCTCGTTTATCTGGCGCATGTCCCTCATGACAAACACAAAGCCGCTTATTTCATCAGCCTCCTTCAATATGGAGGCGTTTGCAGAAACAGGAATCTTATCGCCCCCTTTCGATACGAGATTTGCCTGATGATTGACGAGTGGGAAGCGCTTCAGGAACCGGTCATACGTCAATGAGGAAATATCAGAAGAAAGAACCGTGTTCATTGGCCTGTTCAGCAGTTCCCTTTTCCCGTAACCCAGCTTCTTTCTTGCGGAATTATTGACAACGGCTATTTTCATGTCCTTGTCTATTGCTATCACGTAATCATCCATGGTTCCGATGATGTTCTCTGCCACCAGCCTGGCGGTAATGGTCAGCATGCCGTATTTGCTGATCGTATAGGCTAGGATAGAGATGAAGATGAATGTGCTGATGACGCTCAGCTCAGGAACGCTCAGGTTCAGCACCGGCCTCATGGCCTGCGTTGTGGTGCCCAGGAAAATGGAAAAGAGTATTGCCAGCCCTATGTTCCGGGACTGTTTCCTTAATTTTCCCTGGCTGCCGGACGCCTTCAGGAAGGCCAGCAGAACAACCACAGACACGTATGCGACAACGCTGAGCATGTATACCTGATAGAGCGGCGTTCCGACCGTGGAATAACCCCAGTATTCCTCTGTCACCCCGCTCATGAGCAGGGAAGGTTGAAATAGCCTCATTGAAAGGAAAACCAATGCAGGAAAATAGATTACAAGGGCATAGATTCTTTTACCGAATGCGTTTATCTGCCCTGAGAATTCCAGCCAGAAATGCAGAAGGACGGGCCCGTGGAGTGTCGCGCCAATTCCTGCCACGTAATTTGCCCATAAAAAGGCTGTCTCAGGCTCAACCGAGGCGCGCTGCATCCCCTCACCGATTCCCCAGAGGGCCATTGTAAAGGCCACGAGGAAGAAAATCCTGTTTGCAGTTGCTTTTGGGTTCTTGGAGATTATATAAACCCCTATCATGAAGTAAATCTCTGCAGCAACCAAGGAAAGGAGCGAATACGCGTTCAAGTAAAACATATTTTTAGCACCCTTTATAACGTTCTTTTCTCAGGAAATCTCCGTTCCATGAACATCAATGTCCTGCTTCTTTGTTCCATCTGTCTCTGGCCGGCTCATCCCTTCTGCCTCTTTCCTGCCTCTTTTGCCCTCTTTATGGAATAGCCTTTGTCCCTCTTCTCAACCCTCATGGGATGACTGACTGCATAATATATCGCAACCCCTATGAAGAGGGCTGTATAGGTTAGCATGAATATCATGAGGAAGGCAAAGAGCAGCATAAGTCCGCCAACGAACATTACCGCAAGGTAGGGAAGCGCCAGGAAGAAAAGAATGCCTGCAACGCCAAGCGCTATCAGCCCGAGTATGATGGCGCCTATCATCCCTGCGAAGTATCCTGCTCCTGGCATGCTATCTCCTCGCCATCATCCCGCCAATCATACCTGCCGCGAAGGCGCCCCCGCCCCTGTTCGGGAGGTATTCCTGGAGCTTTGCAGCGAACTCGTTCATCGGAAGCGACTGGACCCAGACCCTTCCGGGACCCTTGCAGGTCGCCAGGAAGAGGCCTTCACCGCCCCAGATGATGTTCTTGACTCCCTTAATCCTCTCAACAGAGTATTCGACAGAGGAATCGAACATCGCGAGATTCCCTGTGTCAACCCTTATCTTCTGGCCCTCCTTCAGGTCTATCTGGGTCACCTCGCCACCGACGTTGAAGAATGCCTGGCCTGGGCCCCTTAGCTTGATGAGTATCAGGCCCTCGCCGCCAAGAACGCCAGCGCCCAGCTTCTGGGTGAATGTTGCGTCAAAGGTCACGCTCTCCTCAGAGCAGAGGAAGGCGTCCTTCTGGGCAATCAGGACGTCCTTCTGGCCGAGCTTGAGCGGTATGATTTTCCCAGGAAACTCCGAGCCGAAGGATACGATTCCGTTGCCCTTCGCACTGGAGAAATTGACGAGGAAGAAGCTCTCTCCAGCGAACTTCCTCTTCACGCTGGCCCACAGGCCGCCCCTGGCCTTGGTGTCCATGGAGACGTTGTCGCTCATGAAGATGAGCCGCCCTGACTCGGACACTATCGTCTCGCCCTCAGAGAGCTCGACGTTGAGAATCTGCATTATGGTTCCTTCAAGGTCCCATTTCATGTTATAATATTCGGTTGGATCGTATATAACCTTTCCGGAAACAAAGAATTGGGTCACGATGGTCATGTTTTTAGAGGCCGGCATCCCTGATGACCTGCTCAATGACGGCCCGGAACTCCTTCTCCTCTGACTCCAGGTCACCTGACCTTTCGAAGCCGTTGCCTATCCTTTTATAAGTCCCGCCGAAAACGTAGGTTGGGATGCTTCCCCTTGGGTTGAACTCCCTGTAGACCGCAAGCTCGCTCTCCGGAATCTCCCCCTCTGCCACTTCTGTAAGGGTATTGTCATTGGTGTCAAGCTGCCAGTGGTAAGCGACAATCTTTCCATCATCCACGTATTCCTGAACGACCTCGTCATAGGTCGGGCCTGCCCACCCGCAGTGGGAGCACCATGTGGTTGAGAAGAGCCTGATGACAGGCTTCCCATCAATAAGTTCTATGTTCTTTCCCTCATCAGTGAATGTCGTTATCTCCCAGCCACTGCCTGGCTCGTCCTGGCCGGTGTCCGGCCCGTGCAGGATGAAGCCCGTTATGGCGTAGCTGCTGAAAATCAGTATCACCGCAGCCAGCGCTATTATAATCATGTTCTGCTTGTCCATAACGAGGGATTTGATATCCATTTGACCACTT
>CAYMDJ010000063.1:0-4242 GCA_964389315.1 uncultured archaeon
CCTCGTTGTTGGTTACGGAGCCGTCCTGGAGCACCCTGCCAATGACGGCCATTTATGTATTATTTAACGGAATGACAATAATAAACATGTCTTACAGGATGCAGGAGAAGCTGGAATGGGGGAAGCTGGCCACGTTCGTGCCCAACAAGGACCTTCCTGTCTACAACTGGTTCTATTACAAGGAGGGCTTCGCAAGGGACCTGGCCATGAAGCTCATCGGCATGTTCAGGCCTGACTCTGTCCTGGACCCCTTCTGCGGGGCAGGGACCACCCTCCTGGCGTGCAGGGAGAGTGGGTTACCCTCCGCAGGGTTTGACGTCCATCCTGTCGCGGTCTTTGCGGCCATGGTCAAGACCTCTGACTACGACCCCAAGCTCCTTGAGGAGACCGCAAGGTCGCTGATTAGAAGGAAGAGAATCAAGGGCTTCGAGGTCGAGGTGAACGACCCGCTGATAAGGAAAGCGTTCCCCATGAGGACCATGAGGGAGGTCGTTTATTACAGGGACCTCATCATGGGGATTGAGAGTCCTTCTGTCCGCAACTTCATGATGCTGGGCCTGATGAACGTCTCCATAAAGAGCAGCTTTGTGTTCAAGGACGGCGCCGTGATAAAGATAAGGAAGAAGCCAGTCCCTCCGGTGAGGGACATGCTGCGGAGGCAGTTGTTCCGCATGATAAGGGACTACGGAGGGTTTCCGAAGACCGGTGTGGAGACAACCGCTGATTTCGGTGATGCCAGGATGCTCAGGCTCCCTGACAAGTCCATCCATTCCATCATCACCTCGCCGCCCTACCTGAACAAGATAGAATACACCAAAATCTATGAGATAGAGCAGAAGCTCTTCCTCGACTACCTTGCACCGAGGCCGCCGATAAGGTCATATATCGGCGTCCTGGAAAGGGAAGCCAGCATGACCATGAAGCTCGCAGACGTCCTGGGCGACCAGGACCTTCCCGCGGAGAGTATTCCCTACCTCCTGGACATGTTCGAGGCAATAAAGGGCATGCACAGGGTCCTGAAGGAGGGAGGGAAGGTAGGCCTCGTCGTAGGGAACGGCTGCTTCCCCAGGGAGGGCAGGGTGGTGGAGTCAGACATTCTCCTGAGCCGCATGGCAGAGCACATTGGCTTCAAGGTCAGCAAAATCATCGTCCTCAACAAGCGCTGGTGCACCAGGAACCGGACAGAGAAGGTCGGGGTCACACGCGAAAGTCTTTGTTTGTGGGAGAAAGTATGATAAAGATTAGAGCGCATCACCTGCCGTGCATCCCAAGATTCTACAGCGGTGGCTATAATAAAAGGTTTGCAGAGAACATGAAGCAAATCTGTCTGGAGTTCAGGAATAATCCAAACACAAAGATAAGAATCCTTGTTGGGAAGGTGGATGACATTTGCATGAAATGCCCTTACAGACACAGGGAAGGGTGCATACAATCCACGGAGATTAGCAAATGGGTGTTGGAACAAGACAGGAAGGTGGCAAACTACCTGGGAATAAGGCCAAACTCAATCCACAAGGCAAGGGATATTTTCAACCTCTCGATGGAAAGGATAAACCAAGAAACAACAGAATCCGTCTGCAGTGATTGCATCTTCCTCAAGAACTGCATCAAGGTCGGCATAAACAACTCCTTTAGGAAGGATTTGAACAGGAAAGCGCCTCTTTGTGGGAGAAGTGATTAATCATGGACAGATATTACCTCAGCTGCATAAAGCGCCTTGACAGGAAAATCAGTGGCCTGGAAAAAACCAGGGAGGGGGTATGCCTGGAAATCGACGGCCTGAAGTTCTTTGCGCCAAGGGAACCGGAAACCGTGAACGTCCCGGTCTGGAAGAACACATCCAGGATGGAGAACCACGGAAGCTTCCAGTACATCCTCTCAGAGCAGTTCGTGAACAGGATATACGAGAAGCATTACAAAATCAGGAAGGGCGACACGGTAATAGACGTGGGGGCCAACATAGGGACGTTCACCGTCATGGCTGCCAGGAAGGCCGGAGATTCTGGAAGGGTCGTTGCGATAGAGCCTGAAAAGAAGAACCTGAAGTTCCTGAGGAAGAACATCAGGGCGAATGGCCTGGAGAACGTCATTATCGTCCCGAAGGGGGCGTGGAGCAGCAAGACCAGGAAGAAGCTGTTCCTGAAGGGCCTTGGCGAGCACAGCCTGCTTCGCAGGACAGGGAAGTCCGCTTACGTGAAGATGGACCGGCTCGATGACATTCTGGAAAGCCTGGGCATCAGGAACGTTGATTTCATCAAGATGGACGTCGAGGGAGCGGAGAGCGAGGTGCTGAAGGGTGCGGACAGGACGCTTGGAGGGAAGATGAGCATGGCAGTGTGCGGATACCACACCATCGACGGGAAGCCAACGCACAGGGAGATAATCTCTATCCTGAAGGGGAAGGGCTTCTCAGTCAGCTTCTCTTGGAAGCGCGCCCGCAAGTTCAGCTACAGGAACGAGCAGGAAGGGATAATCTACGCGAGGAAGTAATAATTGAGCGCACATCAAGGATTTTAATAAAAACTCCAATTAGAAGTATGCCCGCAATAAAGTCATACAGGTCCCCGAAGACAGAGGTCAGGAAGAGCGAGAAGGGTGGCGTGGGTTTGTTTGCAAAGCAGGATATAAGGAAGGGTGAGATTGTCTTTGTAAAGAGCGGTCACATCCTGAACTGGGAGCAGACCAAGAAGGCTGCAAGGAAGTTAGGTGATTACTGGATGCAGATACATGACGATTTCTTCCTGTGCCCCACGACAAAGGATGAGGTCAGGGACACGGCAATCTTTGTCAACCATTCCTGCGACCCGAACATCGGGCCTGACGGGCAGGTGACGTTCGTGGCCCTCAGGGATATCAAATCAGGGGAGGAATTGTGTTATGACTATGCCATGGATACCGCCAACTCCTATGAGCTTAAATGCAACTGCGGGAGCAGCAGATGCAGGAAAATCATCACAGGGAATGACTGGAAGCTGAAAGAACTCCAGGACAGGTACGGGAACCATTTCTCATGGTTCATACTGAAGAGAATCAGGACTGGCCTTTAATCTCCTGCCTTATCTTCTGGAAGGTCCTCTCCAGGGTGATGTCCTTGATGTTGCAGATGATGTCGCGCTCCTTGAAGCTGCTGACCAGCCCATTAAGGTCCTTGTTGAGCTCCTCTATCCTGTCCTGCATGTCCTGGTTGCCCTCCTTCATGGCCTCCACTGCGTCGTCCAGCTCCCTCCCGAACTTCAGGAGGCCCAGAATCAGATTGTAATCGTGGTCCACTATCCTCTCCAGCCACTTCTCGGTGCTCTCCCTGTCCCAGTCAAAGTGCCTGGACTTTATCTCGTCTGAGAACGTGTCAGCGCAGTCCCTTATGTCCTGGAAGGCGTTGCTCAGGGCGTCCTTCTGGAGCTCGAACTCCGTGTGGACGAGGCTGAAGAGCAGGTCCTTTGCCTCGTGGAGGCCGTTGACGAGAAGCTGGCATACGGACTCGTCCGTCCTGCAGGCCTCGTGCTCTGAGGAATAGCCGTATCCGGGTATTACCCTCCTTATCTCCTCTATCTTGCCTGCCCTGGTGACAATGACATTCTCCCAAGCGCTCATAAGATGTAATTGGATGTTTAGAATATAAAATTAGTGGGGTCACTCAAGGACGTATTCCCAGCCGGGCTGCCATGCCTTCCTCTTCCTCCAGTCCTCGTCAATGGCCTGCTCCCAGGTCTTATCGTTGATGATGACTTCCAGGGCCAGTTGTGAGGCCTGGTGAGCCACAATGGCAACGCTCCTACCATCATATTCCTTCCGAAGGAATTCCAGAAAGCTCTCAACCCTCTTCTCAACGTCCCTGTAGCTCTCCCCTTTCGGGAACGGCTTATAGATGTAATCCTTCATTCTGTTCTTGAATCCCTTTGCCGGCTCCCTGGTGAAATCGCCGTAATTGCATTCCCTGAGCCTCCTGTCACGCATGATGGGAATTCTGCCACCGAAAGCAATCTCCGCAGAATCAACCGCCCTCTTCAGGTCAGAGCAGAAAGCCACGTCAAAGCTCATGCCTGCAACGGCCTTGCCCAGTTCCCTGGCCTGCCTGGTTCCCAGCTCCGAAAGCTCTCCCTGGGCCCATCCTGTAGCGATGCCTTTCTCGTTGTCCGTTGTCGTTCCGTGGACGAAATAGGTAATCCTGACTGCCATATGTTTATTTGATTACCAATAACTAAAAAGCAAGTGACTTTACTTCTTCTTCCAGAGGACTATTCC
>CAYMDJ010000064.1:0-4219 GCA_964389315.1 uncultured archaeon
TTTTCTTCCTTCCGTAGATTATGTGCCCAAGGGTCAGCTCTCCCTTGATGAAGGCGTCCTTCGGAGGCGGCTCTGTGAGGACTGCTCCCTTGAGGTCCTCGTTGGACATTACCGCGGCCCTTGTGGTGTCAACGAGCTCGAATATCCTCTTCCTCACCTCCTCGTCGCCGACGAGGTATGCCCTGTTGAGCCTGTCAGCGTTCTCCTTGCCGAAAATGGGGACGAGCTTCCTTATCTCGTGGGATATCATCTTCTCGTTTCTTTCAATCATCAAAATCACCTATTTCTTCTTTGTTGCTTCTTTCTTCGCGGACTCTTTCTTCGGGAATGTGTCCGGGACCTCTGCCCTGTTCGGGTTTATTTCTTCGAACATCCCGACTATCTTGCTCTCGACCTCTAGCCTTTCCATGAGCTCCCTCAGTTCTGCGCTCAGCTCATACATGTCCTTCCAGAACCTTACCTGCTCGTTCCTCTTCTCCCTTCTCAGGAGCGAGATGTCAAGCATGATGTTTCTCCTCTCGTCCATATCGACTGCCTGGCCGAGCATGGACCTCTTGTCCTTTATGTCCTCGTCAATCTCAATGAGCATGCTCTCATTGAGGTTCTTCCTTATGTCTATGTTCTCCCTTATGTCAGTAATCCTCTGCTCTATGAAATTGACCCTGTCGAATATGCTTCCTATGATGTCAGAATCCGTCCTCTTTACCGTGGCAACGTCCTCGTCTTCCCTGGGGATGGCCTGCTTTTGCTTTACGATGACCTTCTCGACTATCTTATCGCGAGGCTCCTCAAGGTCTTCCAGCTTCATTCCACCTGGAGAAAAAAAGTCTTCCTTGTATGTATCGTCAATGTCTTCATCTTTTGTGTATTTCGGTCTTTCGTCCCTTTGGGGCATAATAACCCTCCATTTTACTATTTTTTAGTAATGGTATTTAAATACTTTTCGGTCCCCCAGGAACGAAAGACAGTAACGCAAGACAAAGAGAATTATCCCTTTAAGTTGTTTTCATGCAAAACAGCCAGGAACCAACTTTTATAAAACCCCTTGGCCAGATTGATTCATGTACGTCCTGAAGCAGCAGCCAGAGGATTTCATCGTGAAGGAAATGTTCGAGCCGAAGCTTGGTGGGGGAAGGTATGGCTGCTATCTGCTCTGGAAGAGGAGCTACACCACAGAAAAGGCGATGCAGACACTCTCCAGGAAACTGAGAATCAGGCCAAAGTATTTCAATGCATCAGGAAACAAGGACAAGTATGCGGTGACTGAGCAGTTCATAACGATATCCAGGGGGCCGAAGAGGGACGTTGAGATGAATGACATAAGGCTCACTTACCTCGGGCAGACCAGCGATAGGATGAACATGGGAACTGCCTCAGGGAACTCGTTCGAGATAGTGGTGAGGGGTCTCGGGAAGGAAAAACCGGAACCTGTTAAGATGTTTCCAAACTATTTCGATGAGCAGAGGTTCGGCAGGAACCTGAACAACCACGAGGTGGGGAAGCTGATAATAAGGAAGGACTTCGAGGGTGCGTGCAGTATGGTCCCTGAAACCAGAGAAAGGCTTAAGCAATGCCCCACCGACTTCGTGGGGGCGCTGAGGTCCCTGCCCAAGGGAATCCTGCGCATGTTCCCGAACTCATACCAGTCCTGGCTGTGGAACGAGACCGTCTCCTCGTTCATATCCGGCCTTCCGCACAGGGAGATTGAATACCCCCTGGGGAGGCTGGCAGTCCAGGAGGAGGCTGCAGAAAAGGGCATGAGAAATATGGAAGTGCCTGTCCTTGGGTATGAAAGCGGGATTCCAGAGAACCTGAAGGGGATAATCGGAGATTTGGTTGGTTCGCAGGGTATTGCTTTACGGGATTTCAGGGTGAGCCAGATTCCAGAGATTGACCTCCGCGGAGACGTGAGAAGGATGATGGTTGAGCCAGGGGGATTGAAGGTGGGAAGGAAAGAGGATGACGAGCTCAATCCGGGGAAGAAGAAGGTCAGGATTTCGTTCTCACTTCCCAACGGGAGCTATGCAACCATGCTGGTCCGGTGCATGTTCACCCAACCTTAGTTACATTATGCCCGCCTTTGGTGGGATAGCCTTAATGCGTATCGGCGTAGTCAGGAACGGTTTCCTTCTTGACCAGGTATTTCAGCAGGTCCTCCATACCCATCCTGTAATACCAGACCACGTAGAACAGGAGAAGGATGATTATTGCCTCGACACCCATTGCCTCCCAGAACCCTATCATCCTGAACTGGAATGTTGACACGTATACTGCTATTATGACTATGCAGGTAAGGAGGGTCATGTAGTTGACCTGCCTCGAGGAGGAGTAGAATTCCTCTATGAATATCTTCTGGTCCTCCTCATCCAGCTTCTTGAGGACCTCGTCATAGTAGGAGAGACGCAGCCACACCCTTCCCAGCCTCAGCCTGGGCTTTCCAGGGTTCATCTTCCGAATGGCCCTTCTTATCTTTCTCAGAATCCTCTTCGGATAGAAGAACCTGAAAGGGTCTGGTGGCTCGTACATCTCTTTAGAATTGGTCAAGCCGGAATAAATACACCCTTTTAATGTTAACCTTCTCGCCAGATAACCAATAGGCAGGTAACTATAACGAATCTTTATTGGTGCCAAAAGCGCGTCCGGAAAATCTGTTAACGCTCTCTTTCCCCTCTGATGAATTCCTCTACCATTTGCCTCGCGACCGGGTCTGGGAACTGCTGGTTGGGGTGCTTCATTATGTAGGACGATATGCTGGTAAGCTCGCCTCCTATCCCCCGGTCGAGGGCGAGCTTTGCGCACCTTATCCCGTCTATCGCCACGCCCGCAGAGTTCGGTGAGTCCTCAACCGAGAGCCTTGCCTCTATGTGGACAGGGACGTTGCCGAACTTCCTCCCCTCTATCCTCAGGAAGCAGAGCTTGTTGTCCTTCTGCCAGGGCACGTAATCCGAGGGCCCGATGTGTATGTTGTCGGAGTGAAGCGGGGTGGGTAATTGCGACTGAACGGAATCCGTCTTGCTTATCTTCTTGCTCTTCAGCCTCTCCCTCTCCAGCATATTGAGGAAGTCTGTATTTCCACCCGTGTTGAGCTGGTAGGTCCTTTCCACCTTGACTCCCCTGTCAGAGAACAGCTTTACGAGAGTCCTGTGAACTATCGTCGCACCGACCTGGGCCTTAATGTCGTCACCAATAACAGGTATTTTCCTGTCCCTGAACCTCCTCTCCCAGGCAGGGTCTGATGCAATGAAGACCGGCATGTTGTTCATGAAGGCGATGCCGGCATCGAGCGCGGCCTTTGCATAATGCCTGACCGCCTCCTCTGAGCCCACTGGAAGGTAATTGATTAGTATGTCCGCACCGCTCTTCTCGAGGGCTTTCCTGATGTCGACCGGGCTCTCCTTGGAGACGCGGAAGCTCTGATGCGCAGGGAAGCTCTCCATGTGGTTTGCCACACCGTCCAGCACCGGCGCCATCTGGACATTTACGCCCATGTCAGGGACGTCCTTGTGGAAGACCGTGGTGTTGTTCGGCAGGGCGAATATGGCCTGTGACAAATCCTTACCGACCTTCCTCGAATCGACATCGAATGCAGCTACGGGCTTTATGTCAGATATCCTGTAGCCCCCGATTACGTTGTGCATCAGGCCGGGGACGACATCATCGCTGTTGGCGACGTCCTTGTAGTAATAGAGCCCCTGTATAAGGGAGGAGCAGCAGTTTCCTATCCCTGCAATAGCAACCTTTATCGGCTTCCCCACGGACATCACGCAAATTTCCCCAAAGTGCTGAATATGTTTTATACTTGTAAAATATATGGACCCGCTCTTTTAAATACTTTACAGATGTAAAATATATATATGCCCCTGAAAAGGCTGAAGAAGCTCAACACCACTGATTGTTTGTGGATATACGTATTGAGAATCCTTAAGGACGGACCCATGCACGCGTATGCCCTGAGGAAGGCCATACAGGAGAGGTTCGGGTTCATGCCAGGGACTGTCACGGCATACAAGGTTCTGTATCTCCTCAGCAGGGGAGGCCTCGTCAGCAAGGAGCAGAGCGGCAGGCAGGTAATCTACACCATAACCGGGAAGGGAAGGAAGACCCTGAAGGACGCCGCCGATTTCTATTCAGAGCGGGCGAGGGTCCTCAAATAAAAAGCGATAGCTCTCGTAAGCTGGGATTTGGTAGATTCTGCATGTTGCCTCTCAGCTTGCAGAAG
>CAYMDJ010000065.1:0-4044 GCA_964389315.1 uncultured archaeon
AGAGCCCCGGGAGGGATTGTCGGAATCCTTTCACGTTTTTTTGCTGTAGCGTTCTTTCCGCGAACGCTTTCGTGCGTTTACATGCGCGAAAGGGTTCAGTCGAACCCCCGACCTGCTGCTTTCCCTTGCGGAAGCGTTTTTTCCGTTGAGGCTTTTGGACGCTTGCTTGTCCAAAAGGGTCATACGAGGCAGCCGCTCTACCAACTGAGCTACCGAGGCTTTCTCGGCTTACGAGAGGCTCCCGCCTTCTGCAAGCCGAGGAGCAACGCGCAAACTATACATATATGTCATATGGTTTTAATAATTACCTCTTCACGAAGACCCTGAAGAAGAGGTATCCCAGGGATATCAGGAAGACTTCCAGTATGAGTATGAAGGGCTCGAACTGGAGCAGCATCACAAACGAGGATGCAATCCCGAGGACCGGAAGGATTGGGAGCCTCCCTATGTTCAGGGGAACTTTGAAGGGCCTCTCCTCCTTTGGCCTGGTGAACCTCATCCTTATCAGGGAGAGATTAACGAAGACGTACGTTATGAAGACCCCCGCATTGGTCATGTTGGCCACTGTCCCCAAATCGCCGAGGAGGGTAGCGAGGGAGGAAAGGATGAGAACGGTGAGTATCGCGAAATGTGGGGTCCCCCTCTTCTTGTGGATTCTTGACAGGACGCTGGAGTGGTTCCTGGCTATCCCGTAAATCATCCTGGAGGTCGCTATGAGCATTATGAGGACCGTGTTTCCCGTTGCGAAGAGCGCTATCACCGAAAGGACCAGGTACATGGAAGGTCCCATAGCGCCGACCGCAACGTCAGCGAGGGGCGCACCTGACGCTGAGAGGGCTTCCCAACCCAGGACAGAGACAGCGGAGATGGCAACGAGTATGTAGAGGATGGTCGAGATTATGAGCGAGAGCATCAGCGCCCTGGGGATTATCTTGGTGGCGTTTTTTGCCTCCTCTGATATGTTGGCCACGTTCTCGAATCCTATGAAGGCGAAGAACAGGAGGGCCGCCGCGCCCATTATCCCCGCCATCCCTAGCGGGGACTCGAAGTAATTGACTCCCGCGGCGCCAATGAACGGCAGGCCTATTATGATTATTATCAGGAGGCCGGAGAACTCTATGAGCGTCGAGATGATATTGATTCTTGAGGACTGCTTTATGCCAATGAAATTGACAAAGGAGAGAATGGCTATCAGGCCGATGGCAGTGAGGATTATCGGCGTCCCGAAAAGCGCGGAGAAGTAGCCGGCAAAACCGATGGACACGGTCGCTGAGAAGAAGAGGCCTGCCACTATCATTATGAACCCGACTAGGAAGGCCAGCCACTCCTTCCTGAACGCGTTCCTCGTGTAATTGTATTCTGCCGCTGTCTTGGGGTACATGGAGGAGAGCTCTGCGTAGGAGAGCCCTGTGAAGGAGGCAACGATTGCAGCTATGATGAAAGAGAGCCAGACAGCGTTCCCCGCGAGCCCGGCGCCCTCGCCTATTATGGCGTATATCCCCGCCCCGAGTATGACGCCTATCCCGTATATCGTGGTCTCGAAGAGCCCCAGCTCCCTCCTGAGCCTTGCCATGATTATAATTGTTGAAGCCGGGATATTAAGCAAAATCGAACTTAGAAACCATTTATAAATCCTTCCCTCATTCTTAAATCAGTTGCCCGACATTGCACGATATGGCCGAGTCGGGATGGGACCATGGTGTAGCTTGGTCTAGCATTGGAGCTTTGGGAGGACCCTTTTCCATACGAGCTTGCAAAAGCGTCCACGGAAAACGGTTCCGGGAAAGCTTCAGACCCCGGTTCAAAGGACCTTTCTTTACGAGAGTCCACGGACATCTGCGAAGAAACGTCCGCGAAAGAAACATGTAAAGAGAGTCTGAGTATCCGGGTGGTCCCACTAAGCCCTTTCGAACCCAGGATTGGCTAAACCTTTGCTGGGCATGAATGGCTTAAGCCAAAAGAAGGCTGAAGCCTTCCATAAGCGTTTTTCCGGAAGCGCTTTTGAAACAAGGAAACAATATTAAAGATTAACTGAAAAGGGTTTAAGGTGATATAATGGAAGAATGTATATTTTGCAAGATAGTGAAAGGGGAGATTCCCTGCAAGAAGGTTTATGAAAGCGAGAGGACGCTTTCGTTCCTTGACATAAACCCCAGGAACAGGGGCCACGTCCTCGTGATACCCAAGGCCCATTGCCTCGGGATAACCGACATGTCCGACGATGATGCAGCAGAGGTCATGAAAACCATAAGGCTGGTTGCAGCCGCGCAGAGGGACAGCATGAAGACCGAGGGCATGTCGCTCGTCCAGAGCAACGGGAGGATGGCTGGCCAGCTTGTCCCTCACGCCCACTTCCACCTTATACCGAGAACAGAGGAGGAGAAGGGCATCGGGCTTGAGAGCGTGCTTCCCGTCAAGAAGCTCGAGGAAGCCGAGCTTGACAGGATTGCAAAGGACATGAGCAAGGCCATACCAAAAGGGAAGGCAGTGCCCCCGGAAACCAAAAAGCCAGAGCCCGAACCCGCGGAAACAGGCGAGCAGGCAAAAGAAGAGGAGCCGGAAGGCGAGTCAGAGGACGAGGAAGTGGATATTGAGAAGATAAGCTTTGACTTCTGACCCCGCTTACGATAGCTACCGCTTATGCAAGCGGGGGGGCAACCAGAAGAATCTAGGATCAAGGTTATGTTTTTAAATACGCTTATTTCAATACAGATAAAAATGTGTTGGTTTTCCGCTAACGCTTTTGAAATGATAAACCAACACAACAAAGGAACAGAAAAGGGTTAATGCGTGGATAGTCTAAATCCGCTTTACAGGAGCTGCCGCGTCCACAAAGCGGATGAGCAAATACGCAAACAACAGAAAAGAGCGGCAAAAACAGTGCGTGGATAGTCTAATGGTTAGGACCCAGACAGTCTTGGAAAATATGATTCCAAAGATGATTGGGGTAAGCCTTCCAAGAGGTCCTGGCTAATCCCGGGCTTCGAATAAAGCCTGTGATCCGGGTTCGAAAGAACCTTTTTGGGCCGGATAAACGCCCAAAAACGTTCGTGAAAAGAACGCTTCCGCAAAAATGACCGGAAGGGGTTTCGGTAATCCCGGTCCACGCATCTTATTTTTATTTAACCCTTCCAAGAATATCGAATGGAGAAGAAGTATCTGATTTTGTTTGCTGTGCTGCTGGTTGGAAGCAGCATTGTTACTTGGGTTCTCCTCTGGAGCAACCCCCTCTCTGAGGTGAGAGCGGATTCCGACGGGATGCTGCTATTCTCAGGCAGGCCCGCGGTGAATTACACCAAGACCCTCTTGAACGAGACCGGGGACTCCACCACTTACAAGATTGTCTACCAGAGCCACGGGAGGCTGGTTCACGCCCTGCTGACCTATCCTAAGGGCAGCGGCCCTCACCCGGCCTTCTTCATCCTTCCCGGAGCGACGGTCACCAAGGAGGGCGCGCAGAACGGCCTGGGCAAGGATTTGAACAATCAGGGCTTCGCTACGCTTGCCATTGACCAGAGGGGTCATGGAGAGACAGGAGGGAACATCCCCACCATAGAGTATGATTTCGAATTCTATTCCACAGGTAGAGGCTCTGTCCACCAGGAGATGGTGTATGACGGATTGAGAGGGTTCGATGTCCTCTGGTCAGAGCCGGACATTGACAGAAACAAGATATTCGTTGCAGGGGAGAGCATGGGAGGAAGGTTCGCCATAATAGCCGCAGGGATAGAGCCCAGGATATCCGGCGCCCTGCTGCTCAGCACTTCAGGGTATGGGTTCCCTGCGCAGGACAACCCAGTTGCGGCAGAGTACCTGAATTCCATAGACCCTGACAATTACATCGGAAGGATATCCCCCAGGCCAGTCCTCATGGTCCACATAAAGGACGACCAGGTCATCCCCATATCCATTGCAGAGAAGACATTCTCCCTGGCCGGAGAGCCAAAGGAATTCTTCACCCTCTTCTCAGGAGAACACGGCTACGATACCTACCCCCAGGAAGGCAAGGACTGGATAATGGGGAAGGTCAGGGAGTGGGCTTGA
>CAYMDJ010000066.1:0-3957 GCA_964389315.1 uncultured archaeon
GGAAGCTACATGAGGGACACCTGGATGAGGGACAAGAAGGAGTTCGACCTCTTCATCCTCTTCCCGGTCAAGACCAGCAGGAGCGACCTGGAGAACAAGGGCATAGCGATAGGCAGGCAGATTGTTTCCAACCTCCACGGCCATTCCAGGATTGCCTACGCGGAACATCCTTACGTGAGGGCGAGGGTCAAGAACTACGACGTTGACATAGTCCCCTGCTACAAGGTGGAGAGCGCACAAAAGATAATGTCAGCAGTGGACAGGACACCCTTCCATAACAAGTGGCTGGAAAGGCACCTCCTTCCATCTTTGAGACCGGAGGTCCGCCTCCTGAAGCAGTTCTGCAAGGCGCAGGGATTCTACGGCTCTGACACCAAGTACCAGGCGTTCTCCGGATACCTCTGTGAGCTCCTGATAGTTTACTATCGCTCTTTCACCAACCTCGCTGAGAAGGCAGAGGGCTGGGAACCCGGAAAAATCCTGATAAACCTCGAGGGCATGGGCGGGGAGGACGTGAAGGACGTCCATGAAAAGTTCAAAAAACAGCCCCTGATACTGATAGACCCGGTAGACCCGGGAAGGAACGTCGCTGCCGCGCTCTCGCCTGAGAACTTCACGAGGTTCGTGAATGCCTGCAGGAAGCTGGTCTCCAGGCCTGACAAGGGCATGTTCATGAGGAAGGATTTCCCGGTTCCTGTCACGAAGCTCGCCTCTGAAAGGAAGGCAAGGAAGACCCTCCTCATGGGAATATCTTTCAAGCCCCCTGACATCATCCCCGACATACTCTGGCCCCAGCTGAGGAAGACAGCAAGGAGGATAAGGGACATCCTCGAGGACCATGATTTCTCTGTCCTCAACCACCTCGCCTGGTCCGATGATTCGACGGTCGCTGTCTTCGTCTTCGAGATGGAGGTCTGGGAACTCCCGAGACCGAGGAAGATAAAAGGGCCGAGCATGTTCGTGGTAAAGCACGCGCAGGACTTCCTGCGCAAATACCGCCCTTTAGGTAGGGTGTGGGTAGAGGGGGAGAACTGGGTCGCAGAGGTCGACAGGAAACATACCGACGCCTTCTCCAAGATGAAGGACACACTCAAGGGAACGGAGCATTCCCTCCACCAGAAGGGGATAGCCTCCCACATCGCGAAGAGGGTTTCGAAGGGCTTAATCCCCATGAAGGAGAGGGAGATTCTCTCACTCGCCAGGAAGCACCCGGAATTCAGCAGGGTGCTGGACGACGTCTTCATGAAGGAAATCTAGAACCCTTTTACTGTTAACACACCATTTTTCATATAATTACTGAACGCTTTTAGTTTTCACAAAAAGCGTGTACTGAAAAAGCGATTGTAATTTTTACATGTTGCTCCCTTGTGCCCCGAGGGGTATCGGCTTGCATAAGTCGGAAGCTATCGTAAGCCGAGTAAAGCGTTCGCGGAAAAATAAATAATTTTGGGTTAAGCCTTTTGTCAAAAACTAAAATACGTTCCTGTTGATCTGCCATTTAGTTACCGGCGAAGAAGTTAGCTGCAAAGGGGTTAGCCTACTTCCTCTGCTTCTTCTTTCTTGAATACTTGGGCAGCCTCTTCCTTGCCATGTTAACCACCGAAACTAATGGTTAGGGTGGCTTATAAAGGTTCGTTATAAAACCTCCCGGCAAATATGAGCATGGAGAGGAGGGAAATCCTTCTGGTTGTGGCATCACTCTTGGTTTTGGCGCTGCTGGTCCTGGCGCCATGGATGGACAATCAGGCAGCCCATGACATGGTCCTTGAACAGAGAGGTCATGTTGACGGCACGATAGACAGCGAAGGCAACATGATTTGCGACTATAACGTGATGTGGGTCCCGTTCGGGAGGATTGTCGCAAGCTGCGAGGGGGGATGGTTCGTGACCTTCTACGGAGGAATCCTGTCCTGATTAACCGCCAAAATTCTTTTTTTCCAAAGCACGATGTGGATATCCTTTATAGTCTTGTTCACCCACCTTCGCATTTATCTCCTTTAGTATCTTATACAGATGGTCCTTTGCTTCCTGGATGCTTGGGAATGTCCCGTTCGCTTCCAGCTCGATGAAGTTTCCCAGACCCTTGATGTCATCTATTGATATAAAGACGTCCTTGTAATGCCAGGTGTTTCTTATTTTTTCCACGATTATCACCTCTTTAAAATCAAGGATATTGAAAATATTCTTTAGTGCCGATGCGTTATCAACCCCGGTTTCAAACTCATCACAGGATATGGTTTTTATACCAGGGGCATCATGCCAATTCTTATAATTAATCGATGCCCCTTGTTTTGTTTCCCTGATTCTCAGCCACTCGGAGATAGGCCTATTCTCAAGAAAGTTCCTGTGCTTCGGCACGTAATACGTATCCTTCTGAAAAACATCAACCTCTTCGGGCTTTGCTATTTTATTCAGGGCTTGAGCCAACTTCCCGTGATTCAATAACGGAAACTTCAGCTCAACTTCAATGTTCTTGAGATTGCCCATAATGATACTACCCGCCGAAGTTCTTCTTCCATTCCTCGTATTTCTCTATGCTCCCTGCCTGTGCAGAGGGCTTTATCTTGGAGAAGGCCCCCTCGAAGTCCTCCTCGGTGAGCGGCCTGTGGCCGAGGGAGTAGCTCTCTAACTCTCTCACGGTGAGGTTCTCCAGGTTGGGGTTGGTCTCCCTCACCATCTTTATGATGGCCTCCTGGCACAGGTTGGAGATATCCCTCCCTGAGAATCCGTTCGTTTTTTCTGCCAGGCCGCTCAAATCTATCCTTGAGATGTCCGCGCCTTCGAGATGAATCTGCAGGATTATCTTCCTCGCCACGAGGTCGGGCAGGGGGACGTATATCTTCTTCTGGAACCTGCTCACTATGGCGTCGTCCAGGTCCCATGGTTTGTTGGTCGCGCCCATTATGAGGATGGTATCCTGCTGGTTGGTGTTGAAGCCCTCAATCTCTGTCAGTAACTGACCCAGGACGCGCCTCGTTGACTCGTCAACGTTAGAGTCCCTGGACACCGCTATACTATCCAGTTCGTCCATGAAAATCAGGGAGGGCTGCATCTTCTTTGCCTTGGCGAAAAGGGCGTTTATCAGCTTGTTCGACTCGCCGAAGTACTTGGAGAGGAGGCTGGATATCCTTGCCTCGAAGAAGGTTGCATTGAGGGTGTTGCACGACGCCTTGGCTAGCAGGGTCTTCCCTGTCCCCGGGGGGCCGTAAAGCAGGATTGTCCTGGGCGCCTTCACGTACATGGGCTTGCCCCGAACAAAAGGAAGGACGATGGCTTCTTTTATCTCCTGCTTCAGTTCCTCAAGCCCTCCTATATGGTTCCAGTCGGTGTCGGGCTTCTGGGAGACAATCAGGCTGTCTATCAGCTTGTCCTTCTCCTCTTCAGGGGCGTCCTTCATGCTCCTTATCTTCGCCTTGTTCACGAGGACCTTGCTGAAGCCCTCGTACTGGCTCGCCATGTCGAACATCTCCTCTGCCTTCCCCACAGGGGAGTCGTACGCAATCCTCCTGTAGATGGCGGATGCCCTCAGGTAATGCTCGCCAGCGTCCCTGTGCTTACCCTTCTTCTCGAGCTCCTTGGCTTCCTCAATCTCCCTCTGAAGTTCTTGCCTTAGAATCGCCTGGTGGAGGTCCCTTGTCATCAGAATCAGTTAATAATTGTAAAGGGGTTTTATATCTGTCCGCGTTCACGGTCAAGTTCATCGAGTTCTTTAAACGTAGCTGCACAGCTCTCTGTCAGGGTAATAGAAACATCCTCATATAAAGTATCATCACGTTTTTTTAAAACAGAGAGCCCCAGCACATAACGAAACTTTTCTCCATAATCTCTTATCTTGAGCTCCAGATATGCTCTCCTATCATCATTCCCATTGCGCTCCATGAACCGTTCTTGGCAGGAAGAAATAAAAGCTATTATTAGAATGCCGCATTAATCCGATGGGGTAAATGCGGCCAACTA
>CAYMDJ010000067.1:0-3615 GCA_964389315.1 uncultured archaeon
CTGTCCAGTTCGCATAGAACTCCACCCACTCCAATGGGTCTGGGGTGGTGTTGTTCGTCCCGTTCAGTGACCACTGTGGAGCGCTGATGTCTATGTAGAATATATAATACCCTGAGATGTTCTCACCCGAATCATTCACCAGGACATTGCCCCACGGATCAGTGAGGGCGGCGTACGCCCTGTAGTAACCGGTCGCATTGTTCGTTGTGTTCCACGGGTTTGAATTCCAGATCGTTCCAAGATCGAATTCCTCAAAAGAGATAATATCCCTCTTTGTGTTGTTATCAATATCATCAGTGACGGCTTCGAGGACTTCGAGAGTGTCGTTCCTCAGGACCTGCATCAAGAGATATCCGGATATGTTAACAGAACCTGTGTTGTTGATTATACTCTTTCCTCCACCCTGTTCATCACCGAACTCAACGTACGTGCTCTGATCATTCACAATAAGGAATGACATGTTTATCCAATCACCGCTCCTGGTGGTGTTGGAATACTTGATATCATCGATATCCCCCTCATAATAAAACTCATTCACTCCTCCATCGAAAGTTGTGGCCTCTGAACCGTCACCTATGATTCCGTACCTGGTCAATGCCCCTGCCGAACCCAGGTCTGCACCTGCATGAGGGTTGAGTACCGTGTTGTCATAATTACCGTCCACGTACGTTATCTTATCTGTTCCATCGTACACTGCACAACCATAATGCCACTCTCCGTCATTTAGTCCTGTTGCTGTTCCGTCCATGTCATTCGTGGAACCTGTATCGGTTGAGAAGCCAAGGGCTCCTGTATCACCCCTTATGTAGAAGTCAAAGAATTCCGAACGGTCGAAGTCAAGGAAAGCCCAGTTGTCGTTGTATGCGGTTCCTGCGTAGGATGTCCTGAACCATACACAAACAGTCAACTCAGGTATGTAATTGGATGCATCGTAATAAATGTCCCTTATTGCAAGATAATCCGTATTATCGAACCGGTACGCCCCTCCTATCAGTCCCTGGATGTCTTCATTGCTGTCGTAACTCCTCGGCGCTGCACTGAAGTTGTACGAGGTGGAATCGTTCCTGTCAGCTGTCCCGGTCTCGCTGAAGTGCCAAACGCCAACGTAATTGTCATCCCAGACAGCTGTGGAGTTCTCTCCTGATTCAGCGTCCGGGTTTCCATAGTACATGCATATCTCGTTTGCTCCCGGAACGAGCGTCGTGTTTACCCACACCAGAAGGTTGCCTGAGGTATAATTATCGATATCGTAATACATTTCTGTTATATACTCTGAGTTGCATGCGCCTCCAAATAACCTTATGTCGCTGTAATCACTATTCATGTCCGAGTCGTACGTTATGTTCAGGAATGCCGGGAACCCTGAAAGGGTGGTGGATCTCGGGTTGGTTATCGTGATTTCTGTTCTTCTGTCCCACGATTCATTCCACCAGTTGTTTCCGGGCATACCAACCTCTTCGTTTGCCCCATATGTATCGTATTCCGTCTCCACCAGAACAAAGGCTTCGGCCCCTATCGTGAAGTTCTCAGGATAGTCAGACATGCTGGTGTTCTGGTTGGCTGATGTATCAACAGCTGTCACATAAAAGCTGTAATTGTCCCATTGCCATGTGTCATTGAAGACCGCTGACCAGATGTCTCCGTATGTCCAGTCAAGCTCGAACGTTATTGAGGTGCCGTTCGGCCAGGTTATGTTGACCTCGACAGTGTCCACCCCGACGTTGTCCGTGACGTTCGCGCTTAACGTGATGTTGTCACCGTAACCCGTGAGGTTTGGTGTCGCATTGAATGAATTGACCTTCGGATTTTCAGGGTCAAGGACCGACTGGACCTCAATCGTCTGGATGGCCGTGGCATTCATGTTCCCGTACGTGTCATTAGCGTAGAACATGTATCCAACAACCTTTCCTGCAACGTAGTTCTGGATAACCTTGCTCGTGTTGGACCAGTTGCCCAGACCACTGAATGACTGATACGTGCCGTTCTGCCAGCTTCCTGTAACCGTTCCATTCCAAGAAAATATCCAACCCGAAAGATTGTAGTCATCCTCCCAGAAAGAGTAGAACTCGACCTCGTCATACACCTCTGGATTGGATTCGTTTGTAGAGAAGCCGGACCACCACGGAGCAAGCGGGTCAATCACGCTGAGGGTAGACTCTGTGGAATTGTCAGGCTCCCCGTTGCTCAGGTTGCACTCTGCCTTGAAGTAATAGTCGCCGAACTCGGGGGCGGTTACGTTGAAGTAATAATTACCAGAAGCCTCGCCGCTCGGGACGTCTCCTATGTAATAGTAGCTTACGTTGGAGTAGACGTCTGTGTCACTCGTTGATGCAATCTCCCAGGACCCGGAAGAGTTCTCGTAAAGTATCAGGTACACGTCCGTCGCATTGTTCCTCACGTTGTTCTCTGTGCAGTTGGCCATGAAGTCGATGCTCTGGCTGAAGTTGATGGCTGCCGGCCCGACGAAGCCCCCCTCTGCAGAGATGTTCGGCGGGAAGGTGTACGTAACGTTGGAGAATATGAAACCGCTTGAGGAGTTGAAGAATATGGCCAGCCATGGTTCGTTGGTGTGTGACTGCTCCTCGTCCTCGTTCTGGTCCTCTTCGGCTGCAAAGTAGCAGTTGCTTCCGCCTGCATCGTAATCGGTCACGGCATACAATCCGTCACTCCCGTCTATCTCTGTCGGTCCTGAAAGGCACATCCCGTCAGGGTACGCCTGGTCCAGAGCAACGAAATCGTTCGAAAGCGGCGGGGTGTCAGCATTGGGCCCCGCTACGGTGTCATCCTCCCAGCATATCTCGTACGTATATGAATCGCTGGCGTTCGCTGTCTCGAAAGTGTAGCAGTTCTCCACACCATAGCCATCTGCTATCTCCCATGCTATGAAACCTCCCTCCTCGTCGGATGTGTGCGAGGCGCATGGGTCCCAGTTCCCGTCGTTCTGCATCCCGCTCAGCCCTATCTCGACCATTGTGGTTCCCCACGTGTCTGCCTGCGCAGAACCCCCGTGAATGTAGTAGATTATGATGTCATCATCTATCGCTGACTGTACGGATGCCAGGATGAGAGGTCTGTACGTCCAGCTGTAATCAAAGCTCCTCTGGTTCGCCGTATGTGTCCAGTCGTCATCCTGTCCGCATGAGGTCGAAGCCATGGTGAAGTTCTGCACCTCCACGATTCTCGAGTTCCCTCCGTCGTTGTCAGTTATGTTGTGGATTCCCTTCTCCATGGCTATCCAGTCTATTCCCACGCCTGTTGATGGGCAGTCGTCATCCCACGTTCCGAACGACCCGCTGGAGTCCCATGATTCTGACCTGTACCAGAATCCTTCTGTCGTCACGTTCTTTATCCTGGTCGCGCAGGGGTTGTCGATGTAGTTGTAATCATATTCCACGCCGTGGACGACCACAGGAACGTCATCGAACTCGTGCTGGAATGCCTTATATGTCCATGTCGTCTGTATGTCTGCCTCTGTTCCCCATTCACCGACCAGCTCTTTTATGTCAGCACCGCTGTCAACGTAGAAGTCCGTCGAGGTCGTGGCTGTCGAATAAGAAGAGCCGTCATAAGTCCTGCACCTCACGTACCTGGTCCCCGTTTCCAGTGGGGTCTCAA
>CAYMDJ010000068.1:0-3594 GCA_964389315.1 uncultured archaeon
TGACGTTTATCTGATGAAGGTTTCCGGTCTGCCTGGTGTTGTTGGAAGGGGTTGGTGAAACGAAGGCTATCTCTGGGGGGACATCGGATGTATCCCCGCCGCCGTAGCCGTCAAATCCTGTCACATTGAACCAGATGAAAGTATCGTTGGATGATGCACCGAAATCACCCAGGAGCTGGCAGTCCCATGAGGAGCAGTTGGATTCTGTGTAATTCCAGTCAAGGCAGTGGCATATCCTGTCAACGTCAACGCCGTTCTTTGGAATGTAAATCTCTGCATGATCGAAAACCAGGCCGGAATCGTTGAGCGCAAATATGGATGTGAGGTCCACTATGCCCTGAGGCATATCACCGGAGTAGCTCTGTATGAACTGTGAGGTCAGGTTGATATCCCCTGTTATCGTCAGGTTAACAACCCTCGTCGTCTGGTTGTATAATCCGTCCTCGTTCTCTATGATAAGCGTGTAATTACCGCCTGAAACGAGGTTGTCTGACACAGAACCGTTTCCTGAGGTTATTATATCTCCTGTATCATCGGCTATCTTTATGGTGCTGTTTCCTGATACCTGTCCCCCTGAAAGATAGATTGTCACATTGACCGTCTCAGAATCGATGATATCGAGATTCTGGCTCGAGTTGCTAACGGCAGTGTACATCATAGTAGAGTTGGATGTTATGCTGCAGGATATGGTGCTCGTCCCGCTATCACCCGGGTAGTAAGTATAATTGAACCAGCCCGACAATGTCTGGCCTGACTGTATCAATGTGCTGTTGTCAAACATGGTCACAGTATAGCCGCTCAGTTCCTGTGAGATATTGTGGTCCCTGACGAGGCAGGATATCCCCACAGGATCGTTCTTCAGGACGCTTCCCGAATCCATGTAGGCAGTCACGTTCGAGTATCCCCAGAACCCGAACGACATGTCATCCGTGACATTAATGTTTCCATAAGTGTCATTGGCGTAAATCCTCCAGACCACGGAGCTGCCTGGCATTACAGAGGAGTTGGACCAAAGGAAGACAGTCTGGCTGGTCAGTGCCTGAGGAGAGCCGTAAACCGATTTGTTCTCCATCTTTCCGGTTTCGTTGGTTTCCAGCCATGCCGTGTCAGGGTAAGGCTCTGTCCACGCGGCCGAAAGGTTGACGGTATCTCCCCTGTGTGCAGTCGTTACGTATTGGCTTCCTATCGTCTGGTTCTGATAGGACCATAAAGGAGCGACAGAGTCGCTGATGGTGAGAAGATGATATGATTCTGCGGAGGTAAAGTTGTTGTCGCCTGAATAATTGGCCGTTATGTTGTAATTCCCGGTTTCCCATGAGCTGATGTTGACAAGAGGACTGGAGCCTGATTGTATCAGGCTGCCGTTCTCGTAAAGGTTCACATTCCCTGACACGTTTAGATAAGCAGTTATGTTTACAATGTCAGTAGAGTATGCCATGTAGTCAGAGTCTGTTCCGTTGAGCAGGAGGGTTATTTCCGACGTTATCTTCTGGACGGTCAGCGTCCATGATGTTTCGTTCGAGGTGTGGTTCTGGTCCCCTGTGGAATTGGAAACATACACCCAGAGTCCGGCACCCAGTCCATCAATCTCCGGATTACCTACCACACTTCCGTTCCTGTAAAGGCTGACCGCCCCGGCGAACACAGAAGCTGTCGCATTGCTGGTCTCACCGTACGTTATGGTGAGGTTATCCTCGCTTCCGTTCAGCCACAGCCAGATGGGGTTCGGTGCCTTGTTAACGGTGAGGAACCAGTTCCCAGAAGAGCCCGTATGGTTGTCATCCCCAGAGCAGTAAGCAGTGAAGTTCCAGTAACCGACCCCCAGCACGTCCTCGTACGGACTCGCGACAAGGGAATCGTTCCTGTACAGAGAGATGGGACCATGATCGCAGGTTGCGGTCACGTTCACCGAATCCCCGTAAGTCTGTCCCATATCGCTCTCTGAACCGTTCAGTAACAGGCTCGTTGAAGATGCAACCTGTCCAACGGTCAGGTAATAAACCACACCCGTCGCATTGTCGGTGTGATTGTCATCCCCGGTGGCATTCGCCCTGTATTCCCAGTATCCAGCTCCGAGAATCCCTTCCTCTGGATTGCTGACCAGCGAACCGTTCCTGTGGAGGTAGAATGTCCCTGCTGACGAATACCCGCTCGCATTGCTGGTCTCGCCGTAATCTATTCCCATATCGCTCTGCGAGCCGTTCAGGTAAAGCCAGACCATGATGCTGGTCTTGTCCACACTGAAATACCATGTGTCAGAGACGTTGAGATTGTTTCCTGTATCGTTCGCCCAGGACCTCCAGTAGAAGTATCCTGCGGGTATCGTTGCATTGAACTGGTAGATTCCACCACCATTGGTGTACATCGTGTAGTTATGCGGAGAGCCGGATATGTTGGTTTCTATCAATACGGTATGCACTGTCGTGCTCGCATCCCCCCAGGTTATGTTGAAGAACGAAAGGCCGGTCGAATACTCGCTTACTATGCCGGTTGAGTTGTCAGTCCAGTAAGGCGGGATGCTGTCGCTGACACTCATGATATGCATCGACTCGCCTGACGTGTGGTTCTGGTCTCCGTCGATGTACGCTGTTATATTGTTGGTTCCTGTTTCTGTGAATATGGACAGGTTCTCGAGCGGCGGTAATCCATAATCATATAGCGACCCGTTGACGTACAGTGATATGTCCTCTGGTATGTCTGCGTAAACCGTTATGTTGAGCATCTCACCCTGGTATATTGTGAAGTCATCATCGGTTCCATTCAGCAGGAGAACCAATCCCGGATCTATCCTGTTGACAGTGAAGAAGACTGACATTGAATTTACAGTATAGTTATTGGTTGCGGGGAAGACCAGCGTGTAATTCCAGTAACCGGCTCCCAGGATTTCCTCGTGCGGATTAGCAACCGGTGAGGAATTCAGGTAGAGCTGGAGGCTTCCTTCAGGATAATCCCTGTAACCCGATGCGTTGGTGGTGTTCCCGTACCAGAAGTCTCCCGGCGTCTCTGATCCGTTGACCAGCAGTGTTATCGGCATGTCACCCTTTTGTATCGTCAGGAATGACGTCTCTGAGCAGCCCGTATAATTATCATTGCCGTTCCAGTATGATGTGTAATTCCAGTATCCCGCTCCCAGAAGAATTTCCTCGGTGAGGGTTCCTGTCCCCGAATCTACCATGCTCCCGTTCCTCTCCAGATAGTACGTTGCCCCTGAAACATTAATTCCCGCTGTTCCATTCGCCTCTGTCGGGTATGTTATGGTGTTGTCCTGGTTCACTGTCCCTGAATTCAGCCACATGCTGATCTCGCATGAGGCCTTACCTACATCAACCCTGAAGGTCGTCTCGTTTGTCGTGTAGTTCTGGTTTCCTGAGCTGTTCGCCAGATAGATGTGAGTCCCTGCGGAGAGAACCTCCTCCTCTGGGTTTGAAACAGGACTCTCATTCCTGAACAGGCTCACTGAACCCGCGAACACGTGCGCTGTCGCATTGCTGGTCTCACCGTACGTTATGGTGAGGTTGTCCTGGGTCCCGTTCAGCCAAAGCCAGATGGGGTTCGGTGCCTTGTTAACGGTGAGGAACCAGTTCCCAGAAGAGC
>CAYMDJ010000069.1:0-3590 GCA_964389315.1 uncultured archaeon
TCTGTGGCTGGGCTGGATAACACGGTCTTCGTGGTGGAGGAGAACGTGACAGATAAGGTGATGGGGTGGATAGTAGAGAACGAACCCGATTACGTGTTCACGCTGGGTTTTGACGCGGGCCTGAACAACTCCTATGAGATAGGGTATGATGACGTTGCGGGGCTGTTCTATCCAAATGCGAGCAGGGCGGTCTTGGTGGAGACAGAGGTTGAGGGCGTCCTGGGCTCGCAGATAGCGGGGCTGCTTGGAATCCCTCTGGTGTTTGAGCAAGGAGGGTATGATGTCATTGACCTGCGAGGCATGTCTCCGCAGGGGATAATGGAGATGTATGCTGATGGGATTGTGGCAGAGGGGGAGGACACGGATTACCTGATAGCGGCGAACACGGAGAGTGTGGAATTCCCGCTGGCGGCGAGGCTGGCTAAGAAGAAGACCGGTTTTGTTGTTCCCGTGAGCGTGCCTGACATCAGCTATGAGATGGGTTCATGGGAGGAATGTATAGAGAGCAACGCTAACAACGGGATTGTGGACATAATGGAAGCCCTCGGGGATGCTGCCATGATGCTGGGAGATAAAGGGCTATTCGCAGAGTCGGGGCATTATGCCATCGGGGAGCCCGTCTATGTCGCGCTTATCGGCGGGTTTGACTCGTTCCCTGCAGTTGCCATGCCTGATCCCGGGATTGAAATCTTCAATAATCATGACGGGAACTGCTTTTATTCAGACACCTTTCTCTCTGACATGAACAAGGACGGTTTCCTTGATGCCGGATTGGGGAGGTTCGCAGGAGGGGTAGAGGCAATATCGTTCCAGATTGAGAACATCGGAGACGTTCAGGGCAGCGGTGTTGTGATAGGGCAGTACAGGTATCCGAAATACGAATCAAAGGATTTTTTTGGGGGAGGCATGACGCAGGCATATTTTGCTGACCTTATGCTTTCTCTGAAGGGTATGGAAGTGGAGAGGTTTGTGGAGAAGAGGGTAGAAAGGCCGCTGCTTCCGGGGTTTGGCTGGACCAACGTGGCCGGGCTTATATTTGACATAGGGGCGCGGCTGGGCTCCACCATGATGGGTTTCATGGGAATGCTGCTTGAGCTGGTGGACTTTAAGGAAACCGTGGTTTACGCATGGCTGGAATTCGACTGGGGGGACTGGTATTGGCATGCAGGACATGGAGGGTTCGTAGAGCTTGAGCACCTTCCTGTCTTCAACGGGACGCTGAACCTGGATGGTGTCGGGTTCCTGGGTTATTTCGGCGTAGGGGACGAGTTCTGGAAAATCCCGCCTGATGACAGGGATGAGCTGGAGCTCATAACCAACCCCTACGGCAGGTGCGGCAACATGACGGAACTGGATTACGGCGGTTTCCTTTACGACGACCATGACATGTCGGCTTACTCGGTGATGGTATCGGACGTGGTGGAGAACGGGGGAGTTTCGTTCGCATCGACCGGCCTCATCCATGACCCGTTCACCCAGAGGACGTCGATAAATGTTATTGCGGCAATGGCAGTGGGGCTTTCGGTCGGCGAGTCATGGATGCTGACGGCGAACACCCCTCCAATAGAGCCGCTGATTTTCGGGACCAACCAGAATCCCATACTGAAGTCAAGGCCGGACCTTTACCTCAAGGATAGGTATGAGCATCTAATCTTCGGGGACCCTGAGACCTCGGTTGGCAATCCTCCTCAGCGGGCTGAGGGTGATGAGTTCTCCATCTCCCCGTCGGGCAGCTTCACGGCAAAGGCCTCTATAGACAGCGAATACTACATATCCGACAGGAAGCTCTTTGTGGAGAACGCTGAGACAGAGATCCTGGAGGTTGGGGAGCCCGTGATTCCGCTCTTCGTGAGGGAGCTGATTCTTCCTGAGGGCTCGGATATAGAGGACGTTTCCTTCAGGGGGTTCTACAGGAGATATTCAAGGCTGAATCCGACAATTATCCCGCTCGACGAGCATTATGGGGACATAGAGATAGAGGCAGTGGATTATGATGATTACTGGTTCGAGAATTACACCCTCCTTGACGGGAGTGTCCTTGTCAAGGTCTTCGTTCCGGCAGTCCATTACGGGAGGACTTCCAGGATCTTATACAAAGGAATCATAGGGATAGAATACCAGACTCCAGTGGAGATATCAGTGAGTACCAATGACATCAGGATGGGTGAGGACGAAACCATTGAGGTGAATGTGTTCAATGACGGGGATGAAGAATTGGAAGGGACGCTTTATCTGTGGGTAGGCAACGAGAGCTATTCAGAGGCTGTTGAGGTCGGGGCGCATGACACTGAAACCCTCGGGTTTCCGTTCGTTCCGGAAGAGGCAGGGGAATACACGGCAAAGGCGGTTTTCATCGGGGATGTCACGGTGGGACCGAGGTATTCCTCATTTACTGTAAGCGATGTGGTTGGACACCAATGTGGTTGGAAGAAGTGCTGGTGCGACTGGAAGGGGTGCAGGCATGGGTGGTTTTCAGGTATTCTCTCTCGAATTGCTTCACTACGGCACTCCATGACATGCTGGTGACCTCCTTCCGGGCGCTGGCTCCCAGGGATGAGTATTTGCGCGGGTTTCTGGAATAGCTCAGCATTGCCCTGAACAGGGCTTCCGGGTCCCTCGGCAGGACAGGGATTCCCGTCCTTCTGGTTATGAACCCCAGGGATGTGATGATTGTTTTTCCAGCAGACATCGCCTCGAGGAGGGCGACGGGCTGGCCCCTCTCCCACGAAGGGAGGATGAAGCAGTCTGTCTCTGATAGCAGCCTTGAGGTGTCCCTCCTCCAGCCGAGATACCTTATGTCAAGCTCAGGATTGGATTTCATGAACGTGAGAACGTAATCCCTGAGCGGGCCGTCGCCTGCTATGATTAGCTGGGTGTTTGGGTTGGCTGTATGGAGCTTCCTGAAGGCAGTGAGCATGTGACGTATTCCCTTAATCTCGAGGAGGCGGCCCATGAAGAGGAACCTCGTTCCCTGCCAGGTCTTCCTCGAGGGATGGAAGTCCTCCAGGTCTATGCCGTTAGTAAGAAGGGCGGATGGTCTTTTGGTCTTCGGTGATATCTGCTCCATTGCGAACCTGCTTATGAACAAAATCCTGGACGCCCTCTTCACGGAAACCATCTGAAAGAAGCGGAGCGCCTCATTGGCAGGGAACCTGTTGTAGACTATCGTGCCGTGCGGGGTGAGGACCATGGGCTTTCCTGTCAACGTGGACAGGCAGGAGCCGAAGAATCCCGATATGACGCCGTGGCAGTGGATGAGGTCTATCCTATGTTTTTTGATTATTCCCCTTGCGGTGAAGAAGGAGAGGGCGTTGAAGCTGGTGGCGCGGAAAGCCCTGCCGGGGAGGTATCCGACCCTGTAAACATGAATCCTCCCATTCCTCTCGTAGGGTTTCTGCCCCCTAAACCTCCTGGTGACTATGAAGATTTTGTGGCCGTCCCTGGCGAGGTATTTGCTGAGCTTCTCAACATGTATCTCAATCCCGCCGCCTGACATCAAGTCAGAGCCGCTGCCGAACGGGTATTCCTTGGAGCCCAGCATCAGGATTTTCATGTTAATAATTCGTTAAGTTGGTTTTTTATACTAACCA
>CAYMDJ010000070.1:0-3292 GCA_964389315.1 uncultured archaeon
CCGAGAAGTTCCAGCGCGTTACTCAGCGCAATCCTGGTTGCATCAACAAGTGCCAGCCTTGCCTTCCTTATCTCCGGCTTTGCTGCTATTACAGGCGCCTGGTGGTAGAATTCGTTGAACCTGGTGGCCAGCTCCAGGGCATAGTTAGCAACGTAATGCGGTCTCATGTCCCTCGCGGCGCTGTTTATGACGTCCGGGAGGTCTCCTATCTTCCTTATCAGCGCCAGCTCGCTGGGATGCTTCAGGAGCGACGAATCAAAGACTGGAGGGGGGCGGGCCTTCCTCAGTATTGAGCAGGCCCTCGCATGGCTGTACTGGACGTAGGGCCCTGTGTCTCCGTCAAAGCTGAGGACGCTGTCCCAGTTGAACACTATGACTTTCTCAGGGGACTGGCTGAGCATGGTATACTTCAGCGCGCCCATTCCCACGAGTCCGGATATCCTGCCGAGCTCCTTTGCAGAGAGCTTCGGGTTCTTGCTTCTGGTTTCCTTCCTTGCCAGCTTCAGGAGCTCCTCCTTGAGCTCGTCGTACAGGATGACCTTTCCCTCCCTTGACCTCATCTTCTTCCCTGTCCCCAGGTTGACCAGCTCATAAATGAGGTGGAACTCCTTCCTGTAATGGGGCCATTTCATTATTTCCAGCAACCTGAATAGCTGCCTGAAATAGAAGGTCTGCTCTGAACCGACCACGTGAATTATCCTATCTGGCTTGTATTCCTTTACCTGGAGCTCTGCGAGGGCAAGGTCCTTCGCATGATACAGGGGCGTCTTATCCTTGGTCACCAGAACGACCACGCCCATCCCCTCCTTCTCCATGTTGACTATGATAGCGTCATCGCTCACCTTCGCAATCCTCCTCTTCACGAGGCCTTCAGAGAGCTTCAGGCCCCTCGCCTCGACCTCGCTCTCCAGATACAGGCGATTGAACTTTGTCCCGAAGTCCCTGTATATACTGTCGAAATAATCAAGGCTCCACTTCCTCGTCTCCTTCCATGCGGGCATTATACTCTTGTCCCTTGCATAGAGCATCCGGTTGATTTCGCGCATCTCCTTCTCTGCCTTCTCGCTCTTCGATATCCTGTTGCTCGCATCCCTGTAAACCTCGCCCAGCCATTTGCCGGGTTCCTTCCTGGGGGCCTTTTCCTTGTGCAGGTTGATGAACCCCCACAGGCACTTTGCCACGTGCGGACCGATATCGCCCTGGTAGTTGGACCTCACCACATCGTAGCCTGCGCTCTCCAGAATCCTAGAGAGAGACTCTCCCAGGCAGATGTTCCTGACGTGGCCTATGTGGAAGGCCTTGTGCGTGTTCGGGTGGGCAAACTCCATGAGATACCTCTTCTTAATCTTCCTTCCCTTCCCATATCTCTCGCCCTGCTTCTTCACTTCCTTCAGGAGCTTTCCGGAGAGGGAAGCCCAGTCCACGTAGAAATTGATGTAGGGGCCGTAGAAGCTGACCTCTTTGAAGGGTGGTCTTGCCTTCATCCTGCGGGAGAGAAAGTTCGCAATCTCTGCGGGGTTCTTCTTCATCTTCTTTGCCAGGACGAAGCAGGGGAACGCCACATCAGAGCCGATATTCCCAGGCGGTTTCTCGAGTAGATTCTCGATCTCCTCCTTCCTGAGCTTCACTGCAGGCTTCAGGAGCCTGACCGCAGCATCCCTTACATCCTGGTTCAGGTTCATGGTTAATATTAAGGGCGGATTCTATAAAAACCCTGCAGGAAAAAGCCACGGGACAAAAGCCTTAAAAGCTTGTCTTTCTTATAAGCATTGTGATTGCATGGGATGCGAGTTTGGATTCAATAACAAGGAAGGAGAGGGTGGTGGATGCCCTATCAAAAATGATGATAAGGAAGGGCGCAAATCCTTTATAGAAAAATATACAGAAAAACTTGCAGAGGACAGAACTAGAATACCTTCAGAACTAGGATATGATGCACCGAACATTGTCATTGAAATTACTACCAAAAGAAAAAATGTTCCGCTTGATGAATTTTTTGATGTTCTTGATAAAGATTACATGCCCAGATGCATGGGCTTTGGTTTTGGTATGAAAGATGGATGGAAAGACACCTGCTCAGAGTGTCCTTACAATTTCCCGGTCGGGGGATAAAAATAAGGAATAGCCCCGCCCGGATTTCCAGACCACTCGCTTGCGGAAGCGGTCTTTCCGGAAGCGCTTTTGCCCGTTTACCTGGGCAAAAGGGTTTTTTGAACCGGGGTCGCTGGTTTTCCTCTCACAGACCCTTGGGGGTCTCAACTCTTCAGTTGCCCTTTTTTTGCGGAAGCGTTCTTTCCGCGAACGCTTTTGTGCGTTTACCTGCGCAAAAGGGTTTGAACCAAAGACCAGTATCCCTAGCCAAGCCTTTTGTGGAAGGCCTCAGCCTCTTTCTGGAAGCTGGTGTTTTCCGTCCGATCATCTTTGCAACGAGACGGATCGGCATGCACTAGCTCCTTTTGGCTTAAGCCTTTTTCCAAAAGGCTTATTGGCCGCTAGACGACGGGGCTATCTGTTGTATTTGTATGTTCTCTTAAAAAAGAATATGCCTGACTAGACCTGGCCCTTCGTGAACCGGATCCCCTTCTGGGTTATCACGAAGCATGTGCCGAGGGATTCCACCCTGTCCATGTAACCCATCTCCGTGAGCCTGCTCACGCTGGATTCCGTTCCGTTGCACGCGTTCCTCTGGAGGAGGTCTGCTATCTCCCCCTTGGTAACCAGATGCCTCTTGGATATCAAATCCAGTATCTTCTGCTCAACCTCGCTCAGCATACAAGGTCCCTCCTCAGCTTTGCTGAAGCCCCGCTTCCGGCAAGTGCCTCAACGACCTTGAGCGCGAACTCTATTGCCGTGCCGGGGCCCTGGGAGGTTATTATGTGACCGTCCTGGACCACCCTTCCTGGCCTCGGCCTGGGTATGTCCTTCTCCATGCCCGGGTATATGGTGGCCTTCCTGTTGTCCAGGATTCCTGCCTTCGCGAGGATGGATGGCGCGGCGCATATTGCCGCTATGGTCTTCCCCTTCGCGTTGAAGCTCTTCACCGCATCCAGGACCTGGTTGGATTTGCTCAGGTTGACGTATCCCGGATAGCCTCCTACGAGAACCAGTGCGTCAAAGGAGTTCATGTCAATCTCAGAGAGTTTCCTGTCGGCTATCGTCTGGGTTCCCCTGCTACCCTTCACAATGGTTCCGGGTATGCCGGCCGTGGTTACGCTTATGTTGGCCCTCCTCAGGACGTCTATGGTGGACATTGCCTCTATCTCTTCAAAACCGTCTGCAAGCGGTATAACGA
>CAYMDJ010000071.1:0-3085 GCA_964389315.1 uncultured archaeon
ACATTCGTGGTGTGGAAAAATATTGTCCTCCCCTCCTGTATGGATGTCTATGGTCTTACCCAGGAGCTTCATGCTCATCGCAGAGCACTCTATGTGCCATCCGGGATAGCCCCTACCCCAGGGGGATTTCCACTGCATTATGTGCCTGGGGTTGTTTATCCACAGGGCAAAATCCAGGGGATTCTTCTTCCCCTCCTGCTCGTCAACCCTTCCGCCAGCGCCTGCCTTCAGCTGCTCTATGGTGTTGCCGGACAGCCTTCCATACCATCTGAACTTCCCCACCTCGTAATACACAGAGCCGTCATTCCCCACATAGGCATAGCCCTTGCTGATGAGCTCCCTGTTCATATCAATCATCTCTTTGACGAAGTCAGTGGCCTTGGGCCTCGCCATGGGCTCGAGCATGTTGAGGCTCTTCCAGTCCTTCAGGAAGGCCCTGGTGTAGAAATCAGCGATTTGTTTTGGGGTCTTGTGTTCCCTCTTCGCTGCACGTTCTATCTTGTCCTCCCCCCTGGCGTCAGCCACGTCGTCCTCTGTCATGTGACCTACGTCGGTTATGTTCATTACCTGGCGGACGCGGAAGCCCTTCCATTCCAAAAATCTCCGCAGGAGGTCAGCGAGCATGTACGACTTGAAGTTCCCTATGTGCGCGTAGTCGTACACGGTTGGGCCGCAGTTGTACATCGTGACTGTCTTTCCCTTGAGCGGCCTGAAGGCTTCCTTCTTCCTGGTCAGGGTGTTGAACAACCTTATCGCCATGCAGCTCCCTCTCCTAATAATTATAAGGCGGGGTAACTAATATAAACCATGGGTATCTCTTCCAATACCTGAAAGCTATTTTCCATACAATTCCCTGAATGCGGCGAAATACTTGTTGGTTCTAACCTGGGAAACCATTACCGACAGCATGTCCCTGGCCCTGCTTTCAGGGAGGACATCCAGATAGCGCTTCGCCTCATTTGAAAGACGCTTAGAATACAGCTTTGATTGCCTGAAGGCACCCGAACTGTAGATGATATCAGACATCCACCTCAGGTTCTCCCTGGAAAAATCCCCGTTGTAAAAGATTTCCTTTACCCTTTTCCTGACCGCGTCTGAAACCATTAAAGCATTATATAGCGGAAGGGTTAACCTGCCGTTCCTGAAATCACTGTACTGGTCCTGGTAATGTTTTTCAACATCATAGGCCCCGCTCTCGGGCGGCACATAATCCCCGATGTCATTAACAACCTGCAGCGCGCTCCCGAAAAGCCTGCCGAAATTAAACAGCGCATCTTCATTCTCCCTGCTGTTGTTCCCGGAGAGTTTTGACCCGATTACGCCGAGATTCCCGTAGAAATGCCCGCAGAAACCGTAGCATTTTTTTTCATATTTTCTCAGATAACACTCTTCTGATTCAAAAGAATCCAGGTCACCAATCCTCAATTCGTTCATGTCTATGTACTGGCCGATATTGATCACGGTGTCTATCTCTGCAATCCTGTCCTGGATGGATGCATACGTTTCCCTGTCAACGAGATGGTATATCCCTGACATCGCCCTGGATGCGCAATCCCTCAGGACAAGGGAGGCAATGAACTCGTTGTTGATTTCAGCCTCGTTCCTCTCCCCTCCCTTGTGGTCAAAGACCTTGTTGGCGACATAGGTTGATATGTTCAGCAGCTCCATTGATACGCAAGCGGGGATTATCTCTCTCCAGTCCTTCCCTCCGCATGCCTCATAAGACAATCTCACATAAGACGGGCGGATCATTGGTTTATTCAGGGTATCGCCTCTTGAAAGGACCCTCTTCCTCGGGAGCTTCATGATTATTTCGTAGAGGTTTTCATTCTCGCGCTTCAGCGGCTCGAGAAACTCCAGGATAGCGGGGTTTACCAGACCTGCGGTCTCCCTCATCATATCGAAGTATTCTTCCCTTTCCATGACATCACTTATTTTATCACTGACAAATAGTTATCATATATATTAATTATGATTATTGTCATTCTTTTGTGAAAAACGCAATATTTAAGTATATAATCATATAAAATTATAATCATGAGCAGGAAAAATGAACTAAAGATTGACACGGGAGACAGGAAAATCCTGTACCAGCTTGACCTCAACGCAAGGCAGAGCATTTCGGAGATTGCAAAGAAGGTCAGGCTGAACAAGAACACGGTTAAATACAGGATTGAGAGGATGGAGAAGGAGGGCCTCATACTGAATTACTATGCCATCATAGACAATTCCATGCTCGGTTACTTCAGCTTCAGGGTTTATTTCAAGTTCTTTGACACGACGCCGGAAAAGGAAAACGAAATCCTGAAGTGGCTTTCAGGCAACGGGAACATAAGCATCGTTAACAGGAGCGAGGGCAACTATGACATCTCCTTCATGGTCTGGGTCAGGGACATCCACGAATTCTATTCCGTGTGGCTGGAATTCAGGAAAAGGTACAAGCCCCACATAACGAACGAGAAGATAGCAATCTTCACGCAGGTTTCCCATTACAGGAGGGCATATCTGCTCAGCAAGGAATTCGATGACACCAAGGAAGACACTATAGGCCACGGCGGCATGGTCAGGTATGATGAACTGGACATAAGGATATTGAGGATGCTCGCCCGGAATGCAAGAATCCGGACGACAGAGATGTCCAGCAAGCTTAATGTTCCGCCAAGGACGATAGCCTTCAGGATAAAATCCCTTAAGAAGAGGGGTATAATAAAGGGTTGCAGGGCACACCTTAACCTGGAACTGCTCGGATACGAATACTACAAGATAAATATCGTGCTGAACAATATGCAGAACTTGGAAGAGATGGCAGGGTATGCGAAGAGGCACCCCAACATAATTTATCTGGACAGGACGATAAGCAACCTGGACTTCGAGATTGACGTTGAGGTGAAGAACAAGTCTCACATGTTCAGGATAATCAATGACATGAAAGAGAGATTCCGCAACATAAGGGAGTTTGAATACTTTTCTGTCAAGGAATACGTAAAGCTCCTGTATTTCCCTGAAAAATAGCGGTTGTTTATTCAGTTTCCAAACAATTTATACCGAGCATAACAATTATTATCATGGGTATCTTCGGGGGGAA
>CAYMDJ010000072.1:0-3041 GCA_964389315.1 uncultured archaeon
CTTCCCATAAATCGGTCCCTGACCAGCTAACAGGGAAGCTGTTGTGGTTCTGGTAAACATCAAGCTCGTCCAGAGTGCAGGTCGGTGGGGTGTTGTCCAGCCGTGTCGCACTCTCCTCTGACCAAACACCGGTATTGAAGGCATTGTCAACCGCACGGACGCGGAACCTGACAGTGCTTTCGGTTTCCTGGAATTCATACTCGGCCGAGCCCTCTGTCCCGTATTCCTTCCATAATAACCATCCCGAACCCGTGTTCTTCTGTATAGTGAAGCTATCTATACCGGAGCCGCCGAAATCGTCGCCCACCCACTGGACGGTTGCATTGCCCGTTGTCCATGCAGGGGTTGCAGTCAATGACGAGACCGGAGGGGTTGAATCAACAAACAGCGTGAGGATTCCTGACTGCCCGGTCTCGTCCTCTTCGTTCGTAACTATGCACTGGAAATCGTACAGGTGGTTACTTTCAAAATTCCCCGCATATTCTGTATAGGTAACCTCCCCATTGGTCAGGCTGATCCATGAAGAGCTGTCTTTCCTGTACTTTATGTTGTAGGTTATTCCGGAACCGCCCGGGTCATCACCCTCCCATTCCAGGGTTATGTAGGAATCATTGGTGTAGCCCGCCTGTGGGTCTGGGGCAGTGAAAGAGCACCAGGGAAGGTTTTTGTTTATGTGTATGATGTCGTCTGTCGTGTTCTTGACGTTCTCTGAGTTGCCTGCGTTGTCTGTTGAGAAATAGCGGACCACCATGGAACATTCCTCCTCCCCGCAGGTCACGCTGACACTTCCGTCTGTTTCAGTGAAATCATGGCATGTGTCTTCCCCCAATAATGTGTTGTAGGTGCAGTAGAAGGTGTCCTTGCAGCCGGAGCCCTGGCTGTCTGTGCAGAACAGCTGGCCATCGACCGTCCCTCCGTAGGTTCCGCCCACGAAGTTGTCGGTCGTTACAGGGGCTAACCTGTCAACCCTGAGCCTGTTCTGGCTCGTCACATACGACGTCAGCTGTGCCCCATTGGTTGATGAGTAGTTGAACATGTAGCAGGTTCCTGTGGTTACTGTCACTGGGATGGATGTCGTTCCGGGGCTCTGGGTGCCGTAGGGCGTCCAGCTCCCGAAGGTTCCGCAGGTGCCACCATTGAGGGGTGCGGTCTTCATGAACAGCTGCACTGAAACTATGCCTGTCTCGGGGTCTGTTCCCTGGTTGACTGTCACGGTGTAGGCAGAGAGGCTGTTGTAGAATCCGTCAATGTAGCTGATGCCCAAACCTGTCGGTGGGGTATCGTCCATGTTGACCCTGCAGCATATCTTTGTCGTGTAAATCGTGCTTGACGGCTTTGCCAGGTGGGCGTTGTCCGCAGAGGAGAGGCTGACAAGGGTAGTGTAACCGGTCGGGCAACTGGTTGTTGCGCTGGTGCACTCGAGGTTTGTCACCGAAGGGTTTCCGTCAACAGAGAGACATACATCGGTTGAATAGCCGGTTTCATCGGGTGTTTGGGCGTGGGCGTTCGTTGTGGCTGAAAGCCTCAGAACGGTGTCAGAAAGGGGAGCGGAACAGCTCGTTCCGAGTCCCTGTATCGCCCCTCCCTGGCTGTCAACGCAGCAAACTATCTGGGGATAGGTTCCTGTCGCTGCTGTCTGTCCATGGGCGTTAGTGTCAGCAGAGAGGCGCATGACCTCCAGAGCATCGCATGAGGTTGTGAGGCTGCATGCCAGGCGGTTCGGCGCGGTCTGGGCAGAAGAGACAGGTATCAGTAGCATAGACGCAAGAATAAGCGAAAGCAGGAATTCCCTCCTCATTGATATATTATTCAGGGAGCTTCCTTAAATATCATCCAAAACAGTGCCAGCCGGCTAGCGAGAACACGCATCTTTCACGCTTCTTTCAAGCTCTGACTTCATCTTCTCCCCGTCATCCCTGTCAGAGAACATGTCAACCCTCGCTGCCAGGGATATCTTTGAGGCGACCAGCCTCGCGACCTTTCCCTTCTTCTCCTTGGGAGCGTTCTGTATCAGCTGGTGCCCGAACAGGATTCCATATTTGGGGGCCTTTCCCTCGCCCCTGAGGTGGCGGAACAGGGCCTTCTCAGCCCCAAGGAGCTGTATGGTCGAGGAGGTCATCTTTGACATCCTCTCCAGCCCTCCCGCAAGGTTCAGGAGCCTTGCGGCGAGGACGGGACCCGCAACCGCAGAAGTGTTGGGCATGCTAGCGTTTGCTATATCCTCGAGGTATCTGGTCATCTTCTTCTTCTCATCATAAAGGTTCCTGAGCGCGTTCGAGAAGCGCTGGATTTCTGATATGTCCGTTTCGGAAAGTTCCATTCCCGAGGATTTGGCTGCAAGTCCAGACAGATTCTTTTCCTTTATCTCCTCCCTTCTCCCGTAATCGGAAACCATTCCCACGTATTTCTCGTGGGAGGATATTGCCCTGTCCATCTCCGGGAAGTGCAGGCCATACCACTCCCTGAGGAGCTCTGAGAAGACGTTGAGGTCCTTGTCAAGCTCATCGATTACGGCAATCACCCGCATGACGATGACGTCCCTCTTCTCCTTCTTCAGCTCCTTCTTGGTTGACTCTATGTTGACCTTGGACAGAAGCTCGTTGAGCTCTGACTGGGAGAAGACCCATTTCAAATCCATCGCGAGCTTCCTGAAGCTCGACTTGAGGGTTTCCTCACCGAGGTTATCCTTCTTTGTGATGCACGTGAACCCCTTCACGTCTTCCTTCTTGTCCCAGACAATCTCCTTGACACCCTTCTTTCGGAGGGATTCCAGCATCTCCCTCTCCTCGGGTATAATCTCCCCTGACCTGGCCTTTGCCAGCTTCTCTGAGATAATCTCCGGCTTCTTGGGAAAGAGCCTGTGCTCCAAGAGCTTCCCGTCTGCGTCAAACGCAAAGCTTCCCAGGATTCCGGTCGCGATGAACGCTATCATGTTTCACCCCACAGGACTTTGAGACATTCCTTCTGTGAATGTTTAATTTCATGTTATAAATGAGAGGGGCCGGATTCCCAGAACCTTGTTGCGGAAGTTCTTTCCGCGA
>CAYMDJ010000073.1:0-2864 GCA_964389315.1 uncultured archaeon
TAATAAAGGTCTACATGGAACTGGTCTCCGAGACCAAGAATGAGAAGGTAAGGGAGATTCTCAACGGGATAATATCAGACGAGTCAAGGCACGCGAACAACGCCAGGAGGATGCTTGATATCCTGAAGGAATAAAATCAATTTAAATACTTGTTTCGTTTGTAATAAATATGAGAATCCCGGGGATATGCGTAATATGCGGCGGGGTCGCAGAGCCTGCTCACACGTGCACCATGTGCGGAGGGATAGTCTGCTCAGAGCACTTCGTAAGCGGGGAGAAGGTCTGCACTAACTGCTATCAGAGGATAATGAACACGGGCCCTATGGGATAGTTTTCTTGCCGAGGTGGCGGAACGGCTAGTGCTTGCCGGCTGGGAAGCCGGAGCACCCGGAAAACGCGCACGACTGGAAATCGTGTGTCCGAAAGGACGTGCAGGTTCAAAAAACCCTTTAGCGCAGGTAAACGCGCTAAATCGCTTCCGGAAAGAACGCTGCCGCAAAGAACGCGGCACGGTTTGGGAATCCTGTCCTCGGCGCTTAACCCTTTTACTGATAAGATTTTCGCCTATTAACCTCAAGGCAGATAACATTAACGGGTATTAGTTCCCTACAAAAGCGTTAACGGAAAAGAATAGTTTTCTAGTTGCTCCCTTGTGCCCTTTGGGTATCGGCTTGTAGAAGTGGTAATTCTCGTAAGCCGAGAATCCTGTCCTCGGCGCCTTTATTTTCCTGCAGGCACCTTTATCTGTTTCAGCGTCATTGGTGTGGCAAGCGGCAAGACCAATATTTCCTTCTCTACTGAACAGGTGACTTCCCTGCCATTCTTCTCAAGGGAAACCACACCAAACCCTTCAAGTGTTTTCATGTCCCTGTCCACTGCAGAGAGTTCCCTTTTCAGGAATCTTGCGAGTTCAGACATCGTGCTTGGACCCTTTTCTTTGAGGGTTTCAATCAGTTCTATCCTCCTCTTTGTGAATATCTGTGTGAGTTCCTCCTTTGATAGGGAAAGTAAGAGAACATCATCCGGCGTCTTCTCCGGATGCCTTATGCTTTCCCTGATATAAGCCATCGTGTTTTCCCATTTCTCATCTGTCAGCCTGTTCATAATCACCACTCCTCTTTTCTATGTAGTATCTCATGTACCTCTCATGGTTTTTTCTTACCTGTTCCATGAAAGACTCGAACACGTATTGAAGAGGCATGTTCCGGGTTAGGGGTATAGGACGGTCTGATATCCAATATCTCTGTTCATGCAGATATCCATGCGCTGTGTCCATCCTGTATACTTCATGCCATTTATTATCTATCCTGCATCTCAGGTTGAGGACAAAGCCCTTGACAGAACCACCCTCGACCTCGAGCTTCACATCGAGCGTGTTGCCTTCGCTCAGGGGTATTCTGAATCTCTTTATCCTCTTCATCGTGTTCACTGGTTATAGTTAACGTTTTATGTTAAGTATTTAAATACTTAACGGTTTAAGTCAAGTGTTATTTTCTTTTATCACTACCAATAATTGCAATAAAAAGCTAGTGATAGGACCGTTCCGCTATTCCGCTAGAGTTCCTAGCCCAGAAGCAGCGTCTATTTATTGGAACTGGGACAAACAATAAACATGCTCATAGAGGTCGTGGGAAAGGACGGCTACAAGAGGGAATCAACCCTCAGGGTCCTGGAGCAGGCGCTCCCCCAGGCATACCTGAAGAAGAACAGGATAAAGGTGAAGATAACAGAGGATGACAAAGGCCTCGAGAAGGCGTTTCTATATCCCGGTTTGGTTATTGACGGGAAACTGCTATGTGAGGGGAGGATACCAACCCAGGATGAGGTAAAGAAATGGGTAGAGAGGGTGACGGAAAAGAAGGTTGAATAAAGCCTGGGCTAGTTAGTTAAAATAAAAAAGGTAGTGGGGGAGGACCCCACTTAAGCCTTTACAAGGTCTGTCACAATGCCTGCTGCGACTGTCTTGCCCATGTCCCTGATTGCGAACTTCGCAAGCTGGGGGAAGTCTGCCTGTTTCTCCATTGCAAGCGGCTGTGTCGGTGTGACCTTGATTACTGCCGCGTCACCAGACTTCAGCATGTCAGGATTTTCCTCGACCGTGGCGCCTGTCTTGGGGTCAATCTTCTTGACTATCTCTGTTATCTTGCAGGCACAGTGAGTTGTATGGATGTGGAAAACGGGCGTGTAACCCTTCGTAATGACGGTCGGGTGCTGCAGGACGAGTATCTGCGCCGTGAACTCCTTTGCAACGGTTGGCGGATTGGACTCGTGCCCTACAATATCTCCCCTCTTGACGTCATTCTTTCCAATGCCCCTGACATTGAATCCAACGTTGTCACCAGGCACTGCCTGGGGCAGCTGCTTGTGGTGCATCTCGATGGTTTTTACCTCACCCTTCGCCTTGGAAGGCATGAAGACAATCTTGTCGCCCGGCTTCATGACACCGGTTTCTATCCTACCAACAGGCACTGTTCCTACACCGGTTATGGTGTAGACGTCCTGGATGGACATCCTCAGTGGCTTGTCTGTCTGCTGTGGTGGTGGTGCTATTGACTGGTCAAGAGCCTCGATAAGGGTCGGCCCCTTGTACCAGGCCATCTTGTCAGACTTCTTTGCCACATTGTCTCCGACGTAAGCGGACAGCGGAACGAAGGGTATGTTCTCTGTCTTGTAACCGAGTGTCGTGAGTATCTTTGACATCCCCTCAACTGCCTGCTTGTATTTTGACTCGTCGTAGTTGACCGCGTCCATCTTGTTCACTGCAACAATAATCTGGTTGATTCCGAGGACCTTTGCCAGATACATGTGCTCCTTTGTCTGCTCCTGAGGACCATCCTTTGCAGAGAGCACCAGGATGGCTGCAT
>CAYMDJ010000074.1:0-2685 GCA_964389315.1 uncultured archaeon
CTGTCCAGTTCGCATAGAACTCCACCCACTCCAATGGGTCTGGGGTGGTGTTGTTGGTTCCGTTAAGGCCCCATGTAGGTGAACCCCTGTCTATATAGAACACATAGTAACCGGATATGTTATCACCCGAGCTATTGGTCAGGTTGTTGCCCCACGGGTCTGTCAGCTCAGCATACACCCTGTAGTAACCGGTCGCATTGTCGGTCGTGTTCCAGGGATTGGTTTCCCAGACAGCGCTCAAATTCAGTGAAGCCCCGTTTTCTATGAACCTCTTTGTTCCTATACTGGAATCATCAATCTGTGTTGCAATAACGTCCAGAGTATCATTCAAAACCTGCATCAGGAGATAACCGGATATGTTGTAGGACCCGGTATTGTTCAGCTCACCGAATGACATGTTAACGTCATCCCCGTAACCGTAGATATCTTCTGTCGTGTTTAGCTCTATATAGCCTGCAGCCGTTATGGCGAACTGGTAGGTTGAAGGTGTCTGGTTGGAATCCCCGAAGTTGTCCTGTGCCCACACCGAGTAGTTGTAATCTCCCCTCTGCCACGTGTCGTTGAAGACAGCCTGCCACGTATCGCCTACGGTGTTGGTCATCCAAACCTGCGTCGTTGACCCGTTCGGATACTCCACGTCAACCCTTGCCTGGCCGACGCCCGACGAGTCCGTGAGCGTGGCGCTTATGGTCATGTTCTGCCCGTAACCGTCCGTCCCCGGGGATGCCTGGACGTCCTCTATGTCAGGCCCCTCAACCTCTATCCTGAATATATACGTGCCGTTTATCTCTGACCCGTCATCGTTGAGCAGAACAGTTCCCCATGGATCAGTCAACTCGACGAATACCCTATAATATCCTGTGGTATTACCGTTGGTATTCCACGGATCAGGGTCCCATACGCTTGAAAGGTTCAGTATCCCTGCGATGTCCATATCTCTCCTGGTCGATGTTGCAGAGTCGTTAACCTGGATTGCTATCTCGTTCCACGTCCCTGACAGATTGGTCTCGATCCCCATTGTCAGGTAACCCGACATGTTCGTTGTGCCGTTATTGATCATCTGTGCGTATGATGCCTCTTCCTCCATCACACTGAAAGTCGGTTCAGGATATTGATATTGTCTCATCTGTTTCCATGAACCGAGGTTGGTTTCGTCATTGTCTGCCGTAGTCTTCTCGTAGTAAGCATACACCGGCTGGTCACAGACCACTATCCAGCTTCCTGTCTGATTCGTTGAGGATGTTGATCCCAGATAAATCTTGTTCACGTCCGTGCTTGAGCCACCGTGCTCAACACCCACAAGGTTCAGGCTCGAGTCATACAACGAGCAGTTAGTGTAGGGCTCTGGCGCAGCTATTGCAACGTACTGCATGTCATTGTAAGCACCGAAGACGGTTCCCATCTCCTTCTTTGGCAGGAATGTGATGGTCTCAGAACCGTCGCCGTCTGCAAGACCGCACGCGTCAATCGGATAATCCTCTGACCAGACCTTCCATGCGACATCGGTTCCCTGTGTCCCGGGGAATGTATCATCGCTGTAGAACGAGTTTGCTGATATCGAGTATGATCCGTATCCCCCATTGCTGTCATTCCAGTATATTGATGCGCCATTCGGTCCTGCACCAACCCCCACGTCTGACGTGTCACCGCCTCCCAGCGGAATCCCGTAAAGAGGTTCGGTTGTTGCCGGATAGAAAGGCCTTGCATCCGCAGAGGAGGTATCGAACTGGACGAGTATCGGTATATCGCTGGATATCCTTATCGTGCTGGGCGGTCCTGCGATAGTGAAGTCCGTCCCCTCTGTTATGGTAGTTGCCGTTCCTCCGACTGTGTTGCTCCATACCGAGCCGCCGTTCTCATACAAGGTCACGCTTGCTGTTCCGAACGGAGAAAGCATATGGAACCTGTAGGTTGCTCCCCTGTGCACGTAATAGACGAATTCCGTTCCTGCCCAGCTTATGGGCGAGTACATGTCAGACGGGTTTCCAGAACCATCACCATAGAAGAGGGTGTTCGCGTATATTCCGCTACTGGCTGAAACACCGCTGAAGCTCGTGATGTTGCTGTAATTGAGCAGATAGCTCGACGATCCCACTGTAACGTTGTTGCCGTCATCCAGGCTTATCACCCTTAAAGTTGATAGTAATGGGCTCACGACATAACCAACCAGCCTGGGTTCTGAGTACGAGAATGTCTCGCTGATGCTGCTTCCCGGGGACGCCTCGCTGTTGTTGTAATACATGTAAACGACGGCACTCCCGCCCGCTCCGATTTCTGTGACCTTGACCCAAATCTGACTGTCTCCAGACGGATTCCACTCCTCTATGTAATAAGGTATCTCTGTCTCTTCCTCTGTCGCTGAATTATAGTAAGTGAATCTCAGGTCATCTCCCTGAGGACCGGCTTTGGTGTAATCGAAGTTGGATGAGTTCAGCGTTATTAGAATCTGGTATTCCTCCAGAAGCGTATCAGATACGTCAGTCACGTTAATCTCTTTTTTATAGTTCCAGCCGTTGTCCCACCAAATGCTTGACTGTATGAAAACGTCCTGGTTTGATCCGTACAGATACTCAATGGTTGATATACCGATCTCGGTGTTAGCCCTGGCATAGAACTCTCCTGACAGGCTTGAATTCTCCTGCCCCGCCAGGTTGGACGCGTTCACGTAGAATGAATAGTCACCCC
>CAYMDJ010000075.1:0-2518 GCA_964389315.1 uncultured archaeon
CGGCTCCCGCAGTGGAGCATTATCATTACCTGGCCGGGTTCCTTGACTCCCCACGGGCTTTCCTTTTCAAACACGTCTGTCACTTCCTGGACCTCTAGGAAGTGGTTACCTGCGCCCAGGGTCCCCAACTGGGGGGCTCCCCTCTTCTTTGCAAGGTCAGAAACCTTTGAGGGGTCTGCTCCATCCATCCTTCCGTTCTCCTCGGTCGCGGCCTGGTCCTCCTTGGTGGCATAACCGTTCTTCACAGCCCAGTCAACCCCCTGAACGAGGACCTCATCCAGCTCTGAAGGAGAGAGTCTCAGCTTGCTCTTTGCACCGACCCCGCAGGGAACGGCATTGAAGAGGGCTGGTATCAGCTCCTTTATCTTTGACCTGACCTCCTTTGAGGTGAGATTAGTCCTGATGAGGTTGATTCCGCAGTTTATGTCAAACCCGCACAAACCAGCGGAAATGATACCTTCTTCAGCATCAAATGCCCCGACGGCGCCCATGGGCAAGCCGTAGCCCCAGTGCATATCGGGCAGACCAATAACGGGGCTGACAACCCCTGGCAATGTGGCAACGTTGGTCAGCTGCTGGACGGCTGCATCCTCCATGGCATCCAGGAGCTTCTTGTTTGCTATAATCTTCGCGTCAACGCTCATCTTCTCCCGGCTGCCCTTTGGCAGGAGCCATTCGTAATCATTGATTTTCTTCAGTTTTTCTTTCATCATATCACCATAAGTATAACAGCGTTATACCCCTTCATTTCTACAAGACACAAAAGCAGTCATCTGCTTTGCACCCGTATACACCGATTGGGTTTAACTGCTTCCCCAACCCATAGCGCCGGGCACAACGCTAAGTATAGTGAGATGTTTGGTTTATAAAAGTATCCTATCGCCCATGACACAATTGCAAGATTTTAATAGGATCAATCAGTTATAAGATACCCAGGTAGTAGTTGCGAAAGACCATCTTGACATCTGCCTGCTATTCCTCTATAATTACAATGCTAGACAATCCGCCTCGCCTCTGGTGGCGAAGGTGCCTAATCTGCTGGAATCCTGAACCACGGAGATGGTCCTGCTGTTACCCGAAAGAAACTCGAACCCGCCATTCCGGCACAGCAACCTGGTCTCATTTGTCAGGTCGTTGGTCCTGTTGTAGGAATAGGTTTCCGGGGTCGTGTACTCAGTAAGATTATAGAACTCTATTTCACTGCAGACTTTGGCCTTCAAAGCCTGATAAGCGGCAGAGGGCTGGTCAGAGACCTCGGAGAAACATAAAGACCATCCACAATCTCCTCCTCCAGGGCTGCACCAACCTGTATGATAGTAAAGACTGAAAGGCGTTCCATCCTGGGTTCCGTTGGCTTTCAGGTATCCGCCTCTGCCTGAGTTACATTCCGTACAGTCCAGCCGCGGCTGGTTCAGCAGAAACTTCTCTGACAAGGTTCCGTGAAACCAGTCCTGAAGATATGCCATGTTCTCATCGGCAAGTGACTGGTTACCGTGAGCCTGCTCCTCCAGTATAATCCTGCTGGTATCGAAGCATCCCTTCTCACCGGTGCAGCTCCTCTTGAGAGGGACCCCCAAAGTAACTAGCTGGTCCTCGGGCATCTCGAAAACAAAGGCCTTCGGAGCGTAACCGCTGGAGAAGACCCCTATGACAGCGCGTCGGGAGCTTAGCTGTTCCTGGCACATGAAAGAGTTGGAAAAGGATGAGGTGGATTCAGAGGCCTGGGTTATCGTATAAACCGAAGCTGACAAGTTATTGCCTTCCGGGTCTATGGGGACTATCATCATTCCGGAGCTGAATCCTCCGTCCACATAGTTGAAGCCGGTTCCGGCGCAGAGGCTCCTGTTGTAACCGGACTGTGAAAGGACTGTATAGTCCTGAGTCACAGGAGATTGAGTGCAGCCGCTGACCATCACGATCATCATCGTGGCAAAAACAAACAATGCAGCCCTTTTCATAAACTCCCCTGATTTTAATTAAAATCCTGATTTATAAGTCATCAAATCGCGAATCGATTCCGGTTTTATGTCTCATATGTCAAGGCTCACCCTCGCCGTATAGCCTTTATCGTTCTTCTTCAACGAGAAGTTATAATACGTGACTGCCTTGACCACGGTCTCTCCCTTCCCAGGGCTGGCCTCCTCCCCGTAAACCACTGCCTTCAGTTTGGTAGGGGAGATTTCCCTTATCTCGAATCTCGAGAAGAAAATATTCTCGATATCTACCCTCGCTATTAGTTCCTGCAGCCAGTTCAGGAGGAGGTCCTTCTCATCATCTCCTGTTACCTCCAGTTCCTTCCTGACACTGTCACCGACCTTCTTGAGCTGGCAGATAACAGACATCATTGCCTCTGCAGAATTCTCGAAAACCTCCCTGAGGTCTTTCCCGTAGGCCTCGAACATCACGTCCGAGGTGAGGTCGTCTATGAATTTGTATCTCTCCATGCTATCCCTAAAGAATTGAGGGTGTGCTTAATAAATCAAACCTTCTGCACCGTGTGCGACGCGCCGCACACCTC
>CAYMDJ010000076.1:0-2468 GCA_964389315.1 uncultured archaeon
TTGCGGTGGCGTCGAGGAAGTGGGCAGAGAGGATGAGGTCGTTCTCCCAGGAGAACAGGTTCCTGAGCTTCATTGCAAAGGGAACCGTAGTCGTTTGCTGGCGCCGTCCCTTTGTTTTGTGCGGCAGATTTTCGCGTTGTTTTCCTGGTCCTTTAATCAATAATCGTGGCAGTGAGAACAGGAGAGCCCAGAGGGCGGTGATGCCGCCTATCAGGAGGAGCGGATAGGGGTTCGGTAGAGGAAGAATGATGAAGTTTATTATGCAGTAAACCACACCCAGGGAGGTCATTGTCCTGTAGTAGGGGATGTTTTTGTATCTCTGGAGAACGAGGGATATGAGGAGGGTTGCCAGTGCGAGGGTGAAGGTTATGAAATAGGAGCCTGGGGTGGGGAATATTGGGAGCGAGTAGAACTCGTTTATGGCAGGAGGAAGGGCATTGGCAACGGCAGCGTCGTGCAGCACCCTGGTCGAGGCTGCCCAGACTATGAACGGGAGGATTGATATGGTGAAGCTGGTGTCTATCCTTATTTTCATCCTCTTGAGGAGCCTGAACACGAAGTAGACGGCTATTACGAGGATTATGGAGTAGACGAGCGTGTTGATTGGGTTGAACCAGCCGTTTGCGAGGATTGGGTTGAAAAAGTATTCGTCGAGGAACGACATGGATTATATATGTGGGGGATAAATAAAAATGCCCATCTCGGCTTACGAGAGGTTTCCACCTTCTTCAAGCCGAGTAGCAACAAGCAAAAATTACAATCGCTTTTTCCGTACACGCTTTTGGGATAGTTATGTAATATTGAAGATAGTTGTAAAAGGGTTATTTTGGGTTAAGCCTTTTGTCAACAAGTGATATTCGTCATGGTTAACTGCCATTTGGTTACTGGCGATGGAGTTAAGTGTAAAAGGGTTATTTATATCTATTCAGTGATAATAATATACTTATTTTGGGTTTTAAGGTATTAGTATGGGCTCGGACAATTATATAAAGACACTAGGAACGGGTGAAAGAGAATGAGCATGGACATGCTTATCCGGAAGAAGGCACTCAAGATACAGGAAAGGCTGGGCATGCGGCTCGGCCTCATGCACGGAATCTCCTCCATGCCCGTGGTAAGGACGCCCGCGCAGTGCCTCGATGCACTCAGGGAGATGTACAAGTTGGGGATGAGGGCGTTTGTCATACCGAAGGAGATGTTCTCTGATATACACACCGCAGCAGACCTGTATAAAGGAGCGTACGGAGACCTGCTCAAGATAAAGGACATAGCCAGCAAGTTCAACATAGAGCTCTCCATCCATCATCCGAACCTCCCGGATGACCCTGACGACGACCTTAAGGTATTCTGCAACATAGCGAACATAATGGATGCGAGGACGTTCATAATAAACCCTGACATCTACAAGAACATGCCGAAGGACCAGTCACTCAGGCTGACGGTTTACAAGATAAACGAGATAATGACAGGGATGAGGGTGAACACGAAGATTGGTATAGAAACCACTGGGAAGGTGAATGAGATAGGAAGCCTGGAGGAGGTCATAGACATAGTGAAGAGGACCCAGGGAACAGAGCCGATAGTGAACTGGGGGAACATCCACGCCAGGGGTTCGGGTGCACTCAGGACAGAGGAGGACTTCAGGAGGGTGATGGATTACATACGGACCAACATAGGGAGCGGGTGGTTCAACTCGTCATACTTCATATTCTCAGGGACGTCTTACGGGCCTTCAGGTAAGATAAGGAACGTCCCCCTTGAGAAGAGCGACATAAACCTCAGGTTCATGGTAAGGCAGGCTGTCTCTTCAGGCGCGAAGGGAACGCTCATATTCGATGACCCTGACAAGGAAAGGTTCATACTGAAGGTCCTGGAAGACCTGGGTGATATGGTAAGATGATTATAACGATAGGTGGCCAGGCCGGTTCTGGTAAGTCGAGCGTGGGGGAGCTTCTTGCGAAGAAACTTGGGTTCAGATACTGGTCCATGGGGGACATCAGGAGGGAAATGGCAAGGAAGCGAGGGATGAGCCTTCGGGAGTTCAACAAGCTGGGAGAGAGGGAGGACTTCACTGACAGGGAGGTCGACGAGTTCCAGAGGGAGCTTGGAAAGAAGGACAACCTTGTGATTAACGGGAGGACCTCGTATTATTTCATACCGGATTCTGTCAAGGTCTGCCTGGTAGCGAATCCGGATGAGAGGGCGGAGAGGGTCTTCAGGGACAGGGACAGGCAGAACGAAACCTTCAGGGACCTGGGGGATGCGAAAGAGAAGATTCTGGAGAGGGACAGGAGCGATACAATGAGGTACAGGAAAGTGTATGGAATTGATGCATCTGACAGTAAGAATTACGATTACGTTGTGGATACAAGCGGCCTTTCGGTTGACCAGGTAGTGGAAAAAATCATTGGGTTGTTAAAGAGGGATTCACTCCTCTGAGAACCTGCTGTCGGGATTGACCTTCTTCT
>CAYMDJ010000077.1:0-2377 GCA_964389315.1 uncultured archaeon
GTGTTGCTAAATGTTATTTGTGAAACATGAAACCTGCCAGGCAATCTTCTATTGGTTAAAAAGGTTAAATATGTTTGGTTGTTTTTCCGTACACGCTTTTGGTTAGCGTGCGAAGAAAAGGGTTAGTCGCAAGCCGATACCCCTCGGGGCACATGGGAGCAATATGCAAAACATTGAAATGCAGTGGTTTTTGGTTGAGCTTTTTGCCAACAATTAATACTCGTTACAGTTACCTGCCTTGTTGTTATTTGGCGAAGCGGTTAATAGTAAAAAGGTCACCGGAACTCTGCCTTCTTCCACTGCTCGGGCCTCTTGCCCTTCTTTAGGATGGTGCTCGAGAGCATCGTGAACTCTTCGTCAGGCATCTCTAGGAGGTCCTTGAGCGGCTCGTACATGTGGTCGCGGATTATCTGCCGCTGCCTCCAGACCCCCCCCTCGACGGCCCCCTTCACCCCGAAGAACTCGGGTGGGAGCTTGTCCGTGGGTATGTCCTGGACCATGAAGTTCACCATAAGACGGAGGGCTGATATCGCCTTCTTGTATGGGTCCTCGCCTCCACCTCTCTCGTATATCACGTAGACGGGCCTGGTCCTGCCGAAGCCCGTCTGCCAGAGCCAGCGGAGAAGCTTGTATATCCTCACGTCGCCGAACTCAATGGGTTCGTGCGCGTGGGTCGGGTTCGGTGCGTTGGCGTGGACCGCTATGCAGTATAAACCGTAGTCAGGATGCTCCTTCACGAGCTTCTCCATCTCCTGGACAGGGTCAACGCCCTGGGTTGCCCAGTGCTCGAAGTCAGCGAGCAGCCACACGTTCTCAGAGCCCTTCACTGTCTTCCTTATGGTCTTCACTGCAGCGTATATCTGCGGCACGTCCCAGAGCAAGTGGAGGCCTGCGTGCTGGGGGTCCCTGGACTCCGGGTTCTCTATCGCGATCACGAGTTCCTTTGCCACTCTCTTGAGCTCTTCCCCGTCCGGATACTTGCTGAGTTCTGCCATGAACTCCGTGCTAATCCATCTCATTATTTTTCTGACGTGGCCCTCCAGGTATTTGGCGCCAACAACGCCGTAGAAGAATTTCTTGAATTCCCTGTCATTCTCGTCCTCTGCCTGCCTCCATGCATTCTCCAGCCAATCCCTTTTCCCGTAATCCATCTTGTATCTGTCCTTGAGGGCCGGGAAGAGCTTCGCGAACTCGACCCACATGGGGTCCTTGGTGAAGAACATGTACTGCGCCATTATATGGTATCCGTCCAGTATCCCAACCGCGGTCCTCAGCTCCTCGGTGTCCCACCTCCCCTTCCTGGCGAGCTTCCTCCTGATGGCATCCTTCATCTCATCATCCTGTATCTTTGACCTCTTTATTATGCTTTCCCTCTGGATGGCTTCAAAAACCTTCCTGCCCTCCTTCTGAAGGCTATTCCTCCTTGCGGCTTCTGCATCAACTATCCGCTGGGCCTCCTGGCGGCTCTTTCCCTGCGCGACGTGCATCTCAAACAACCTGGCTGCCTCAGGGTGGGAGAGCGAAATCTCGGGGAACCTTCCTACCTGGAGCGCGGTGTCTATGATGTTCTGGTCCACCCCTATGGCTGAAAGCCTCCTCTGGATATCGTCCTTTTCCCAGCCCTCCATCTTTATCCTTGCCTCTGACTGCCACCCGACGCTCTCCTTGTTGGTGAGTATGTCCCTCGCATAGAAGTCTCCCCTTCTCTCCACGAACCATTCCCTGAGGGGCTCGCATTCCTGGAGTATCTTGGAGATGAAGTGGCCCTCGTGGTCGCAGAAGGACATGGTGAGCTTCCTGGAGGCATAGGTTATCAGCTCCAGCCAGACGTTCATGCAGGTGTGGAAGACCACGTATTTCGAGCCTGAAAAAACAGCAGAGCGTATGGATTTCTTCATGTGGTCGTCGGCGTCACGCCAGTCAGACCTCTCGGGAATTGCCATGGGAATCGTAAGAGAGCCGTGGGAGGCTATCTCTATGCCCTGCTTGAAGGCGATGCTCCTTATCTCCTTCCCGTCTGTCCAGTTCACCTCGTGGGGGACGTCCTGGTCCAGCTGGATGACCGAGGTCCCTCTCGTGAGGGTGAAGCCCAGCTTCCTTATGGAGGTGGCAAGCTCCTCTGACCTGGCGATGTAATGGAGACCTGAAGTGGTTCCTACCCTGTAGTTTGTCTCATAATTGACGAACTTGCCTGTCTCTGTGTCAATGTGCCTTTCCTTCGGCTTCTTTTTCTTCCTCGAGAGGATGGCCATAGTATCATTTATATTTGTCATGGGGCGTTAAAACCTTTATGGGGTGCTATCCGACGTTGAATTTTGATTTCCAGAAGTCCGTTACCTGCTGGAAGTTCTTCCCTGACGCGACCAGGTAGAGCTTG
>CAYMDJ010000078.1:0-2225 GCA_964389315.1 uncultured archaeon
CAGTGGCGTTGAAGAGCTGCTGGTAGGCCGGAACCTCCAGGTTGTTGAAGAGCTGACCGTGTATCCGGAAGATGTGGCCTATGGCCGTCGAGTTCTCGTCATCATAGCACTGGTCATTGTATATCCCTCCTATCCACCTCTGCTGGCCGAACCTGTAGGTGCAGTCAGGATTAAAGAACAGATTGACATGGCCGGATGAGTTGGTGGTGTTGGTGTATTCAGTGTCATAGTTGGTCCCTCCGCTGGAGGTTATCCAGAAGCTTCCGTTATAGCCTGAACTTACCGGTGGGGAACCTGTCTTGTCGGTGTCCGTGACAGAGACAGAGAAGAGTTCAATCTCATTACCTCCGCTCCCGTTCCTGTAGACGTCAACGTCATAGCCCGAATAGAGCTGGACAGATACGTTGTCCTTCTGGATGGTGAAGTTCCTTACCTCGAGTTCTGTGCCGAAGCCCCTGGGGTCGGTCGCATTGAACTTATATTGGGAATACCAGCCCGCGGGCGTTATGTCATCGCACTGGAAGGTGACGTAGGTGTGGCTGTAGTTCCAGTTGGTTCCCGAGCAGTCGTGGTATGAGAGGAGTTCCCACTCCTCGGAGGGAGAACGTCTCTTCCACAGGGAAACATTGACCGTATCTCCGTCAGTGTCCCTGCACGCGGCATAGAAGTCAAACGTCCTTCCCCAGCCCTCAACAGAGGGATTGACGCTGGGTATGCCATACTGCAGTTGCGGTGGCGTTCCCAGGACGAAGGAATCAACCTCCATGTGGGAGAACATGTAATAATAATCCTTGAATGCCTGGACGGTCGTGTTGTAGAATCCCAGCGCCTTGTCAGGATTGGTCGTGCTCCAGTTGTAATGATAGTAGCCGTTGCCGAGGTCTGCTATTGACGAGTTCGCTATCGGGTATACGTCCGACGTCGTGTTCAGGGTAATGTTCTTGTTCTTCGCGCCCGCAACAGGATGATAGCATTCATCGAACAGAGAGAAGTTGAACGTAACGTTCGCGCCAGTTGCCCTCTGGTAGTTCTGTAAATCAACCGGTTCGTGCAGCGTCCCGTTAAGGAAGCTCCACAGAGTCACGCTGAAAAGGGTAGAGTTGAGGTCCTTAACCTTCTCGTTGTTATTCATGAAGACGCGCCAGTTCTGCAAACCGACGTCGTATTCGCAGTTCGAGGTGGCATCACTGTCCCCGTCAGGATGGAAGGTGTAGTTCAGGAATCCATTGTTCCCGACGGTCGGCGGGTTGTCAGGATCTGTTACGTTCTCGAGCGTGGAGTGGTCCTTTGTTATGTAAACGGTCGCGTTGCCCTCGCCGGCAGAAATCCAGTTGTTCTTGTCTATGTCCCAGACCTTTACCGAGAGCGTTATGGTGGCGCTGCCGTTCCTCCAGAGCCACTGGCCGTTGCCGTAATAGTGGGTTATGTTTATGTCGTTCTTCTCGATCGTATAGTTGAACGGTCCGATGCTGTCGTTGTAGGACACTCCACCCGTGTTGGGGTTGTTCCCGTCGTCAGAACAGTTGAACTTATATTGCCAGGTCCCCAGGTGGAGGGTGTAGCTGTAGTCCTCTGTCTCCACGTACCAGACCCTGGTGTTGTTGCAGTTGCCCGTGCAGGATAATGGGGCTATCTCCGTCCAGTCCGTCCAGTCAGAGCCTGTCCACTGCCTCTTGTATAAGTAAACAGTGACCGGATCTCCGTCGTCGTCCGTGACAGCGACAGAGAAGTTCCTGTCCTCCTGCCAGGAGCCGTTCTCGTAAGGGTCTCCGTCAAGGCTGGACGTGTTGAGCCAGGGGTCCAAGAGCACGGGCTCTGTCCCTATGAAGAAGGATGAAACCCCGCCGACGTAATTCACGGTGTGGTTCTCGTCGTTGTAATAATCCTGGCCTGCCATTATCTCAGTGGTATACATGCCTGCGTTGAATCCTGTGGTGTTGAAGGAGCAGTTATACAATCCAGACCCGTTTTCCTGCCTGTAGTCGCACGTGTAATCGGTTCCTGTGGCCTCGTGGATCAGTGTTATGTTTATCCTGTCCATGGGCATGCCTGTCACGTTATTCCCGCATTTGTCAACTATGCTGAAGAGCAGGGATACGTTTTCGCCCTCAACGTACTCGCCGCCCGTTGGCTGGGTGAGATTGACCTCCAGGTCATACATCACTATCACCGTCATGTTGTCAGTGGTGTTCTCCTCGTCATAATATCCGTCTGTCGTTCCTGCC
>CAYMDJ010000079.1:0-2117 GCA_964389315.1 uncultured archaeon
CCGGTGGGACACCGGAGCAGGAGGAGAAGATTGGCGCGCTTGCAGAGGCCCTGGGGGTCGGGTTCCAGATTCAGGACGACATCCTTGACATAGTCTCCTCAGGAGAGGAGAGAGAAAAGTTCGGCAAGACCTTCGGGAACGACATCACTGAAGGAAAGAGGACGCTCATGGTCATAAGGACCCTCCAGACATCTGACTCAGCCACCAGGAAACGCCTCCTTGAGATACTGGATTCCCATACCAGGGATCCCAGGCTCATGCAGGAGGCTATTGACATAATCAGGAAATCCGGCTCAGTGGAATACGCAAGGAAGAAGGGGAACGACATAGTGGAGAAGGCATGGAAGGAGGCAGAGCCCCATCTCCCTGATTCAGGGGCAAAGAAAACCCTGAAGGCGCTTATAGACTTCTCAGTCAGTAGAAAACACTAGAAAATTTTCGTTTACAAACATGTTTGTAACCTTTTAATATTTGGCTTAAGCCTTTGTGACATGCGGCAGCGTCTGTAAAGGCTTACAGTTAACTTTATAAATAGCCTATATAACTAATGCTAACCAACCGACAGACTGCCATTTATTAACCAACCATTATAATATTAAACCGGAGTATTGAGGTAACATGTCGCTGAAGGAAACGTTCAGAAACTACAGGAGAGTGCTGCAGATAGCAAGGAAGCCGGGAAAGGAGGAGTTCATGAACTCCAGCAAGATTTCCGCGCTCGGGATAGCCCTGATAGGCTCGATAGGTTTCATAATCTTCATCATATTCATTCTCCTCGGGATTTAGGTGGACAGATGATATACGCGATAAGGACTACCACAGGAAGGGAGGACATAGTCATAGACATAATGTCAACCAAGATAAGGCAGGAAGGCCTCGATGTCAAGTCAATCGTTCATCCTGCAGAGATAAAGGGCTACGTCTTTGCAGAGGGAACGTCCGGAGCGATACACAAGGCGGTCCAGGGGATGATGCACATAAGGGGGATAATAGACAAGCCCGTCCCCCTGGATGACATCAAGCACTTCCTTGAGACCGACCGGAAGGACAGGATAAAGGTCGAGGAGGATAATGTCGTTGAGATAATAGGGGGCCCGTTCAAGGGAGAGAAGGGAAAAATCACGCGGGTCGATTCTGTCAAGGACGAGGTCACCATAGAGCTGCTCGACGCCTCCATACCAATCCCGGTCACTATATCCACGGAGTTCATAAAGGTCATAAAGAGGACATCAGCCAGGGAGAGCAGCGACGTCGAGGAGACATAGTTAATTATTTAAGCATTACAGGATATGGATTAACATGCCCAAGCAAACGATTGAGGTCATGGTGGACGGTGGGAAAGCCTCCGCAGGCCCGCCACTGGGACCCGCGCTGGGCCCTCTTAAGGTGAACATAGGAGAGGTAATAGCCGCAATCAACGAGAAGACAAAGGACATGGCAGGCATGAAGGTCCCTGTCAAGGTCATTGTTGACACTGACACCAAGACCTTCGAGATAGAGACAGGCTCCCCGCCAACATCCTCGCTCATCAAGAAGGAAATCAAGCTCGAGAAGGGCTCTGGAGAGACAGGGACAGGAAGGGTTGGCGACCTCACTACTGAGCAGGCAAAGAAGATAGCCAGGATAAAGTTCGGGAGCGATGACAAGCCCTCTGTCAGCCAGGTCGAGGGGACAGGAAGGAGCATGGGCGTCACGGTAGGAAAGGGAGAGGTCTCTGAGGAAGAGGTAAAGGCGGCAGAGGATGCTGCAAAGGCTCACGCAGAAGAGGCTGCAGCAAAGGCAGAAGAGGCTGAGAAGAAAGAGGCCGCAGCGGAGACAGGCGAGCCTGCAAGGGAAGGCGAAGCAAAGGAAGAGGCAAAGGAAGGCGCCGCAGAGGGCGAGCCGGCAAAGGAAAAGAAATCAGAGAAAAAGGAAGAGTAGCCAAAAGAAGCTGTTTTTGTGAAAAAACACCCACCGAAACCTTTAAATGTTTTCACCTGAAAATAATAACATTCCTATAAAAAGGTATGATACTATGAACATGAGGTCCGACGCTGTTGAAGGCTTCCTTGAGTGGTATACGTTCCACTACAACAAGTTCTTCTGGCTGATTTTCCTTGCAGCAGGGATAACCTTCA
>CAYMDJ010000080.1:0-2005 GCA_964389315.1 uncultured archaeon
TTAACATAGCGATTAAGAGAAGTTCGGTTTTGAGGCAACCCACAAAACCGAATTTGGATGGAGAAGTCTGCAAGACTTCGGAATCTCTTAATCGCTGTTAAACTCTCCCGTTAGGGATTGAATTTTAGTGCAACGTTCCGTAGCGAAGCGGAGGAAAAATTCAAAGTAAAAAAATCGGCGTATCAAGTGCGAAGCACCATTAATAAAAAGAATTGAGGGCTTGGGGCGTTACACCATTAGACACTTATTAGTGGTAACAAATAGAAAGGTTTATAAATAATTGCGATATTACTTTGTACATGAAGCCTAAATATGATTCAGCACCTATTGGATATAAGGTATATAGAATGTTTACAGATGGATTTCTATTTCCATTACATATAATTAGAAATGGATCCTCTTTTGTTAAACAAAAATTATCTGGACGCGATTATCATGCCGCAGTTTTAATGGGTCATGGTATAGATGATACGTTATCGTATTTTATCACTTCACCTTTGGCAGCAAGAATAAATAATGAATTGTATAAAGAGGGAGTTAAAACAGATTGGATTTTCGGAGCTACCAGAGGAGACTTAACAGATATTCTAGACAAGGATGAATTTCAAACGATAGTTACTGCTGGACACGGAGATAGATCAACATGGGTTGCAAATGATGCTGAGGTAACACAAAAGCAAATAAGTGCATTTTATGGTGATCGACCCAAGAAGACAGGATATTGGTTTCAGCATTCCTGTGGCTCCATGCATGGGAATCCTCTTGGAATTGATGTAATGTATAAACCAGATGAGAGATGTTTGTTTTTTCTTAATGGTGTAAATTCATATGATATGTCTTGGATAGGTCTTCCAAAAAATAGCTTAAAATCTTTACAGGAATAAGCCCCAAACCCTTTCTATATTTTAGCCGATTTTTTTATTGAGTTTAACGTTCGCGAATAGGCGAAGTTTCTACCAACCGTTATCTTCTGGATTCGTTGTTCAACGCAGTTAATAATGTAGAAATTTGGGTGAGTGTAACGAACCGTCTATTCGCTGTTAGATGCCCGAACCAATGGGGTAGGGGGTCGTAGCTGAAGGCGGAGAAGTCCGCTTGAGGGATAAGTTTATATAATTTACGAGTAAGTAGCCAATATGATAAAGAAAGCAGCAATAATCCTATTAATTACAAACCTAAGCTCATTCGGAACAGTAGCCATGGAAAGACATATAGCAGGTTATTCTGGAGGACAGGCAGCAGTAGTTAATTCATTATCGTCAGTCCCATTATTATATGATGTTGGATTTGATCTTGGTCATCAAATATTCTACAATGATCCTAATTACATTGAAACAGCAGAAGGGCAGACGGGAATAAAAAATTCAATACCAAGACCTTATATGTAATTAAATTCTTAAATCCCGAAAGCGGATTGCATCTAACGTTCGCAGCTTAACGAAGTTTCTACCCCCGGTTAATTTCTGGATTCGTTGTTCAGATTAGTTAGCGGTGTAGAAATTTGGGCGCAGCGTAGCGAAGCCGTTAAGCTGCTGTTAAATCTCCCTGACCAACATATTAGTAGGGCAAAATCCGAAGGATTTTGAGTTGAATCGCGATTGAATCAAAGCTTATAAAACTTACATTTTTACTTGATTAAATGAATAAATTATGGAATTCCTTGAAGCGATACTTGAAAAGCCGTAAGCCTCTTTGTGATGATAATTGCTGGCATTATAGTTCATTCGGGGGTGAAGAAGGATGTGGACAGCATCATGGAGGGTGGGGAGGCTGGCCAGAACCAATAAAACCAGGAGAAAGATGCCTTCACCCCGAAGATAGAGATGTTTCTGAACCTATTTATGTAGGATCATTTTTGGGATTCTGTGCAGCATTAGAAGGAGCTGTAATTGAAGGTGGACCTCATGATAATACTCAAGTTGCTGGAATTTTAACTAATTCTAAATACCCTTCTAGATGAGCAGTTATTAATACATTAATAGCGAGCGATTCAATTAGATTTAAC
>CAYMDJ010000081.1:0-1888 GCA_964389315.1 uncultured archaeon
GCTTTCATGGACATCGCTTTATAATTATCAGAGGTTGCTTATAAAATCCGCTTTGCAGCCCTATTCGGGTATCAACGTCCCGAACATGGAGGTCACCACAATCCTTCCCACCAGGAAGACTGCCAGGCCGATCAGCATCATGATCGGCATGTATTTAATCCCCGACTTCTCCTTTCCCGAATCTATTATGCCTATTATCAGGCCCCCGAAGAGTGTCGTTATCACTATGGCTGCAATGGAGAACCAGAACAAAAAGTCGGCTGATATGTCTATCTGGCCGAACTTCATCAGCGGGAGGCGGGACTGGAATTCGGCAGGGACCTGCGCGACCGCCCCGAGCCTTGATATGGTGGTAACCAGGTAGCTGGACAGGGCATAGAGCGCCGGCGCTCCGACGCATCCCGCGAATCCTATGAATATGCCATACATCAGGATGTTGGCCTTGACCTCCTTCTTGATTGATTCCTTCCTCCTGATGTCCGTTGCCGTCTCCTCAAACAGGGAGACGAGCTGCCCGCCGGAACGGACCCCCCTTATTATGAGGGATATCGTGTTGTCCAGGACAGTGGATTTGATTGTCTTCGGTATCGTTGACAGCGCCTCCTGCAGGGACTTCCCTGTCATCATCTCCTTGCCCGCCTGCTTGATTGCGTCGGACAGCGGACCGAACTCCTTCCTCGCGGACAGGAGCATCGCCCTGCTGGGTATGAACCCCGACTTTATGTTCGCTGCCATGAGCTGCAGGGCATCAGGGAGTATGCTCTCCACGAAATGGCTCCTCTTCTCAACCGCAAGTATCAGGAATCCGTGCATCATCAGGAACACGAATATGAACGCGGCACCGAAGGCCATTAGGAACATTGAATTGAAGAGCAGGGCAGCACCGAGGCCGGCAGCAAGGGAAACAAGGACCGCCTTCTCGATAAAGCTCTCAGGTTGTTTCTTGCTTCCGGAATAAACAAGCATCCCCTCTATCTTTTCGAGGTATGTGTGGGGGAGGACTTTCTCTAGCATGTATTAATATAAATGTCTTGGGTTAAAAAATACCACAGGGCTCAGAGGCCGGTTATCCATCTGCTTCCAACAAAGTCCTGGACGCCCTGGCATTCCCTTGACTTTATCGTCACTTCCTTCAGCGTGCTCCAGACATTGTCTATGGTGAAGGTCTCGAAGCCCCCGCCGGCAACGCTGTATTCGGTATCGTCCCTCGTTATCGTCCCGTTGTCATACTCGAGCAGCGTGTAGAACGTTAGGTCTGACTCACCGCTGTTGTCCACGTAGAGGTTAAGCTGGTTGTCAGTGGATGAGTAGGTCGCTCCCTGTATGATTACAGAAGCATCGAGGCAGTATTGTGTTTTTGATATCTGGCTCGTGGTGAACTGGGTTGCCCAGTTCGCAAGAAAACCCGCTATTATAAGGGTTACGCCTATGAGAAAAATCACCGCAACAAGAGGTGACACGCCTTTGAGCCCTTTGCTAACCATATTAATTATATTTGCCAGAGATTCCTTATAAAGTTAACAGAATACCACAACCCATAACGGTCAGGGCAATCAACTTCTTGTGTTCTACTGCGAAGAGGGTTACAGCCCCTCCTCCTTCAGGCCATAGACCAGCAGCTTCAGGATGAGGAAGCCGATAATCGTTCCCAGTCCAACGAACATCAGGTATGGCATCGGGGAATCGAATATGAAAACAATCTCCAGCGGCCAGTCATAGAACCCGTGGTGGAGGTCAAAGAACAGCACCGCCATGAAGGAAACCAGTGCCGAGACCGCTAGGAATATAACATCGCCCACTAATTCGTCCCTGGTAACCTTCGTTTTTCGAACCTTCCTGAGATGCTTCCGCATGGTTAATATTGGTCACGATGCGATAAATAGCTTCT
>CAYMDJ010000082.1:0-1872 GCA_964389315.1 uncultured archaeon
ATGGCGGAATACAGCAACCTTGACAGCATAGAGCTGGATGTCAAGAGCAGCATGGTATGCGGCAATCACAACAGGGTTGCTATACTCTATCTTCTCAGGAACACCGACAACCACGAGATGCAGGCCGAGATGATGGCCTACAGGCTTGGCCTGTCCCACCGTACCGTTTTATACCACCTGGACATCCTCCACGATTACGAGCTCGTTGAGGTGAGGAAGTTCATAAAGAGGGGCAGCAAGATGTTCCGCTCTGTCTGGGGCCTGAACTCCCAGAACGGCCACACCAGGAAAATCTTCATCAAGATAAACGGGATGTTCAGCGAGAAAGAGCTCAGCGGCATGATATCCCAGAACAAACCCCACCAGTGAACCCAACTTTTATAGTGTGCGCCACCAAGAATAAACCACCAGCCGGTGAGCCGCTAATGAAATCACATCAATCCCTGACAGAGGAAGAGACAGAGAGAGGCCTGAGGATGGTCGTGAGGGACGGCCTCGCCACCCAGGCAATGGTCACCCTCACAGGAGGCGTCTTCCTGGTCGCCTTTGCCCTCCAGCTCGGCGCATCCAACCTCGTGATAGGGCTCCTCGCATCCATCCCTCCGCTGCTCCAGCTGGTCCAGATACCCTCCATATATCTCATCGAGAAATACAGGGACAGGCGCAGGATAACGATGTATTCCGCGGCCCTGAGCAGGGTTTCCCTCCTCATGATTATCCTCATCCCGCTCCTGCTGCCGCCCGGGACGGGCCTCATATTCCTGATAATCGGCCTCCTGACCCATACCGCCCTGGGAGCCATAGGGTCGTGCAGCTGGAATTCCTGGATGAGGGATTTGGTTCCCGAGACCCGCCTCGGCATCTTCTTCTCCGGCAGGATGCGACTGGCAACGGGGCTTGGCATAGTCCTCAGCCTGGCAGCCGGATTTCTAATCGACTGGTGGAAAACCACCTACCCCCTGCTCGAGCTGCAGGGATATTCCTACCTCTTCCTGGCAGGCATGGTATCCGGCCTCATAGGAATATATTTCATATCCAGGATACCCGAGCCCAGGATGGAAAGGCGGGGAGGAAAGATAAGGATAATGGAGCTGATACTCAAGCCGTTCAGGGACGCCAACTTCAGGAAGCTCATCTACTTCCTCGGCTCCTGGAACTTTGCCATAAACCTCGCCGCCCCGTTCTTCATCGTGTACATGCTTACCAGGATTGGGCTTGACATATCCCTCGTCATCGCCCTGATGGTGCTGAGCCAGGTCTCCAACATGATTTTCCTCAGGCTCTGGGGGAGGTTCTCTGACCGGTTCAGCAACAAGTCAGTCCTCGGCGTGAGCGGCCCGATATTCCTGCTCACCATACTCGCCTGGACGTTCACCACCCTTCCGGACGTGTACGTGCTGACCCTCCCCCTCCTGATAGCAATCCACATCCTGATGGGAATGTCCCTTGCAGGGGTAACACTATCATCAGGAAACATAGGCCTCAAGCTCGCCCCCAAGGGCGAGGCCACCTCCTACCTCGCTGCGAACAGCTTCGTGAACTCCCTCACCGCCGGGATATCGCCCATACTGGGAGGATTGCTCGTGGACTTCTTTGCCAGTTCAGAGCTCTCCTGGACCCTGAGGTGGACCGGCCCCACCGGAGGGTTCTCGTTCCAGACCCTCAACCTCCAGTACTGGGACTTCCTGTTCATCATAGCCTTCCTCATAGGCCTCTACTCCCTCCACAGGCTGTCCCTGGTCAGGGAGGTCGGTGAGGTGGAGGAGATTGTCGTGATGAACGAGCTCATAGCAGAGGTCAAGAAGCCCATGAGGGAGATAACCACCATGAGCGGTGTGAGGAACCTGATGCACTTCCCCTTCTCGACCCTCC
>CAYMDJ010000083.1:0-1863 GCA_964389315.1 uncultured archaeon
ACGACAAGTCATTCTTCATAGAGATAACCCTCCAGTGGATAAGGGACTGGCTCCTCATGCAGGGCGAGAGGGAGAAGCTGAGGGGAGTCATCATACTGGAAGAGGCCCATCACATCCTGAACAGAGAGAAGGCGAGGAGGCTCGGCTCAGAGACGGTCATAGACCTGATATTCAGGGAGGTCAGGGAGCTTGGCCTGGGAATGGTCTATCTCGACCAGCACCCGTCCATGGTTTCATACCCCGCGCTGGGAAACACCTCAAACCAGATATATCTGAACCTGGGTCTCGATACCATGCACTCGTCCGATGTCCAGGACGCCACGAGCATGCTCGGGATAGATTACGACGACCAGGGCGTCTACCTGAGAAGGCTTCCCATAGGAAACGGTTTCATGATATGCAGGGCATCATCCTTCACCCAGCCATTCACCATAGCGTTCGAGAAGTTCGACCTCGTGAAAGGCAAGGTCACGGATGATGATATAAGGAGCCTCATGAAAGGGAGAATCCCCAAGAAGCTACTGGAGACCGTCAATGAGGAGGAGGAGCTCAACATCCCTGTCAATGACATAACCCAGGACGGCTGGGACATAATGAGGACCATAGGGGAAGGCAAGGGCGTCTTCGCATCCCAGATATACAGGGAGATAAACATATCAGGTTCCAGCTTCAAGGAGAGGGTCCAGCGTCTAATACGTCAGGGCCTGGTAGGGATGAGGGAGGCCAAGATATCCAGGAACAAGATGAATTATTACCACCTCACGGAACTCGGAGAGAAGTATTACGAGGCAAGATACGGCCTGTCGGAAAAGAAGCACAACCTGAATGTTGACAAGGCAAAGAGGATGTTCGAGAACGTTGGCTGGGCGGTAAAGGCAGAGGATAACGTGATCAAGCTCTCGAAGGGGAGCACCCAGCTCGAGATAGTGATTGAGGACTGCGAGGACAGGAACAGGCTTGCCGCCTCTGCAAAGGGAAGGGCAAGATACTTCATCTGCGCTGACGACATTGTGAAGAACCTCCTGCTCCAGCACGCCGCGATATCTGCCTCACCGAAATCCGGTAAATCGATATTCGTCACCACACTCAAGGGCTTCGAGGACAGCGGAAAATTCGAGAGGATTGACTTCCTCCCTGACAGGATATTCCCTGAGAAGGAAGACGACGAGGGTGATGAGGAAGAGCAGGAAGCAGAGAGGCTGGGAGTCTAATTTTTGCACAAGCCTTAAAAAGGTTACGTATAATATAAGACTGGTAAGTCACGACTAAAGGCTCACAACCAAAACCTTCAGGTTTCATCAAGCATCATATTCACGTAACAAATTCGGTTTTCCATTCAGAGGAGGAAGCAAGGAACCTGATAGTTGAAACTATTTTTCTTTAAGATTCCCCCTGTCTTCTGTCTCTCTTCTGTCATCTAGGGAGGGATGGAAAGGATATCTGCGGTGGTGGGTAATACATCGTGTATTGCCGCAGATCCCGGGCCCGGTTTACTCATATTATCCCGCTGGCCGGGCCCGGCGTATTAACTACCCTATCCCTTCGGGGATTGATATACCAAATTTCTTAGAGGAGGTGATACAGGCAGTTTGTTTCTCATCTTGGGTTTACAAAAAAAGAAGGGAGGAATTATATGGACAGACAAAAGGAAAGTCTTAAAGCAAAGAAGAAGGCAGAAACATTGAGAAGAAAGAAGAAGGCAAAAAGAAGGACAATCTTGATAGGAATTGCAATAATTGCGGTATTAATGTTCCTCATCTTTAACCCCATCACCATCATCCCTGCCGGCCACGTCGGGGTGAAGGTGCTCTTCGGCAAGGTGCAGCCGAACATCATTACCGAGGGCATCCACATCGTCAACCC
>CAYMDJ010000084.1:0-1858 GCA_964389315.1 uncultured archaeon
CGGGGCCGTTCTGGGTGAAGTTGAAATACATCTGCTGAGCCGCTCCGCCCCAGCCTCCCTTGTCTATGTCGTAAATCCTGACCTGGAATGTCTCTGCACCACCGGGCCTGTATATCCAGGTGCCGTTGCCCTGCACATGAACTATGCTCGCAGGACCCTTCACGATAGTCAGGTTCCTCGGGGATGTTGTTTCCATATCCTCTGGTGGGTGATAATCACTTGGGTTGTCTGTTGCGTTGAAGTAGAATTCCCTCGTGCCGTTGCCTGTAGCTACATCAAGATCCGAACAACTGTATGACGTGGCGCCTCCCTTTGTCCAAAGCATCGTGTAATTGTCACAGTTCGTGCACTGGATGTAGCCGCCTCCGCCTGGAGAAGTCACGAGGTTCCATGTAGATGTCCCGTACTTCCTCTCGTAAAGGCGGACCGTTACCTTGTCACCGTCCTCGTCCGTGATATTGACAGAGAAGTTGAACGTGGAGCCCCAGCTGCTCTGATTTGGCGTGACTCCATAGCCTATGAACGTGATTACGGGTTTCGTTTCAATCCAGAATGCCCTGTACTTTATCGTGCTGTTGTCATTGTAATAGGTCTTGTTGGAAACCATGGTTATGTTGTACCATCCGGCAGCCATTCCTGATGTATTGAACGTGCAATTGTAGAGACCGTCTCCCCTGTCGTTCACGTCGGTGCAGTAATACGGCTGTCCGGTCTTCTCGCTCGTGAGCACGAAGGTTATGTTCGTTCCGTTGATTGTGTTGCTGCAGCTGTCGGCTATGGATGCGTTTATGGTTATGTTCACGCCTCTGGCGTACTCCTCCCCGCCTGGCTGTGAGACCGACTGGAGGAGGTCATAGACAACGTTTATCGTCATGTTGTCAGTGGTGTTCTCCTCGTCATAATATCCGTCTGTCGTTCCTGCCCACCATTCGTGTGGCCCTGGCGAATAATCGCAGGTAGCGTTGAAGTTGACGTTGGCGTAGCCGGTCCCGTTGGTCTGGGTGAGGTTGCCTGAGTCGAGGTCAGTGTCGTTGAGCATTATCCAGAAGGTCACGTTCACGCCTGGCGGGAACCAGTTCCCTCCTGTGGAGTTGTCGGTGTCATTCACCCTCACGGTCAGGGTTTCTATCTCGTTGCCCGTTACGTTCACTTCCGTGTTGTTAAGGGTGATGAACTCCAGGCTCACGTTTGACTTCTCCAGCGTAGGTCCTGATATGTTGCTCGTGTTGTAGTAGTTGGCAGGCTCCCCGTTCTGGACGAAGAACTTGAAGACGTTGGGTCCGATATCGTCTCCGGTGAAGTCATCGATGACTACCCAGAAGGTCCCGTTCTGGATGCCCGAGGCGTTGTACATGGACATGTTGCCCATGAAGACCCAGCCGTTTCCGTCGAGCTTGTCTATGAACAGCGAAACATTTATCAGGTCAGAGTCAGGGTCATCGACCAGGATGGAGTAGTTGAAAGGCCTGGTCCAGCCGTCTTGTGATGGCGTGACCTGTCCCGACTGGTTGGTTGCGTTGAGGTTCTCGAGCCAGAACCAGTCCTGGAGGTATGTGTCGTTCCCGTTGAAGAATTCGCGGGAGGAGTTCAGCTGCAGGGACCAGCTCCCCTCCCTCTCGTCCGTGGAGTCCCATGTGCAGTTGTACCAGCCGGAGGGACTGGTCTCGTTGTTGATTGGTGAGCAGGACTGCCAGGAGCCGTAGGGGTCCTCGAGCTGTATGGTTACGTAGGAATCGTTGATTATGGCCTCTGCCGGAAGGCCGGAGCACTCTGACGTCGTGTTGAGGCGGATTAGGACCTGGTCAGTGGCGTTGAAGAGCTGCTGGTAGGCCGGAACCTCCAGGTTGTTGAAGAGCTG
>CAYMDJ010000085.1:0-1845 GCA_964389315.1 uncultured archaeon
CTAGTCCTCGTGGAGGTCCCTCTCCTTTGCTATGGCCTTGGCAGGGCAGACTTCCCTGCATATCATGCAGCCCTTGCAGACCCCCTTCTTCCAAGTGGGCTTTCCGTTCTTCCATTCGATGGCGCTGTCAGGGCACATCAGCCAGCATTGCTTGCACCTTATGCATTTTGAGTAGTCCCACACCGGCTTGAAGACCCTCCATGCGCCCGTGTTCCTGCGGACAGAATTCCCGGGCTCCCTTATGTGGGGAACACCCTTTATCCTTTCATACCTGAGCTTCTTCTCGTCAATCATTATTCCTCTCCCTCCTGACCTTATCATAAAGCTTCAGGTTCTTGGGGTCTATCGCGAAGTTTCCTGATATTATGTTCCTCCCTATTATTACAGGGAATGCCATATGTGAGCGGTCCTGGATGTTCGCATCCGTCCGGAAGGATTTTCCTCTTATCCTTATGGTCGCCTCGACAATCGGTCGCCTGACCTCCCTCGAGCTCCCGGGATTCCTGACCAGCGTGGTCTTCACTATAGGGCCGAGCTCTGCCTTGGCCGCGAGCCTAACGTCTATGGAAGTCCTGTGCGCTCCAGTGTCAAAGAGCGCCCTGGTCTTTATCCTCTTCCTCCCCGCGATTTCTATATCCTCGACCAGTCCTATTATCTCCCTTGCCATTCTTTTATTATTGTCATCCATAGTAATAAAGATGCCCCAGGAGCATATCGAACACCCGTTGCTGAAGGAGGGTTCCATCCAGTCCAGAGAGTATCAGGAAAGCATGGTCAGGACCTGTGTGGACAACAACACCCTCTGCGTCCTTCCAACCGGGCTCGGGAAGACGAACATAGCAGTGATGGTCGCTGTCTCGAGGCTCGAGAAATTCCCTGACTCAAAGATTCTGTTCGTTGCTCCTACAAAGCCCCTGGTTTCCCAGCACACGAGGACCTTCAGGAAATACCTCAACCTCCCTGAGGAAGAGTTTTCAGAGCTGAACGGAACGGTCAGGCCCGATGCCAGGAGGAGGTCGTACAGGCACGCTACTCTCATCTTCGCGACCCCCCAGACCGTGAGGAACGACTTGATGGAGAGGAGGTTCTCGCTCGAGGATTTCTCCCTGCTGGTCATAGACGAGACCCACCATTCCGTCGGGATGTATGCATACCCCTACCTCGCGAAGAAATACATGGAGCAGGCAAAACAACCCAGGATATTGGGTTTGACAGCCTCCCCGGGAGGGGACAGGGCAAAGATAGACGAGGTCATGAGGAACACGGGCCTCGAAGTCGTTGAGATAAGGACAGATAAGGATGATGATGTCATTCCATACGTCCAGGAAAAGAGCATAGAATGGGAGAGGGTCTCTCTCCCGCAGAACTTCCTTCGGATAAGAGACCTTATGGATGAGGCTTACAGGAAAAGGATTGCTACCCTTAGGAAGATGGGTTACGTCAGGGGAGGGCTGGTCAGCAAGAAGAGGCTACTCTCGCTTCAGAACAGCCTGGCTGCCTCCATGAGGAGGGGTGGAAGGAAGAGCCTGATAGGGATGACGTACACGAACCAGGCAATAAAGATAGACCACGCCATGATGCTCCTTGAGACCCAGGGGATTGGCCCGCTGGAAACCTATTGGAAGAAGATAAGGGGAGGCTCAACAGGGGCGGACAGGTCCATAAGCTCTGACAGGTCGGTAAAGGCAGCGATGTTCATGACCAGCAACCTCTTCGAGGATGGGGCGAAGCATCCCAAGATGAGCAGGCTCCTTACTATAATAAGCAACCAGCTCAGGGAGAATCCCGAGAGCAAGACGATAATATTCGCGAACTACCGGGACACGGTCTCTGACATAGTGAAGG
>CAYMDJ010000086.1:0-1839 GCA_964389315.1 uncultured archaeon
GGCTACTTACTTTAACCTCGCCACTAAAGCAGACTCCTTGCCACGTGTTTTTCGTCAGGTAATTAGAAATCTTTCCATTCTTGATAGGGTGTCCGAAACCTATCATATCATGAAACTTTTTACATTCCCTTCTTCCATTAATTTGTATCATGGAAAAATCATCATATCTATAAACCCTTGGGTTTATGCCAAGAAGTTTAATTTTTTCATAAACCTCTTTAATGAATTTGTGGTTGTGCATCTTAATTTGGATTCTTATATAACCGCTTTTGTGATGGGAATCCTTCATTAGGAAAACAGAACCCTCTGCATCAAAAATGCCTGACAAGAAAGCACATAAAACAGATTTTTCGGCTTTCATTATCTTTTTTGGCATTCTCAATGTTCTGGATTTATTTCCCGCCGGGATACCAAACTCGCATACAAGAAAATTCCATATTTTTTTAGAATGGATGTATGCAACATAAGAGTTGTTGTACTTATCAAAATATATCTTAGGTCTCTTATCAAAAACCTTCAGAAAAATATCCGAGAAGCGTTCAATAAAATCCCTGTTTTCTTCAACAGCCCTTATCAGGTATCCGCTTGATAGGTTTCCATCACCGATTATAAATCCTGCTAGATATGCAAGATGTTTCATGATTTAAATGGAAAGATACCCCATAAAAAGCTAGTGGTAGTAGCGTTCCGCTATTCCGCTAGCATGGGATGAATCTAATTTCCTGATTTCGAAACGGACGATGCAATCCGGAACTCTGTTCTTCGTATTTAATCTTTACAGATTTTCCTTCGAACAGATTTAACGGACAACATCCACATATGACTGTATGGTTTGAAGCTCTTTTCAACTCCTGTTAAGGATACTTTTCAGCTTTCCCTCACGGTATTCACCTGGAGTTAGGTCCTTTATTTTATCATAAATTTCTTCTTTGTTTTCGAACTTCTGTATAAAACCTCTTGGGAACGAATATGTCATGATTAGCTTCCTAAGAAGTTCTCTTTTTTCGATGCCATGCCAATGTTTTGAGTCATATCCAACTAAAACATTTTCTGAGAAACCAATTAAATCACAAAATCTTTCTATATCTGCTCTTTTTGTGATTGTTATGTTATCGCTACTTTCTCCTGTGTTTATGCTTAGTTTTTTTAGAAGATCTCTGTATTGTTTTCTAAGATATGTATTTTTGCAGGACAAGAAAACCGTTTTCTTGATCTCAAAACATTTCTTTTTTCTGAGCCAAGAAACTCTCAATGAACAACCACCATCGGCGTCAAAGAGGTTTCTTATTATCATAGCTGTATTGTTTTCAGAAAGTTTAAACCAGAAATCTGGAAGTTTTACCTCAAAGTTTGTGTTATATGTCATATCGGTTAACAAATCTTTGCAAACACTCTTTGAACGAAACTGAACTAGGTATAATGTTTGTATAGTTCCTTTTCCAAAACCAATTTTACTTTTTTCTATTCTATAACCATAGACTTTTTCTACAAGATTACAGAATTTTTTTATCATGGTTTTAGAGGTATTTGCAAAAACTATTCTTTTACCATTAGGTATAACCGATCCATCAGTAACCAACAAGGCTTGTAACTTCGCCCTGTTAATTTTATTTTCAGATATCTGGCTGTTTTCCTGAAAATTTTTAATTTTCATGTTAGTGGTTTGATAAGCGAGCTTATCTACTTTTGGATCCCTATGTTCCGCTATTCCGCTATCCAAAAGTAGAATATGCTTGCTGTATCGTACTATGGACCTAAATCCATCTAGTGCGCTATCGGACTCAGGGTATGTTTAGGATTAGGAGTTATTGTCTCCCGTATTCCCACCGGATATCCAAC
>CAYMDJ010000087.1:0-1731 GCA_964389315.1 uncultured archaeon
CGTCCTGTATGCTCCTCTCGAGTTCCTCGGCGCTTTGCACGCTGATTACGGGTGCCTGGTGGCTTTCTTCTTTATGCTGCGTGCTGACTGATTCAGCCCTCCTGACCTCCTCATGCCCTGGCGGCGATGCAGGAGCGTATTGCACAGTTCCCTCCGAAGGTTCCTGCGCACTTTCCTTCTTCTCCTTAAAGCTTCTCTCAAAGACTTCTTGGACCAATGATTCCATGAAATTCCCTCCTGATTTTTACGGCTGGCTTCGACCCCACAAAAAATAATATGCGGGTTAGTTTTTTAAGCCAGTCCTTATCCAATGCGAAACATATATTCTGCAACATATGTTTCGGGACAATTGTATCGGAAAAGCGAAACGCCTTTAAATACCAAATCCAATTATCCTTAACATTCTTCAGAATAAGTGAATTCCAAGTTCACTGAGTGATGATTTCCCAAAAGCAAACCGTTCCCCAACAGTTTGCTTCTGTTTCTTTGCAACCAACCCGGCTCCCCAACCGAGTTAGAATGTTATTTAATTGCATTCATGATATATAAAGATTTCTGGTTTTACACTTATTTTTTTCCGTACACGCTTTTGGCGTGTCCGTGTTGTAAAAGGGTGTTATATAAAATTATCTGGTCTTTCTTTCCCGCCAGAGACGCGTCCCTGAACCCTCCACTGATTTATATAATTCCTTCACCAATCCTTAACGGAGGAAATATGACGCGGATGATACTGATGAGGCACAGCAGCACGGTCTACCGGGACGGGAACGTGTTCGCGGGCTTGACGGACTTCCCGCTGAACAGGCACGGTGTTGAGCTTGCGGGGGAGATTGCAAAGAAGCTGAAGGACGAGAAGATAGCTGCCGTCTACTCAAGCATGCTCAGCAGGTCATATGAGACCGCGAAGCCCGTAGCAGAGCAGTTCGGCCTGAAGGTGGAGAGGGTCAAGGAGTTCAACGAGCTGGACTTCGGGATATTCGAGGGGCTAAAGCTCGAGCAGGTGAAGGAGAGGTTTCCTGACGTCTTCGAGAAGAGGCAGGAGAACCCCTGGGATTTCGCCGTCCCGCAGGGAGAGTCATACAGGGACGGCGCCGAGAGGGCTTACCCGAAGCTGCTCGAACTCATCAAGAAGCATGAAGGCCAGACCTTCATTGTCGTATGCCACGGGTGCATAATGAAGTCCATGCTCGTGATGCTTACAGGAAGGCCCTACAGCGAGATAAGGCAGGGAAAGTTCCATTTCGGGTGCAGGGTATTTATTAATATAGATGGCGGGAAAGTAAGGATAGAAAGGACAGAAGGGGTTGAGCATGGACTACCAGAAATTGCTTAAGACGGGCCTCGGCAAGGTGCCCCAGAAGGAGAAGGGAAAGGACAGGTTCGAGACCCCTGTCATCAGGGTCCAGAAGAGCGGGAGCAGGACCATCCTCGTTAACGTGGGGGAGGTTGCCCAGGCACTGAACAGGGAGGTTTCCCACATGACCAAGTTCCTGCTCAAGGAGCTCGCCACATCAGGCGAAACGAGGGGGAAGTCACTCGAGGTCCAGGGAACCTTCAATGAGGACCACGTCAACAGGAAGCTGGAGTCCTACATAAAAACATTCGTCCAGTGTTCGGAGTGCGGGAAGCACGACACCAAGCTCAAGAAGGAGAAAGGCTTCTACTTCATCAAGTGTGAGGTGTGCGGCGCGTCGCACACGGTGCAGAAGGTTTGATTTATTAAGCACACCC
>CAYMDJ010000088.1:0-1693 GCA_964389315.1 uncultured archaeon
TTCTGTCAAGGGAAAGATAGTGGATGTCGAGAAGGGGACGATAAGCGACGAGACCATTTTTGTCCAGGACGGAAGGATAAAGGCAATCGGAGCGGACATGTATACCAACGAGTCCTATGACTATTCTGACTTCTACATAGTCCCGGGCTTCATAGACGCTCACATCCACATAGAGAGTTCCATGATGACGCCCTCCAGGTTCTCTGACGCCGTTCTTCCACACGGGACGATAGCCGTAGTCTCTGACCCGCACGAGATAGCGAACGTGGCAGGCATGGAAGGGATAAATTTCATGCTCGATGATTCCGAATCCCTCCCTCTGAGGGTGTTCCTGACAGCTCCTTCATGCGTTCCTGCAACAAACATGGAGACTTCGGGGGCTTCGATAGCAATCAAGGACATACAACCCCTGCTCACCAACCCGAGGGTAGTTGCGCTCGGTGAGGTAATGAACTTCCCGGGCGTCGTCAAGAGGAGCAGGGATGTCATGGCAAAGATAGGGGCTGCAAAATCAGAGGGAAAGCCCATAGATGGCCATGCACCAAGTCTCTCTGGAGATGACCTGAAGAAGTACGTGGAGGCAGGCATATCGACAGACCATGAGTGCAGAACAGCAAAGGAGGCAATGGAGAAACTCTCCCTCGGGATGAAGATAATGATAAGGGAGGGTTCTTCAATGAAGGAGATGGAGAGACTGAAGGACATAATGACAGGGGAGAACAAGGAGAATATCATGCTGGTTTCTGATGACCTCCACCCGGATGACATAATCAATGAAGGCCATGTCGACCGCCTGCTCAGGAAGGCCGTCAGCCTCGGTGCTGACCCGCTTCATGCCCTGAGGATGGTAAGCCTCAACCCAGCGAGGCACTACAAGCTGCCCTTCCTAGGCAACGTCTCGATAGGCATGAAGGCGAGCTTTGTTGTGGTGAAGGACCTAAAGAATTTCGAGGTCATGGATGTCTTTGTGAGGGGAGAGCTCATAGTTAAGGACGGGAAGCTCCTCGAGGAAGCGGAGAGGAAGGAGATTCCCAAGGCGATGAAATCCTCGGTCAGGACAATGGCTATCAGGCCAAAGGACCTCATGGTTGCTTCAAAGACTCCCTCCATGGTCAGGGTGATATCTGTCCCGAACAGGCAGGCAACCGCGAAGCTGAAATCGGATGGGGGGTTCCTGGTCCCGGACCCGAGGGGGGACATTCTCCCGATAGCCGTTGTAGAGAGGCATAAGGCGACCGGGAACATAGGGAGCGGATTCGTGAAGGGATTCGGCCTGAAGTCAGGGGCAATCGCATCAACTGTCGCTCATGATTCACACAACCTGATATGCGTGGGGACGGATTACAAGGAGATGGACTGCGCAATCAGGTTCCTGAAGAAGTCTGGCGGAGGTCTGGTCGCTGTCAAGGACGGGAAGATTCTCTCCCTGCTCGAGCTTCCTGTGGCAGGACTCATGTCTGACAAGCCCGCGGAGGAGATTGCAAAAGAGCTCAAGGGCATCCACAATTCAGCCAAATCCCTCGGCTGTAGCGTGGAATCCCCCTTCATGGAGCTGGCCTTCCTCGCCCTGCCCGTCATCCCAGAACTAAAGATAACTGACAAGGGCCTTGTCGATGTCAAGGAATTCAGGATAGTCCCAGCGAAGATAAAATAAATTGGTTGGCCGTCCCATTGTTTTAACGTGTGACGGATT
>CAYMDJ010000089.1:0-1661 GCA_964389315.1 uncultured archaeon
AGCTCGAGCTATGACAAGGTCTTCAAGGCCCTCGACGAGCTCACCGGCGATTTGGGCGGCGGGAATGGTGAAGCAGATTTCTGGGTTGTATGCAACAGCGGTGGCGGAATAACCGAATGCTGCAGGACAAACGGGAAAGAAAAGGAAGACTGCAAATCATCCAAGCTTATATTGAGGATAGAAACCCATGACTGTGATTATCCGGTGGTTTACGAGGCCGGTTCAAGCACCCCCCTCTGTCACCAAAGAATAGGAAGCTGTAATGGGTATGAGATTAAAGACCTAAAGAGCACCACAAAAAATAAATACAGCCTTAACCTTTACTGCTTTGACAGCTATGAAGACTACTGGGACAGCAAAGATGATATAGTTAGCGGTGAAAGAAAGCCGGAAACAGGCTCTTCTTACGCGGTTGAGCTTCTAGAGCCTGACCCAAACTGCTTGTGCGAAAGTGAAAACGGGGACGGCGAAGGCGAATATTATTATGTGTGCGGTGACCCATCCGGAATCGGCAGGCCTTTGTTCGAATCTGAATCATATGTTGAGGCCGATGTAATCTGCTCTATCAGTAATAGAGATAAAGTGAAGATATTACAAACAACTACACTGGATGGAGAAAACGTGAGAAAAGTTGAGATTGTTGAGGAACACGATGCCGACCTGCAAGGGTCCATTGAGGGTAAAGGCTGGTGCAAAAAAGGTCGCGTCGGATGGATAATTGGTGAATCCCTTCTGAAATACAGTGCAACCGGGTTTTGCTCAGGCGGGACAACACAATATTCGGGAGTAGCAAAGGAAGCAGATAAAAAATATGAAAGCAGCTACTCGGGAATTGATTGCAAGTCCCCATGCTATGCTTGCAAGTTCTTTGCTGACGAGTCAATGATTTATCCTAGCCTTGGGAACAAGTATTATTCAGATTCTACTAGTAACAGATACTACTCTTGCTCCATGTCAATGAAAATATCGTTTGGTTCCGACACGCTCGGAAATATTATACAGAACTGCGCATCTTATTCACAAGGGATGCCAGCAGTAGCAGCCGTAAGCTGCAACAACATTTTATATGAATGCCCTTCAAAGGCACCCTAATCTGGATAATACTTGCTCAAATCAACTACAATTTCTGACCTAAGTTCTTCTATAAGCCTTGGCAGCTTGTTTCCGCCTCCCTCAACGTTCTGGGTTTCAGAAACCAGTCCTGTTTTCATGTCTATATAACTAGAGCTGATTATTAGTTTCCCCCCGTAAACCAGCGCGTAATTGCCCTTTATCACACCGTCGAGGTCAACCTTCCCTGCAAGGATGCTGGGGTCTTCCCTGAAGTCATCCATATCATAGCCGTTCTCCCTCAGAATCCTGTTAATGCTTCCTATCGGAACCACACGAATCATACCGCCATTTATCTCTGAGGTTAGCATTGCAGGAATGCTTTTCTCCAGGTTTACAGGGTCACGATAGACATCTTTCATATCACCGAGATAGCCACCATCAAAATCAAGTATCGCGATTTTAAGGTAATCCTTTTTCTGCGGGACAGATGCACGAGCCTCAGCTGCTTCGGCCTCTTTCTGTGCAACCATCTCTCCTGCCTGGGCCTCTCCTAAGAACGAATCCAGTAGAGCACCGCCAGCAAAAAGTCCACCAACTCCATAACCGAG
>CAYMDJ010000090.1:0-1586 GCA_964389315.1 uncultured archaeon
GGAACCAAACCCTCACCGTAGCTAGAATGTGCTGATTATGAGGGTCTGGGAATGGCCAGTTGGAGATATAAGGAAAGGCTCGCTTCACTGTCTTTGGCGGGTCTTGCGAGTTCTCTGATAACCAAAACATTAAGGAGGAGGTGCGAAATGGAGAGCAAGAAGAACGAACCCTGCATATCCTGGGAAAGAATTGGTTTTATAGCGTGCTTTCTAATCAGCGTTTTCTGCTTGGTTCTTGCTGTAAGGCCGCTCAGTTCTGTCTCGAGGGGAATCCTTGTTTCTTCTGCTCCCTACATGCTTTTCTCCTTTGTTTTTCTTGTAATGGGACTCGCGTTCTTCAGGGATTGGTGGAAGAAACATCTTAACAACCAATAGGGGCCTCTGAAAAGACGGAAAGGAGGTGCAAAATGGAAAAGAGCGTGAGGAAGGATTACTTTTTGTTGATGGTGCTTTGTCTCATTCTTTCTGCACTGTGCTTCTCAGGAAAGGCATTGCCGCCGCCCCTGTCGGTCATATATGGCGTGATGCTTTTCCTCATAGGAATCGGGACGTTGTGGATGTTAGTGAAGGAAAGGCTCAGGAGGAGGAAGGGTAAGGGAAGATTAAGCAGGATTTTCCTTGGCCTGTTTGAACTGTTAATCGTTGGTCTGGCCTGCCTAGCAGTGGCAGTCTTCCTGCTCTCGATAAACCCGCCAGGGATAGTAATCGTTGGTGCGCTGTCCCTACTGGTCTTCTTCGCCCTCTTCACGTTTCTTGGGATAATGAACATCGTGGGCGAGAGAGAGGTCAAACCCGAAAAAACAGAGCAGCAGGGCGACAGCGGCAGGTGGTAGTGGCCAGTCAGGCTTTTCATGTTCATTGGCCCCATTCTCTACGGGGTGTCGGCTACCATAATCCAAAGGCCCTTTGTTAAGAAAAGGGCATGGCAAGGAGGTATAACGATGGCAAAGAAAAACAGTAAGGTGCTGTTGGTTGTTATTATCATCCTGTTAGTTGCTGCTTGCACGTTCGCGATTCCGTTTGGGTTCCTCATTGGAGTGGCGGTAGATAATCTGACTTTCTCGGCGGTTCCTGTTGCAATTTTCCTTTTGATGCTAGGAGTTCTTGTGGTGCTCCTGAGGGCTACTTTCAGGAGAATGAGGCCCCCAGGCACCAGGCCAGCAGCGGCGGTATAATATACCAACCAAATGGAGCCTTCCTTCCGGGAGGGTGCCCATTACAGAAAGGAGGTCCTCATTGGAAAACAGCAAATTCTACATGGACGTGAAGAGGGTAGAATTTGAGAAAACTATGAACAATGTGGCGGACATGGTGCTTGTACTCTTCCTGCTTATTGCATCGTTCTTTGCTTTCGCGGCCACATATTCCCTGGTAGCTACCTTTAAGGTGCATCCCTTGTTTACCCTTGCAGGAATCTTTCCGGCCATGTTGTTTTCTTTTGTTGCCGGCTGGGCTGCAAAAGCAGGGATAGACATAAGGAAGGGGATAAGGAGGACATGACCCGAGGAAGGGGGATTTCTTATCGTTCAGAAATCCCCTTTTTTCCTGTTGTGTCAAGTTAAAGGGATTAGGAGTTGCCGAATAAA
>CAYMDJ010000091.1:0-1543 GCA_964389315.1 uncultured archaeon
TTCCTGAGATGCTTCCGCATGGTTAATATTGGTCACGATGCGATAAATAGCTTCTGGCTGAAAGCTAGACGAAACAGGAGAATTCTTTAAGGTAGAGTGATTCATCTTTTTCAAGGAACTCTGCTGCCTCAATATACTGCTCCTTTAACACAGGATTTTCTTCTGTCTCTGCCAATTTTCTATAACCGGTAGCCACGGCAGAGCGAACCCTGGAATGGTCATTGCATAGCTCAAGTGCTAACCCGATGGCTTGAGCGCTGAATTTTCCTTCTTCCAAGGGCCTCAAATACTCTGTTACATCATCATATGTGCCGCTCATGTCATCACTAATTATCAATAGAAGAAAAGCTTATAAGCTTTGGCTCACAGCCAGATGAAGGAGAGCAAAGCTTTTTAAATAATGGTTCATAAATGATACATATGGTTCAAAATAAAACCAATATGGACATGGAAATAATTCTTGCCCTTATAAGGGAAAGGACACACCTAAGGGAGATGGCAAGGAAGCTGAACGAATCTCATTCCACTCTCTTGAGGAGGATAAACATGCTCTTGAAGGAAAACGTGATTGATTACACCATGGAGGGCAAAAACAAGGTCTTTTTCATCAAGGGCAACCTGCAGGCAAGGAACTATGTCTACTCTGCAGAGAGATATAAGCTGGCTAAGCTTATTAGAAGCTATCCGAAGCTGGGTGTAATACTTGATGATGTGCTGAAAAATGCCCGCGGAAGAATGGCTGTGCTTTTCGGCAGCTATGCCAGGTTTTCAGCAAAACCAGACAGCGATATAGACATCTATATCGATACTGAAGACAGCAAGATTAAGGATGATGTGGAGAGGACTAATTCACAAATCAGGGCAAAGGTTGGAAGGTTTGATGTGGATTCGCTGCTGATAAAGGAAATAATCAAGAATCATGTTATCCTAAACGGTATAGAGGATTTTTATGAAAAAAGCAGGTTTTTTGAATAAGCTCTACAGGGAAGGGAAACTGGGACTTGCAGAGCCTTCTGAAGAAATAAAGGAATCTTACATGAGGAAGGCTGACAACTGTATGAAGTCGGCAAAAATCCTTCTGCAGAACGAGCTTTATGAAAACTCTGTGACAGAGGCCTATTACGCCATGTACAACTGTCTTCTGGCCCTTCTGTATAAGGCAGGAATAAAATCCGAGAATCATTCTGCATCAATTGTTCTGCTGAAAGAGCTTTTTAGGACACGGGAATTGTATGGATTGATATCATCTGCAAAAAGGAATAGGATAGACAAGCAGTATTACGTCGAATCCGAGCAAAAACAGAATGCAACAAGAGATTCTTGTGTCAGAATGATTGCGAAAACAGAAGACTTCATGATAGGCGCAAGGCTTTTGATTGACAGGACAGGTAAGGATGACATAGAAAGAATAAGAGCAGACTTCCAGAAGATTCTCAGATGAAGCCCTGAAAGTTATGAAGACTCATTTTGTCTCACAACCAGATGAAGGAGAGAAGGCTTGCTATCCCGTAGAGGATGAATCCAACGATGAGGTCTATTGCCT
>CAYMDJ010000092.1:0-1530 GCA_964389315.1 uncultured archaeon
TGTTAAAGAGGGATTCACTCCTCTGAGAACCTGCTGTCGGGATTGACCTTCTTCTTCATGACCCTTCCTGCCTCGCGTATGAATCTCCTTACGTATTCCCTGTGCATCAGTATGTGCTGCTTCGGAAGGTCCATTATCTTGCCTGATTCGACAAGCTTCTTCATCTTCTCCAGCTCGTTGAAGACGTCCAGGTAGCGGCTGTCTATCATCCCTGTCTTGACGAGGTTGTCCTCGAATGCCTTCGGGAGGCTATCCCTGGTCTTCGGCAGCTTGTCCATGGATTTCAGGAGGGTCAGGGCGGTCTCTGTCATTATGGCGTGGGACTTTTCCACGATTCCCTCCCTCTTCAGGACCTCTATCTTGACTATGAGCTTCTGCATCTTCTTGACGAATTCCTCTGTCTTCTTTATCCACTCGTCGAGTTCTGCACCGGATATCTTCTTTATGTTCTTGTGCTCGACTCCCTTCCTTACCTCTATGATGTCGTTGAGGTACTTGACGTACTTGGGTTCCAGCATCTTCATCTCAACGAGGGTCTTCTCAAGGACGCTGGGTGCCTCGTTAGGCCTCGGCGGGATCTTCCCGAGGAACATGAGGACGGCCTGCGCGCTCTCCAGCATGGCGTAATAGCAGTCCTCTACCACCATGTACATCTTGGCGTTCTCCACTCTCTTTATCCTCTTGGGCCCCCTCTCTATGAACTTTTCCACGGCCTCCTTGCTGGGCCTTATCTCTCCCATCTGGAGGAGGCGCTTTATGGGAAGGAAGATGTCCTTGTCATAGACGGGTATCCCCTCCCTTATGAAGTTGAAGACTATCGGGTGGCCATCCCTGACCATGCCCCAGAACTCGGTGAGCATGTGTGGTGGCTGGACAGAGAACTGGCTGTGCAGCTTCTTGGCAGTTGCGTCGAAGAAGTCCTCCATCTCGTGCCTGGCAGCAGGGGTTATCTTGACCTTGGTATCATCCACTATGATGAACACGTCCAGGTCTGACTCGAGCTTCTCAGAGCCCCTTGCAGTGGAACCGAACAGGACGATTGAACGGATGACGGGACCGTATTTCTTGAGGACCTCCTTGGTGAAGGTCTTGAGTATCTCCATCCTCTGCTTCTTGTCAAGGCCCTTCTCCTTTGCCTTTGTGCTGGTCTTATCAGCGGCCTTCTCCATCATCTCTTCCTTTGCCTGCTCGCCTGTTTCCGCGGCCTGCTCAGCTATATCCTTCTTTGCTTCAGAAACAGCATCCTTCGCTGGCTTTGCCGCTTTGCCTGCTTTTTTCGGTTTGGCCTTTTTTGCAACCATACTACCACTGTCTAATAATTAAATTCCGGGTATATAAATGTTACTGTCTGGGTTTGATTATTGGAGGGAGGGATTAATAAATTTTGGGGTATATTATCTCGTTTACTAGACAATACAAAAGAAAGGGGTCCTCAAGGAACCCCTTTTCACCCCTCAGGCCATAACAGGAGTCAGCCCAAGAAACTGCCTTGTTTTTTGACGTTAAATCTAGTTCCAGGTCCTCCTTTGG
>CAYMDJ010000093.1:0-1437 GCA_964389315.1 uncultured archaeon
TTATCTCAAAGAACATCCCCAGACACGCAAAGAATACCAGGAACTGAAGGAAGTCCTGAAAACAAGATACCGAGAAGATAGAGAGAAATATACTGCTAAAAAGGATTCTTTTATTAAGAAAATAATTAAAGAGGCGAAGAGATGAAACCAACCGACATTCTGGCAGCGGCAGTGGGAGTCTCCTTAGGGTTGGGGCTGGTGTTTGTGTGGTATGGGGAGGTCCTGGCAGGAGGCATCCTCCTCGCCCTGGGAGGGTTCAGCGTGGCGAAGCTGGTCAGGCTGTGGAGGAAAAACGAGTGAGAAAGGCAGAATGCTGTACCGCAGCATTTGGGTAACATAGCGCTTAAATTATTTCATATTAATTAGGGTATATGGCCAAATATCTTGTTAATGGCAGCTATTTGTTCCATGGAAAGGATAATCTATTCACCGGCCAGTTTGAAATAGATGATAAAATCATTACCGGATTTATATCAGACCCTAGCTCAACTTGCCCCAGGCACGATGTTGAAGGAAATTTAGAATATGTCAGCGACAGGGAGATACTGAATTTTGTCAAAAAACCGACAGGAACATCCATGCCTGACGTTTTCTACCAATTAGAAAAAGCCGACAGAAAAAAAGGGATAACTGGAGAATATGAGGGCTTCTGGTCATTCGGAGACCAGAAGATTATTGGCAATCTGGCAATTGGCCACAAGCCTGGTATTGGAGAAGCTGTTATGGTAATACCCGAGAGCGAAAAGAAAAACGAGGCAAGAATAAAGCTAACAGAGATGGATATATAGTGGCTCTCCCGGCTGTGGAGGAAGGGCGGGTAACCTGACTAAACGTCCATTATGTTTTCTCTGGTGATGAAGTCCTCGACCTCCGGGCACTCTGCCGCGATTATCCTGACGCTCTCCATGTTGCTGTCAACGTTCTCTATCTTGATGTTTTCGGTTTCTCCGGGAAGGACCTTGTACAGGTCTGGGACAATCTTCATGCTTGCCCCGTAATCAATTGTTACTGAAAAACTGAGCTCAAAACCCCCTGCGTTATGCACGTATAGGTTAAGGATGCTGTCCCCATCAGAATACGTTGCCCCTGCTATTATTGCCATGGCTGAATAGCAGCAGTCCTCAGGACAGGTCTTGTATGTCTCTCCCATTCTGCATTCATCATCACCGCAATAAGACGGGCAGTCTGAGGCATTGCTCACATACTCCCCTGTGGGGCATCTGTATCGGTTTCCTGTCTCATTTATGGTCACTATTTCAGTAACCAGGCTCCCGTTCTGGTCACCATCACCTGTTGTCAGTTTAGTTGTCTGCATTATGCACCCGGAAACAAGGAGAACAAACGCTGTCCCGAAAAGGAGGAATATCTTCCCGTACATAATGATTTCTTGGAGAAACAGCTTAAAATCCGTTTGTTGGTTCGGTTGTGGAGGAAGGG
>CAYMDJ010000094.1:0-1429 GCA_964389315.1 uncultured archaeon
TCCACCACGAACAGCGGGAGCCACCGCCTTGGCTGGTAGGAGAAATGGAATGCCCTGCTCACTATCTTCTGGTAATCTACCTTCATGAATATAATTGCCGGGAATAATATATAAAGAATAACCGGGTTAATGATACCATGCCGAAGCAGAAGAGGATAGCTGTCATCGACAGGGAGCTTTGCAACCCCAAGACAACGGGTTATGCGTGCATGAAGGCCTGTCCTGTGAACAGGTCAGGCGACGAGTGCGTCACGCTCTCTGAAGACCAGAAGCCCCTGATAGACGAATCCATGTGCATAGGATGCGGGATATGCGTCCGTAAATGCTCCAGAAATGCAATCTCTGTGGTCAACCTCCCTGAGGAGCTGAACGAAGACCCGGTCCACAGGTTCGGCAGGAACATGTTCGCGCTCTACAGGCTTCCCACCCCCAGGCACAACGCCGTAATAGGATTGATAGGCCCTAACGGGACAGGGAAGTCCACTGTCCTGAACATACTCTCTGGCAACCTGAGGCCCAATTCAGGCACGTTCGGTTCAAAGGCATCATGGGAGCAGATTCTCGAGAGGTTCAGGGGGACAGAGCTACACGAATACCTGGAGAGGCTCTCAAAGGGGGAGATAAAGGCAGGGCTCAAGCCCCAGCAGGTAGACCTGATTCCCAAGCTCCTCAAGGGAAAGGTCTCCGGCGTCCTGAAGAAAGCAGACGAACGGAAGGCAATGAAGACCGTTGTGGAGAACCTCAGGATAGGGGAGATGCTCGACAAGGAAATATCCTCCCTTTCAGGAGGGGAGCTCCAGCTCCTTGCAGTTTCAGCGGCCATCCTCAAGAAGGCTGACTTCTATTTCTTCGATGAGCCCTCGAGCTACCTCGACGTTGAGCAGAGGCTCAGGGTAGCGATGGAGATAAGGAAGCTCTCCGAAGAGAGCGTCGTCATGGTGATAGAGCACGACCTTGCAGTTGCAGACTACCTTGCGGACTACACCCAGATTCTCTACGGCAAGCCGTCGGTCTTCGGGATAGTGTCAAAGCCCTACGGGGTAAGGATAGGGATAAACACCTTCCTCGAGGGGTTCATAAGGGAGGAGAACGTCAGGTTCAGGGATGAGCAGATAACCTTTCCCAGAAGGGCAAAAGCCGCCTCTAAGGACAGGCTGTTCCTCTCATTCACAGGATTCGAGAAGTCCTTCGGTGCGTTCTCACTGAAGACAGAGCCGGGAAACATCTACAGGGGAGAGATAATAGGAATCCTGGGACCCAATAGCATAGGAAAGACTACCATGATTAGAATGTTATCAGGGGAGCTGAAGCCCGATAAAGGGGAGCCTGTCAAGGGGATGAAGCTCTCGTTCAAGCGACAGCGCCTCGTAATCGAGCCCGACAGGGAGAATTCCCTGGTCTCTGAATATCTATCCCAGCACGGAAAGAC
>CAYMDJ010000095.1:0-1425 GCA_964389315.1 uncultured archaeon
TTGAGACCCCACTGGAAACGGGGACCAGGTACGTGAGGTGCAGGACTTATGACGGGAATGATTACTCCCCAGCTTCCTCCGCGAGCTTTGACATTGACAGCACCCCGCCAGCAATAACGATAGAAAATCCAGGAAACGTTAGCTATAATTCGGGTATCGACCTCAACGTCACGACAGGTGACCCGGCCTCAACATGCCTGTGGAACCTAGACGGTGGCAGCAATTCCACGCTATCCGGTTTAGGAACCAACTGGTTTGATGTCATATCATCTCCGTCAGAAGGGACAAGGCAGCTATTCGTTTACTGCAACGACACCCTCGGGAACATGGGACTTAACGACACGATCCGGTTTACATACGACAGCATCCCGCCTGAATGGAGCGCCAATACCACATCGCCCACAAGTCCTGTTACATACTCCTCTTCCCAGACGCACCTATTCAACGTGACATGGACTGACACAACATCAGTGATTAGCGACGTAATCCTCGAGTTCGATGGGGTCAATTATACTTACCATACCGGTGAGATTCAGGTAAGCGGGGATGAATATTACGTCACCATCCCGACACTCGGCGTCAGCACGTACACATATAGATGGTATGCCAACGACACGTTGGGCAACTGGAACTGGACAGATCAGATATCCTACCAGGTGACCCAGGCACCGAACCCCATCTGGCTGTGGCTGAACGGCTCTGAGTCCAACATGACAACTACCTACGAGGAAACGATTAATGCGACAGCGCACGTGTTCGCGGGTTCAGTGAGCCTGTTCAGGAATGAGAGTCCTGTTTCAAACCCAGAGGAGGAGGTTCTCTCCGCAGGGACTCATGTTTACAAAGCCAACACTTCCGGGAACCAGAACTACACGACAAACGAGACGACGTTCAGGGTTGACGTAGGGAAAAGGACAACGGGAACATTCATCGATCTCTTGCCAGGCTCTCCGGTAACGTATGGGACCGGAACGACAGCCACGTGTTATGCGAACAACTCAGAGGTAACGGCTAACCTCTACAGGAATGATTCAAATATTAATGGGGAAAATGATACGCTGGTCACTCTGGGTGCTGGTTACTGGGAGTATGTGTGCAATGCATCGGAGACAGGGAATTACACCTCGGCTAGCAACACCAGCTATTATGCGGTTAACCAGGCAGATATAACGGTCTGGCTTTACCTGAACGGCTCACAGAGCGATATGGGAATAGATTACGGCGAGACCAGCAACGCAAGCGGATATTCGTCAGCAGGGACATTCACCCTTTACAGGAACGGTTCGCTGGTTGGGAATCCAGAGGAAGGGATTCTCGGAGCTGGATACTGGGAATACAGGGCTAATGCAACAGGTGATGACAATCACACTGACAATGCGACGGGTGTGGTTTATTACCTGACCGTTGGACAGGTTGCATCTTCAA
>CAYMDJ010000096.1:0-1393 GCA_964389315.1 uncultured archaeon
TAAAGAAGCTCGAGAAGAAGGTAAAGCCCTCCATCCAGAAGTTCGAGAAGCACGAGAAGGAACTGGAGGAACTGCAGAGGGAGGTCAACCCCACGATAAAGAAGTTCGAGGAGCAGCAGAAGGAGCTCAAGAAACTCAAGAAGAAAATCAGGAAGAAGTAATTATTTCTTTTTCTTCTCTACTTTCTTTCCAAAGAAATCGTTCGCGGGACAGCATATCCTTCCCTGCTTGCAGTGGGGGCACGCCAGTTTCCCGTAAACCAGGGGGTTGCCGAACACCCAGATGAGGATTGGAACAACCATGAGTCCTGCAATCAGCCACTCGAAGCCCGTCCATAACAGATATCCGCCACCTATCAGAGGGAAAACGACAACCATGATATTCGGAAGGAGGTTCTTCCATGTTACCTGCTTCTCGCAGAACCTCTTCGGATCCTGTTTCTTGAAGAATAACGGAGCTATCTTCCCTTTCCCGGCGACGCACCTCTTACCGTAGTAATAGCAAGATGCGCAGCCCTCCCTGTAGAGCTGGAGTTCAAGAATAATCAAGTAAACAATATACAATAGACCCCACACCAAACCAATCCTGGATAGGATGTACACACCAATTAAATAAGTAACCAATATAACCAAATTGTAAATCAAGACGTTCCTCAGGGGATATCTCTCATATGCCTTGGGCTCTGCCATGCTAGATAATTAGAAGGGAGGATTAAAAACGTTTACAGGAATGCCATGAAGGCAAGAACACCAGCGATTGCCCCCACGACCAGTATGACCAGGCCCAGGGTTACCAACCTCATGCGGGTTTTCTGCTCCTGAGGGGTCAGCTTCCTGATCTGCCCCTTCTTCTTGAAATTCTCTTCAAGCCCTGCCCCGATTGCCACACCCATTCCCGCGCCCACGGAAGGCCCGAGGAAGAACAGGTTTCCGAACTCCCCTGTCAGAATGTCAACTATGAAATATATGGCCGTCCCAACGACCAGACCGACCGCTATCCCGATGCTCATCCACTGGCCCTCGGGATATTTCCTTTTCTCTTTCGGCATGTTAGATAATTGTCAAGGCTATAATAAATATCGCCTATCAGGAAAAGGGAATATTTAAATAATCCCAATAACTAACCAATACAATGTCAGACTGCCGCATTGAACCAATATAATAAATGCGGCCAACTAAACAGCCAACAAACAAAAACCAATGATGCTCCCGTCGTCTAGCCCGGTCAAGGATACAGGCCTCTCGAGCCTGGGACGCGGGTTCAAATGAACCCTTTCGGCCAAGGTAAACGTCCGAAAGCGTTCGCGGAAAAAACGCTACCGCGGACAAGGTTCTGGGAATCCCGCCGGGAGCATCCACAGACAGCCGCATTGAACCAATCGAACAAATGCGGC
>CAYMDJ010000097.1:0-1323 GCA_964389315.1 uncultured archaeon
GGGGTGACTATTCATTCTACGTGAACGCGTCCAACCTGGCGGGGCAGGAGAATTCTTCCGTGGTGGACGCGTTCTACATAAGGATGAACGGGACCCTGAGCCTTGAGACAGACAAGCTGCAATACGCTGCCAATGAGAACGTATCCATTGAGAAGACGGTCTGGTGGGACAGGTCTTATGCTTACAGGAACAAGATAAACATAACAGAAAACTCAGGCAGCGACCTCACGGATTACCAGGTCAACATAACCCTGAATACAAGCCACCTGATATCCAAGGGAAGGATGGAATCGGATTGTGCTGACATCAGATTCGTGATGTACAACGAAACCACAGAGGAATATACCAGCCTTTACCACTGGGTTGAGGACTGCAACCAAGGAGATACAAACATCTGGCTGAACATCAACCTGACAGCGGATGGAAGCCAGGACATCTACATGTATTACGGTTACCCGCCAGCAGCGGATGGGGATGATATAGGGAACACCTTCGTCTTCGGTGATGACTTCAACAGGGCAAACAATGAGACCGTAGGGAACGGCTGGACAGAGGACCATGCCGCATCAACCAGCATTGAAGGGAATCGCCTGAAGGTTGCGTCAGGGACATCAGAAGGAACGTACTGGAAGCAGGTCCACCACACGATTGATTCGCCGGGTTATGATTACATCGTGGAGTTTGATGGAAACCTATCCCAGACAAACAAGAACGTCTTCTCCAACTACTTCGGGGAGCAGAACAACAGGAGGATGACAATAGTCATGGACATTAACGGTTATGTCCTCTACATGGACTCCACATCCTATGTCAACAGCACCGTCCCCTACACTTCCGGTACGCCCCATTCGTTCATGATATGGTATAACCTCTCTGCTGCAAAGGAGAGCTACTACATGGACGGAACCCTCCTGGCAAGCGGGGCTGACCCAGCAACATCAACCTACCAGAATCAGGTCGCTTTCGGAGGGGTTTCAGGCAGCACATCTTACTGGGATAACGTAAGGGTAAGGAAGTACGTATCACAGGAACCAAGCGTTTCCTTCTATGAGGAAGAAACTCAGTACAGTCACGTTAGCAGCAGGGGGTCGTATGATGTGTCTGGTTACACTATAATGGTTGTTGAAACCAACCTTTCAGGAAGCTGGTCTCTGGTGTCAACACAGATAAACGATACACAGAGCAAGACAAAGAGGACTGCCTCTGGAGAGGACTACCTGAACCTGTCCTCGGTATGGGTTTCCAATATCTGGAACACCGATAGTGAGCAGGATGCCTGGTACAGGGTCCACGTCAACCTCACGGACCCGTGGGGCAACGTCC
>CAYMDJ010000098.1:0-1316 GCA_964389315.1 uncultured archaeon
AACAACACCACCCCAGACCCATTGGAGTGGGTGGAGTTCTATGCGAACTGGACAGACAACGGGATTCTGGATTCGTGGGTGTTCGAGTGGAACGTGTCCGGGAGCATGGTCCAGAACGGTTCGGGGAGCCTCTCCTCTGACAGCTGGTCCAACGTGACAAGGCAGATACCGGCAGAGGCAGAGCTCAAGACCATTGCCTGGAGGTTCAGGGCTAACGACACCGAAGGGAATTCCAACACAACGGATAGCTGGTACACCCAGGTCAATGACACAACCAGTCCTGTGATATCAGGGGAGGATGCTGATCCCGCCCTGGTGAACAGGTACGATGACGTGAACATAACAGCGTCAGTGACTGACAATGACGCTCCCCAGGACGTGTGGGCGTGGATTGGGATACCTGGTTCTGGTTATACGAACCTGTCAATGAGTGACATGGGAGGGAACCTCTGGAACCTTTCGTACCAGCCTGACCAGATCGGGCAGTTCAACGCGACCGTCTGGGCGGATGATTCCAGCGGGAATGAAGACAGCTCGACCATGGTTTACTGGGACGTGTACGGCTGGTCCAACGTCTCACTTGAGTCCCCATCTGTTGGGAGCTTCCCCAAGGAGACAATCATCAACATAACCTGCCTGGTGGTTGATGCCGACCTCTCCACAGGGATATCCAATTATCCCGTGGAGTTCTGGGATAGCGGGGAGAGCCTGGGAACCAATTATACTAACTCTTCAGGTTATGCAGTGTTTGCGTGGGACACCTATGGCGAAAGTGACGGTGACCACACCCTCAACTGCACCATCTCTGACAACGCCACTCTGTATTACAACGATAGCGTTTCCAACGGATACGTTGCCGTTGCCCTTGAAGCCCCTGACGTGAATACGAGTTCTCTGGAGCACGAGAATGAGTATGAACGCGGAGTGAACGAATACGAGACCGGTGATGAGATAGGGTGGGTCAACGTTACCGTCAATAACACCGGAGGGTCGAGCGCGTATTACGTGAACGTGTCCCTGAACGTCCTTTATGGAGGGAGTCAGGAGGGCTGGTTCGATGAGCAGATGCAGGAGTGCGGGAACCTTTCCGTCGGGGAGGGGTGTGAGGTCCGGTTCTCCGCAGATACCATCCCTGTGATAGAGGAGGCTGGCTCCTACATATGGAACGTGAGCATGGATTGGGGTAATGGAGGAAGTCCTCCAAAGCTGAACACCTCGTTTGGGTTCAGTGTGCATCACCTGCCTGACAATATCTCCTCTTCGCTGAGCCCGGTGAAGGTGGTGCAGAACGAGTCCGCGATATACAACCTGACCCT
>CAYMDJ010000099.1:0-1312 GCA_964389315.1 uncultured archaeon
CCTATCTTCTGTATGGGCGTGCAGTTCGTCTCATAGCTCTGGCCCTGGTTCGAGAGGTTGAACTTCACCTGCGTGTTGGTGTTGAGGGTTATGGGCTCCTGGCAGTAGTTCTGGGTATAACCTTGTATCAGGACGTTGTCGGCTGCGGTGTAGTTCTCGGAGCCGTCGGGAAGGTCTATGTAGTTCTCTAACGTTCCCGTGACGGTGAAGTTGTACATCCCGTTCAGTTCATATGAGTAAGAATCGCTGCACAGGTCATCGTCGATTACCTGGACATACCAATCGTGCGCTCCCACCTCGTATTCTTCATTGACGAGAGGGGTCAGCGGGTTGTCGCAATCGGGGAAGAAGCTGAAGTTTATCTGTCCGGAGGAGTTGGTGTAGAGCGTCCTCCCGCTGTCCCATGTGGCGCCTGCACCTGAACCCACCTTGGTTATGTATAGTATCGTTTCCACGCCAGGACCAACCGGGCCGCTCCTGAGCTCGACCTTTGCATATACCATGTCCCACATTATCGTGTCGTTATTTCCTCCCTCAGAATCGAAATAAGCGCCGCTCAGCCTGACCCTCCTCTTGTCTGCCCAGAGCCATGCATCGAGTATGCTCTGGTCAACGGCATCCGTTATGTTAATCTTGAAGGTCGTGTTGGTCGTGTTGATGGCGTCTGTTCCCATGACACTGCTTATGTCATACAGGAAGGGTATGTATTCCGAGCCGTTCCATACCTCTAACATTAGATCGGGCCTCGTATTGCCTGCCGTAGAAGAGCCCGTGGGGTCGTAGTGAGTGACACGGGTATATATCTCTACGTATTTCAGGTTCTCGAATTCCCAGTCCCTGCCTCCTATGTCCGGGTAGCTTACGTAGGAGGAGTTGCCGTCGTTGTCAAGGGTCGCTGAGTTTATAATCACCCACACCCCGGTCCAGTTTATTATGTCGTCTATCCCTCCACCAGTGTCTCCGTAGACGAGCCTTATGCTCAGGTTCCTGTTGCTCACGGTCTCCCATGCGGTGAGGACGTCGCTGTCAGTAATCGTCACGGTGAAATAGGTATCTGTTGAGTTCTCCTCATTGCCCATTGTCTCGTTGATGCTGTAATAGCGGCCTGTCCTGTATTCGCTGCCGTTCCAGACTCTTATCTCGAGGTCGGGCATGATGTTGGATGCCTGGACAGAGCCGTTGGGTTCGTAATGGCTGACGAGCGTCCTTATCTGTATGTTGTTGGCACCCGTAATGGATGACCCCCCTGCAGAATAGTTCACCCAGCTCGTGTTGGCCTCGACTGTCCAGATGCTGAAGGTGTTGTTCTGGC
>CAYMDJ010000100.1:0-1260 GCA_964389315.1 uncultured archaeon
GGGTTGACAAATATACTTAATAGTTTCATAGTCTCAAGCAGGGGTTTTATTGTGCCGCAAAAAAGCTTATGTAGGCAGGATAATCTAAGATGAGGCGTCTTTAAGAAAAATGACCGAAACGCAAAAGGAGTCGGAAGCAATCTTCGCAGTTTTTGCGGAAGCCGTGGATTACGATAAGCCGTTGATTCAGGCAGGGTTACCTTTTGGGCGTTTGATCGACGAAATAGTAGTTCCTTATCAGAATGGAGAACCTTTTTTCATCGATGGTGCACCGCTCACTCGCAAAACAATCAGAAAGCTAAAGATTCTCAAAGAGAACAAGGATTGTCAGGAGCTTTTAAACGATTTTCACTGGAAACTTAGAAATTGGAATGACAAAGAGTATAAACATCTAGCCGATCAATACCTTGTTCGTATAGAAGCCATACTGAGGGAATCTGGAACAGACGTAACAGCACAAATAATCAAGGCATTCGATACAACGATAAAACCAAGTCTCAAAGACTATCTGCCGAAAAGGAATGAGCTGATTAGTGCTGCAATGAGGGTGTTTATTGAAAGCTTAAAATCATTGGGAGGCGCCTAAAATTGTGCTGGAGAACTGACGCGCGAACACCGCGCTTGTCTTAGCTTAGCCACTGGTTTGAAATCGGAGAAATCTTATGAGTGATTTACAACAATGGGAAATACTTAGAGATAAATTTATAATAGAAGATATTAAAATAAAATCAACCTTGGCAAGCGGTACATTTGTAGTATCGTTAGCTTTTTTGGCTAAAGATCAAGTTATGTCATATAAGATTTTTCTATTGATCAGTTGGGTATCTCTAGTGTTGTCTATTATTATGGGTATGTGGGCAATGACTGCAGGGGTAAATAGATACGATCGAGCAATAAGAGGGAGAAGAGGCGCTTTGAAAAAGAAAGAGAAAGAGCTTTATCAGCAAGGTAAAGTCCTAACTAATTTTGAAAAACACACGCCTTCAGTTCAAACATGGTCATATACCGTAGGTTTATTAAGTTTCTTTTTGTTTGTTATTGTAAATGTATATAATAATATTAGGTGGTAAAAATCTGGTAACTCAACGCAGCTAACCTTCTGCACGTAATCGGCTTCCTTTAGAGCTTCTCATTTGCCTCCAAGGACCCGGGGCTATTTCCCCTTGACACTGCCCCCCCTTTCATCTACAGTTATCTAATAATACAGGGCGGTTAACTCAGCGGGAGAGTGCTACCTTCACACGGTAGAAGTCACAGGTT
>CAYMDJ010000101.1:0-1229 GCA_964389315.1 uncultured archaeon
CCGGCCCCTGCCTTCTTCTCGCTTCTCTTCACGTGCTCGTCCCTGAGCTTCGCGAGCTTTGCCTTGAGCTGGCCCACATGGAACTGGGTCGCCTTGTTGTATTTGGTCTTCTTTATCTCTTCCTCTATCTCCTCTATCTCATTCTTCACCCTGTCCGCTTCTGCCTCTGCCATGCTTGTTATTTGAGCGGTCTCTTTAAAAATTAATCCCTGTGCCTGAAACCAATAAAAGTTCTCTCCCCAAGGATATAGTGTGACCACCATAATAATCAGGGACCCCACCCCCCTCAGGGAGAGCTTCCTTCCGAACAGGATAATCCACAGGGACAGCCACATCTCTGCCTTAAGGGAGACGCTAAGCCCCTTAATTGAGGGGACGCAGGGAAGGCATGCATTCATCCACGGGCCCACTGGAACGGGAAAGACCTGCACCTCTAGATATGTTTCCGAAGGGATAGCAGAAGAGACCTCGCTCCAGTCAGTCTACATAAACTGCTGGGAGCACTCATCCAGATACGCCGTCCTGTTCAGGATTCTTGAATCCCTTGGCTCTGCGCTCACTGCGCACAGGAAGGGCTCAGCACCTGACGAACTCATCCTGATGATGAGGAAGAGGCTCGAATCCTCCGGCCTCGTGGTCATGCTCGACGAGGTCGACGCCCTTACCGACTTCTCCATCCTCTACGACCTAATCCTCCTGGAGAGGGTCTCAATACTCATGATTTCCAACAGGGATACAGCGCTCTCTGGCGTGGATGACAGGATAAGGAGCCGCCTCTCCTCGATGGAGAACATCCACTTCACCAGGTACTCAAGGGACGAGCTCATTGACATACTCAGGGACAGGGCAGACTTGGGAATCCTTCCCGACAAGGTCCCTCCAACCCTCATGAGAAGGATAGCCGAATCCTCTGGGGGAGACGCCAGGGCCGCTCTCTCGATGCTCATGGTGGCTGCAGAGAAGGCAGAATCCAGCGGACTGGAGACCATCCCTGACAAGCTCCCCGAGGTGGGGAAAATCCCCGAGAAGGACCTGACTGAGCACCTCAACGAATACCAGCGGCTCCTCCTCGAAATCATAAAGGAGCGGGGGGAGATAGATTCAGCAACCCTCTACAAGGAATTAATCTCCGCATCCTCAAGGGCAGGCATGGAGAAGATAGTGGACCGCACCTTCAGGAACTATGTATCCGCCCTCTCTGACAGGAACCTCGTGAAGATATCCGGCAC
>CAYMDJ010000102.1:0-1193 GCA_964389315.1 uncultured archaeon
TAGTCCTTGAGGAAGGGCATGAACTGCTCTGACATCCTCCCATACTTGGTGGATAGGCTCTGCTTGCTGGACACCAAACCGGAGAGTTTCTCCTTGAGGGAGAGGTTCTCTGCCTGCGCCCTCCTGTAGAGAAGGAACATCACCACAACGACCAGCACCAGAAACAACGCAAGATACTCCCACATGACAATATTTTGTATTCGGGATTTAATACATATGGAACTCAACGATGTCCTCGTCATGGAGAATATAATCAACGCCGAGCTTCTGGCCGCCGAACCTGCTGGAGCCCCACACCCTGGCGAACCTGAACCTCTCCTCAAAGACCCTGTGTATCTTCTCTGCCACGTCCTTTATGGTCGCTCCCCTCCCCATTATAAGGGGCTCGTCCATGTCAGGGTTCTTGCCCACCCTCTTGAGGTAAATCCTTATCAGGCCAACCCTCTTCCATATCTCCTCCCTCATATCGTCCATTCCCTCGTCCTTCTCGGCTGATATGGCTATGCACTCACCGGCCTCCTTAATCATCCTATCCAGCTTATCCCTGCTGGCCAGGTCCATCTTGTTAATCACCACCAGGCTGGGGATGTAGACCCTGTTTCCCATCACGCAGTCAATGAACTGCTCCGCGGTCAGGTCAGTCCTTATCACGACCTCTGCGTTGAGTATCTTGAACTCCCTCAGGATGGAGCTTGCCTGGTCCAGGCTCATCCTCGTGAGCTTGACAGCGCTTCCTATGTCAATCCCCCCGCCGGACTTCTTCTTTATCGTTACGTCAGGCGGTTGCTGGTCGAGGCGGAAGCCCGCGTTATACAATTCCTCTCTCATGACCTTCAGTTGGCTCTTCTTTGTCGCGTCCAGCACGAATATTATGACGTCAGCGTTCCTAACCACAGAGAGGATCTCCCTTCCCCTCCCCTTCCCCCTGCTCACGCCCTCTATCATTCCCGGGATGTCCAGGAGCTGTATCATGGCGTGGTTGAGCCTCATCATCCCCGGGATTATGTTGAGCGTCGTAAAGTCATAATGGCCGACCTTCGATTCGGCGTTGGTCAATCTATTAAGGATTGTTGACTTCCCAACGGAAGGGAAGCCCACCAGTATCGCTGTGGCGTCCCCTGCCTTCTTCACGGAATAACCGGCCCCTGCCTTCTTCTCGCTTCTCTTCACGTGCTCGTCCCTGAGCTTCGCGA
>CAYMDJ010000103.1:0-1127 GCA_964389315.1 uncultured archaeon
ATGATAAACTCCACCTCAACCAACCAGTCCGGACACGCCAACGTGACCTTCCTCCCTGACACCCGGTTCTTTGACGGCAACCAGACCTGGTATGGATACGTTGACACCGATGATTCCTGCTACAAATATAATAAGACAGAGAACCTGACTGTCCAGCTAAACATCAACTACCCGCCCTATCTCCAGGGCGAGACCATACAGCAGGTCCTCTACGGGACAGGTATCTCCCGCGGATGGGGTGAGGGCTGGACCTTCAACGTCACTGTCAAGGACCCCGAGGGAGACGACGTCAACGTCTCCCTTGAGATAGACTACGGGGACGGATGGACGGTCGTTGAGAACAAATCCTGCCCGTCATGCTCCGGCTGGGACACGCTCAACTTCACCGAATCCCTCACCTGCGCGTTCGTCAACTCCTCCGCACGCCTGAGGTTCGTGGCTTACGACAACTCATCCAACACCAACGCGACCACCATAAGGACCTTCTCCATAGAGGAGGACGACGTCACCTACGAGTCGATATGGGGCGGCTACGGCAACATATCCAACAGGACATCAGACCTGATAAACCTCTCCCTTATAGTGAGGATGTATGACGAGAACGGGACCCTCCTCGGTTCAGGGATCTCCACGGCAATAAACATAACCAAGGTAGGAACAGGCGGCGGAGCATCCTGGGACTCGGGCCGTTACGTAACGACAAACGATACCGGACATGCAAATTACAGCTTCTTCCCCACATGCGACAACGCCTCTACCCCGCTTACAAACGAGGAATACGAGGTCGGAATCCACCAGTGGTATGCCAGGGTAAGCGATTCGGATTCCTGCTACAAGCCAACCCAATCCTCGACGTTCAACTTCACGGTCATCGGAAGCCTATACCCGGTGATAGACCTTCCCGACGGCTCCCAGAACTTCTCCATAGGTGAGACCGTCCTCATCCAGGGATTCATCCAGAACTACTGCGAGGAACCCATGGCAGTTGACACCTCGACCGAGATATCCTACATCCTTAACACCTCTGGCTACGGGGACACCTGCTCCTCCATAGAGAGGATTGGCGCCAACGTCTACAAGTGCAACTGGGTCCCCTGGCAGGACGCCAAGTTCGGCTACTACAACGT
>CAYMDJ010000104.1:0-1124 GCA_964389315.1 uncultured archaeon
GAAAGGTCATATTGGTTACGGGAGTTTAACAGCACCTTAACGGCTCCGCTACGCTGCGCCCAAATTTCTACACCGCTAACTGCTTTGAACAAAGAGTCAAAAAATTAACCGGGGGTAGAAACTTCGTTAAGCTGCGAACGTTAGTTTCAATTTTTTCGTGGGCTAAAAGATTATGGGGGCTTGAGATAATAGACACCCCGCAGTAGTAACAAATAGAAAGCTTTATAAATAAGCACTCTCTTTTAGGCTTATGGTACAATTAATAGGAAATTCAAAAAAATACACATCACACTCTGAAAATGGTAATTTACCTAGAGCATTAAATCCACTTAAAAATGCCATACCTTGGCCTATTAAAGTATCAGAAGTACCATTTCATTTAGCATGTTATTTTCAAGAAAGAAACTATTCTCTTCCAACATTTCCTAGACCTCATAGGGGTATTGACATTCAAACACACACAGGAGTTCCTATTGTTGCTCCTGAAAAATCAAGAGTTGTTGCTTGCCATCCAAATGCTGATAATTATTTGGCAAATTTCAGTTTATTGGGTGAAGAGTCCAAAATTGAATATGGTTTTATTCATGTTGATCCAGATTCAATACCTGAAAAAATCAGGAATAGAACTCAAGTTGATCCAGATCAAGAAGACTTAATTATTGAATCAGGAGAATATATTGGACGTGTTGGCACTTGGCCACTTGATTTGTCAGATTTAGTAAATGTTCCTGAGGATGTTTTAAAAGAATTTGGAAGAAGTTTTCACCACCTTCATTTAGAAATGTGTTACTTACCGTATGACATGTTTAGTATGGATTATTTACATGCTGGAATGAATGATAAAAACTTAGTAAATCCATTATCTCTCTTACAAAGATTAGATTAATCATTATTATCTCAAGCCCCTTGATTCTTGTTATTGATGTATCGCTTTGCTCATATGATGAAACGCCCACGAAAAAACTCTAAAATTTTCCTACGGAACGTTGCACTAAATTTTAGGTCTTCCCGTTGGTCAGACGAAACTAACAGGAATTTAACGGTTCCGAAACCTTGCAGGTTTCTCCACCCAAATTTGATTTTCCAGCTCTGTTCCGCCTTCGGCTCCACGAGGGAAAATCAAA
>CAYMDJ010000105.1:0-1113 GCA_964389315.1 uncultured archaeon
TCGTGGGCAATATCCGCGCCGCTCATACAGAAGGGGATGAGCACGGCAGACACCCACTTCAACATACCCTGAATTATTATATGCGCTGGTCGGGGCTCGAACCCGAATCTCCACCGATCGGCCTCGCTTCCAGCGAGTTGGCAGGGTTCCGCGCCTTGCGGCTTGACGTCCTACCATTAGACTACCAGCGCATATCTCTTACTCTTTGTCTGACTTCTTGATTTTCTTCACGTTGACGCTCCTGCAGTTGGGGCAGAGCCTGGTTGCCGGCTCCATGAAGAGCGGCTTTCCTTCCCATCCGCATGCGTCGCATTTGTACCTGGCCATATTAACCATGTTAAAAGGTTATATTTAAAATCATACCTTCAGTAGCTTGTTAATATCGATTTCAGTGTAATCGTTGAATATGAAATCAGGCTGCTCCTTCTCCAGAACGTTCCGGGGAGCGGTGGTGGTGAGCGCCACACATTTCATCTCTGCCCTCTTTGCAGCGATTATCCCGACCGTGGTATCCTCGAGCACGATACAGTCCTTTGGCTCTTGACCAACCCTCCTGGCTGCCTCAAGGAACAAATCCGGGGCCGGTTTCGTTTCCCTGACATCCTCGCTCCCGACGACATCAAACTCCTTCTCGATGCCGAGCGATTTCAGAACAATGGAAGCGTTTTTCCTGTGACTGCTCGTGGCAATAATCTTTTTCATCCCAAGGCTGTTCAGTTTGCTGTTGAATGCCATGAACCCCTTTACTGGCTTAATCTCTCCCTTGCTCACCTTGCCTGCATATTCGTCTTTCCATCTCTCAATCCAATAATCAATCCCCTCTTTCGGCTCGATGTTATTTTCCCTGAAAATCGTCGATATTATAAAGACGGTCCCTGTTCCAGGAAACCTCGTGAACCAATCTTCCTTGCTTATCTTTATGCTGAATCCCTCAACCACCTTGTTGAAGGACTCCCAATAGGTTGTTTCTGTATCTGCTATTATCCCGTCCATGTCAAAGATTATTGCCTTCATCTAATGGAATTGGAATTTGGGAATAAATAAGTCCTGTTCCAGGGATCATACTCCCAGGCCGAACTGCTTGGCGAGCTTCGCGAGAGGGCCTCGTTTCAG
>CAYMDJ010000106.1:0-1101 GCA_964389315.1 uncultured archaeon
CAACGGCCTTTTTCCTTGCGACTTCAAGGAAGTTGTTCTTGCCGAACTTTATTTCTTCTGCTTTTACGGTCTGGAATTCTACCATTGTATTACCTCCGTTGTATAGTTGCTAAGTTTTGTAGTGATAAGAGTATTTATAAAGTTAACTGTTAAGCCTTTACGGACGCTTCCGCGCTGTTTGCTGGTTTCAGTCGCAAGGCTTAAGCCAAATACGCAGATTTTTCTTTTCCGTGAACGCTTTTGGGATAGGTATGATATGTTAAAGTTAGCAGTAAAAGGGTTCTTTCGGGTGCATGGACATCATTACACAAGAACGTTATAACACAGAAACCTTTAAATCTCATTGTGGGAAATTAGAAACATCGAGTGGTATCATGAAGATAATAATAATGGCCGGCGGCTACGCCAAGAGGATGTGGCCGCTGACAGAGAACCAGCCCAAGTCGCTCCTGCCCGTTGCAGGCAAGCCTATGATAAACCACATACTCGAGAAGCTTGAGGGACTTGAGCACGAGGGGAAGATAATAATATCAACGAACAGCAAGTTCGGTGAGGTCTTCCGTGAATGGGAGAGGAACCACCCCCAGGATTTCGAGGTGGTTACAGAGCCCACGAGGAGCGAGAACGAGAAGATGGGAACAATCGGCGCAATCAACTGGCTGATAAAGGAGAATGGCATAGACGACGACCTTCTAATCGTTGGGGGAGACAACATCTTCGAGTTCAAGATGAAGGACTTCCTCTCTTTCCAGAGGGAAAGGAAGGCCCCTGCCCTTGCGCTGCATGACCTGGGCGACATCGAGAAAGTGAGGAACAAGTTCGGAGTGTGCATCCTCGACGAGGAAGGCAAGATAGCGGAGTTCCAGGAGAAGCCCTCGGAGCCGAAATCCGCCCTCACGGCAACCTGCATCTACTACTTCCCCAGGGAGATAATCAGCCACATCGATGAGTATATTGCAGGAAACAACAACCCCGACGCGCCCGGATTCTTCACCACATGGCTTATGAAGAGGATGCCAGTTCACGGGTTCGTCTTCAAAGAGGCCTGGCACGACATCGGCTCCTTCGAGGTCTATGAGGAAGTCAACAGGAAGTTCAGGG
>CAYMDJ010000107.1:0-1094 GCA_964389315.1 uncultured archaeon
CTCGTTAAGCCATTGATGCAGGCCGACAATTAATCGGCAAGGGATTACGCTACCTTAAGCAACTGTACCTTACATTACTGTAAGAGTTGGACCATATCTTCACCCACTCGGGTGTTTGGCGTATGGCCTCTGGGGATCCTACTTGCTTTTCAGATTTTTTAGAACCTCTTCGAGTTTATATCTTCTCTGTTTACCCTCAAGGTTCATTTTGAATGCCTTTTCTATTAGTTTAGTAAAGGTTTCTATTTCGAAATGTTCTTTGTTTTCCAGGCCTGTTACAATTTCCTTAAATTTCTGGAAATCACCACCCTTTGTAATAAGTTTGTATTTTTCAAAGAATGGTATTACCTTTTCTCTAAGTTGTCTTCTGTTGTCAACTAGGTATATCAGTGTGTCCTTTTGTCCAGGTTTCTCTACTATTCTTCCACAGACCAGTTCTTTTTTGATTTGTTCCAGAACAGATCTGTTAGATTTGTGCTGAGTTACTTGAAATAACGGATCTAAAACCCATCCAAATCTTGTTGTGTCTTGTTTCTTAAGAGAAACGCTGAAACAACCTTCGGCATCCACGAAACCTAAGATATAAAACCTTAGATAACGCTTCTTTTTCAGGAGCTTACTCAGCGCCTGTTCGTTTTCCTTCATGGTTATCACCTCCATGAAGCAAGCAGTTTCCTGCGGATTACCCATCATCGCTCTCTGGGATTTTTCCTTACTAAGGACCCAAATTGCTTGGGGGTTCCCGCATATAGCCAAATTTTGTGACCGCCTAAGTCAACGGTCAGAGTTACCGCCGCCGTTTACCGGGGCTTCACCCGATTGAACTCGGGCTTAACACACCGGCACTGGGCAGGCCTCAGGAAGTATACAAATCGTTTCCGATTAGCACTCCCCTACGTTTTTGTTAAACAGTCGGGGCCTCCTTGTCACTGCGACCAACTAGTCCTGGTCAACCAGGGTAGTTGGCACCCCTTCTACCAAAGATACGGGGCTAATTTGCCGAATTCCCTAGGTCGATTTCTCCCAACACGCCTTTGCCTTCTCAGCAAGGGGCACCAGAAATGGTTCTCGGTACGATTGAAGAAAGTCCTTGC
>CAYMDJ010000108.1:0-1056 GCA_964389315.1 uncultured archaeon
ACGCTTTAGCGCGTTTACCGGTGCTAAAGGGTTCTTTCGAACCGACGAAGACACTAAGTCACAGGGTCCTTAGCCCTGCCCCTTTGGTCAAACCCATTTCTTTCGGAAGCGTAAGCTCCTTTTGGCTTAAGCCTTTTCTTGAAAAAGGCTTATTGACCGCTCGGGAACCCTCTCATACCAGCTTACGGACTTTCGAACCCAGTATTGGTTATGTTGCTACTGGGTTTGAAAAGCTGGTGGGCAACTTGCCGATTTTACATTATAATGTTCTATGTGCGTGATGTCTTTAAAAATAAGAATGAGGGGGGCCGGATTCCCAGAACCTTGTTGCGGAAGTTCTTTCCGCGAACGCTTTAGCGCGTTTACCGGTGCTAAAGGGTTCTTTCGAACCGACGAAGACACTAAGTCACAGGGTCCTAAGCATGGCATCATGGGTTCTTAGAACCCACAATCCTGCCCCTTTGACCGCTCGGGAACCCCCTCTATATGCTTCATATAATAATGAAGCAATGGGTTTTTAAACTTGAGTTGGTTGGTTGTTGGCCGCATTTATCCACATGATTCTATGCGGCTTTCTGTTTTTGGATGCTCCCGGCGGGATTTCCCAAGCTTCTTTCCTTTCGGAAGGCCTCAGCCTTCTTTCTGGCTGAAGCCTCTTTCTTGAAAAGAGGCTTCTTTGAACCCGCGTCACAGGCTTTCTTCGTTTTCATCCCGACCATGAGGTCAGTCAACTCTTCCGAGCCGAACCCGAAAGGCCTGGATCCTTGACCGGACTAGACGACAGGAGCACCATTCGTTGGATGCCCTCTCGGGCATCGGTCTGTTGTGGAACCTTCTACTTTTGGATTCTGTTTATTTATATATTTAACCATATTGTTATTAGAGTGGATGGCCATCATGGTGTAGCGGTTAGCATAAGAGCCTGTGGTGAAGCCTTTCTTACGGACGCTTTCGCAAGTCGCAAGAAACCCTTGGGAAAGAACCCGCAAAAAGGAAGGCCTTATGGAAAGCTCTTGGCCCGAGTTCAAACACCCTTTTACGGCGCGAGGCACGCCA